>NZ_OU015321.1:2238750-2602500 GCF_907163105.1 Cloacibacterium caeni
CTCGGAATTAAGGTTTCACCAGACAAAACTGTCCAAGTCTCTGTGCCTTTAGAAACCAACATGGAAGAAATAGAAAAATGGGTTTACAAAAAAACAAGATGGATTTTCAAGCAACAAAATTATTTTGATACGCTTGATTTATATGATACTAATTATGAAATGAAATCTGGTTATAGTGTATTTTATTTAGGAAGACAATATAAAATTAATATAAAAATCTCTAAAAAAGAAGAAGTTTCTTATTTAGGAAATCAATTCCTAATTTTGGTAAAAAAGAAAGAAAACGCTTCTGTAATTTTTGAAAAATGGTGGAAAGAACGTGCGATACTTAAGATTTCAGAAATAGCACTTCCCATGATGAAAAAATTTGAAAAAAATCATCACATCCCTTCTAAAATTAATTTTCAAGAAATGCCGACACGCTGGGGAAGCTGCACCGTGAAAAATAAATTAATTTTCAACCCTAGATTAATTCACGTTCCGAAACGCTGCATAGAATATGTTATCATGCACGAGCTTTGTCATCTAATTCACAAACATCATAATAAAGATTTTTTTGAATTACTAACACTAAAAATGCCAGATTGGGAAAAGAGAAAAGAAAAATTGGATAAATACCGACAATCAAAAGAAATATAAAACCACAAATAAGCCACCCTTTTAGCCACCCTTAAAAAACAAAAACGCTGAAAATCAAATGATTAACAGCGTTTTTTGTACCCCAGACGGGACTTGAACCCGTACGTCCTTGCGGACACAGGATTTTAAGTCCTGCGTGTCTACCAGTTCCACCACCAGGGCAAAATGGAGAGCGAAAAACGGGATTCGAACCCGCGACCCCAACCTTGGCAAGGTTGTGCTCTACCAGCTGAGCTATTTTCGCATTTCTATTTCGTGTGCGGATGAAGGGACTCGAACCCCCACGCCTCACGGCACCAGATCCTAAGTCTGGCGTGGCTACCAATTACACCACATCCGCTAGTATTTAAAGAACTTTGTTCGTTTTTTGTGAGTGCAAATATAGAAACTTTTTCCTAATGTTCACAACTTTTTTTTGAAAAATTTTATTTTTTGAAAAAAAAACTTAGAAATTAGATTTTTGTTTCTCTTTTTATTACTTTTACAACTTTAAGATTAATAGATATGGAATTACAAGGAACGGTTAAGAAAATATTTGATACCCAGACTTTTGCAAGTGGTTTTCAAAAAAGAGAAATGGTTTTATTGACTCAAGAACAATATCCTCAGCCTATTTCAATAGAATTTTTATCAGATAAAATTAATTTATTAGATAATGTTTCTGAAGGCGAAACTGTAAAATTAGGAATCAATATTAGAGGTAGAGAGTGGACTAACCCACAAGGTGAAGTAAAATATTTCAACTCTATTACAGCTTGGAGATTAGAAAAAGTAGCAGATAACGGTGCACAACCTACTTATGCTGCTCCATCTGCAGTGGCTACTCCAGCTACTACTAATGAAAATCCTTTCGCAGACGAAGGTGATGACGATTTACCTTTCTAAAATAATAGAAATTTTATACATTTGAAATCCTACTTTAATAAGTGGGATTTCATTTTTAAAATAAGATATGTTTCTACTAGATTCCGAAGAAATTGCTTTTCCAGACCCTGCTTTGTATGATTTTGAAGGAGGATTATTGGCAATGGGCGGAGATTTATCTCCAGAAAGAATCTGGTTTGCTTATCAGAACGGGATTTTCCCGTGGTTTAATCCTGAAGATGATATTTTGTGGTGGTGTCCTGATCCTAGATTCGTATTGTTTCCAGAAGATTTGAAAATTTCTAAATCCATGAAGAAAATTCTGCGAGAGGGGAAATTTACTTTTACCGAAAATAAATGTTTCGAAGAAGTGATGAAAAATTGCCAAGCCGCAGAAAGAAAAGGACAAGACGGAACATGGATTACCGATGAGATGATAAAAGCTTACAGCACTCTTCACCGATTTGGAAAAGCCAAAAGCTTAGAAGTTTGGGAAAATGATGAATTGGTAGGAGGTTTATATGGTGTAGATTTAGGTCATATCTTCTGCGGAGAAAGCATGTTTGCCAAAGTGAGCAATGCAAGCAAAGCGGGTTTTATTTATTTTGTAGAAAAATATAAAAGTCAGTATCAATTGATTGATTGCCAAGTTTACACTGAGCATTTAGCCTCTTTAGGAGCTAAAGAAATTCCTAAAAGGGAGTTTCTGAAAATTTTAAAACAAAATTTCTCAGACGAGAACGTAAAATGATAAAAAAATTGCGCCCCGAGTTGAGCGGAGCTCTTTTTAAAATTAACAAATTTTAAAAAAGCGAGAGCGGAACGAGGAAATTGGCGCCCAAAAAATTAAAAAATATGAACCCTGAAAAAGAAAAATGGATTTTATTAATATTGCTCTCTCTGATTTGGGGCTCTTCTTTTATTTTGATAAAAAAATCGCTGGAACATTTTAATCCTTATCAAGTAGGAGCGCTAAGAGTTCTTATTTCTGGGGTTTTACTCTCACCGATTGCTTTATTGAACATCAAAAAGTTTCCTAAATCACATCTAAAATGGCTCATTATTGCAGCACTTTGTGGAAATTTTATTCCCATGTTCTTATTTCCTATTGCGGAAACCAAAGTCAGCAGCAGTATTGCAGGAATTATCAATTCTACGATGCCGCTTTTTGTTATTTTGGTAGGTGCAGCATTTTGGAAAACCAAAACTACCCCTCGACAAATTTTGGGAATTGTCATCAGTTTTTTTGGAGTGATTTTATTGATGAATTCGGGACATGATAATAATACAGAACACTTATTTTACATAGGATTATTACTTTTTGCAGCTTTCTTGTACGCTGTAAGCGTGACTACAGTTGGCGCAAAACTCACGCATATTCCTGCAAAACTCTTGTCCTCATTTGTATTTTTCTACGTCTTGTTTTTACCGTCTTTACTGGCTTTATATTTCTCAAATTTCTTTCACGAGTTTTCTTTTACAAGAGAAAACATGATAGGATTGGGATTTGTAGCGACTTTATCCATCTTCGGAACTGGACTAGCCATGATGTTACAATATAGATTAATGAGCGTTTCTAATCCGCTATTTGCGTCTACCGTAACTTTATTAATGCCAATTGTAGCGGTAGCTTGGGGAATAATCGACGGAGAAAGTTTTACTTTTTTACAAGGAATAGGCGGTGCAATTATTCTGGGAGGATTAATTTTTCTGAGAAAGAAAAAAAGCTAGCATTTTTACATAAAAAAACTGCATAACCCCTTAAGAAGCAATGCAGTTTGAAATAAATCTAATAAAAAGTAAAAATGAAAGGTGACAAAGATAAAATTTTTTTTCAATAAAATTCAAAAATGTTTGAAAATTTTTTTTATGATTTCCGTCATTTAGCTGATTGATAAGAATTAATTACCTTTGCAACATGTTAATTTCTGAATACATATCCAAAGATTTTCCCGCTTTTGAAGTTGATTCATCTGCAGAAGAAGCACTAGAAATAGCCTCGGAATTTGGTTTCACCCATGTTTTTGTGCAAAAAAACAATCTTTTTTTGGGAGGAATCTGCAAGGAATTTTTGGAAGAAAATCCTGATAAAAATTTAGAAGAACTCCTTATTCATATAGAGCGATTTGCTATTTTAGAAGGCGGAACCGTATTAGACACTGTAAAATTATTCTATACTTTTAACGCTAATATTATTCCCATTATCAATAAAAATGAAGAATATCTAGGATACATTGCTTACGATGATGTTTTTAATGAACTGTCGAAATATCCTTTATTTTCTGAAAACGGAGCGGTTTTAACGGTAGAAACCAACTTAAAATCGTTTTCGATGACCGAAATTGCCAAAATTGTAGAAAGCAACAATTCTAAATTTTACGGAGCGTTCATCAGTCATGTAAATGATGATGTAATACAAGTTACCATGAAAATTAATCATGATAATTTAAGTTCTATAGACGAAACCTTCGACCGATTTGGTTATCACGTAGTTCATAAATTTTATAACGACGAAAAAGAAGAACTCATCAAAGACCGATATCAATATTTTCAAAAATATTTAGAATTTTAATGTATTTTTGAGTTTATAAAAAGATTTATTTTGAAAGCTGCCATTTATTCACAGAAAAAAGACTTAGATACATTTTTATACTTAAGTAAGTTTATATCAGAACTTAACAAAAGAGGTGTAAAAGCTATTATATATGAACAGCTCTTCAAAGATTTAGAATTTTCTAAAGAGTTTTCCACTTTTTCTAACTACGAAGATGTAAAACAAGAAAAAATAGATTTTTTCTTCAGTTTTGGGGGAGACGGAACTATTTTAAATGCCTTGAACTTTATCAAAGAATTAGAAATTCCCGTCATCGGAGTAAACACGGGTAGATTAGGGTTTTTGGCAAGTTTTTCTAAGGATGAAATCTTCAGTCACATAGACGAAATCATCACCAAAGAAATGAATTTGAGCAAAAGAAGCGTTTTGCACGTTACTTCTTCTGGTACTCCTATTGATTTTCCGTATGCACTAAATGATTTGAGCGTTTCTAGAAACGAAACCACTTCTATGATTACCATAGAAACGCATATTAATGAGCAATTTCTTACGTATTATTGGGGAGATGGTTTAATTATTTCTACACCTACTGGTTCTACCGCATACTCACTGAGTTGTGGTGGCCCTATTATTTCGCCAGGAAACGGAATTCTTTCGCTTACGCCAATTGCGCCTCACAACCTTAACGTGAGACCTATTGTTTTAAGAGACGATATAGAAATTACCTTAAAAGTAGAAAGCAGAGTGCCACAATATTCTCTTTCTCTAGATTCTAGACTCTATCACATGAAAAATGATGATGTGATTACGGTAAAAAAAGCCGACTTCCAACTGATCTTAATGCACCCAAAAGACTTGAGCTTTTTCAAAACTTTAAGGCAGAAATTGCTGTGGGGCAAAGACAAAAGAAATTAGTATTAATAGCATAAAATTCACTAAATTTACATTTCGAAATTTACATTTAACAATCAATAATAAAACAAAAGAAAAATGAGCAGAAAATTTCCGGCAGGTGTTGCCACAGGTTCATTAGTATCAGAAATTTTTGCACACGCAAAAGAAAATAATTACGCACTTCCTGCAGTAAACGTAGTAGGTTCTAGTAACATAAACGCTACTATGGAAACAGCAGTTAAATTAAACGCTCCAGTAATTATTCAGTTTTCAAACGGAGGAGCTGCATTTAACGCAGGAAAAAGCCTTAGTACTGAAAATCAAAAATCTGCAATCCTAGGAGGAATTGCAGGCGCTAGACATATTCATACCCTTGCAGAAGCTTATGGAGCTACCGTAATTCTTCACACAGACCACTGTGCTAAAAAATTACTTCCTTGGATTGATGGATTATTAGACGCAAGCGAAGAGCATTACAAAGCATTTGGTAAGTCATTGTTCTCTTCTCACATGCTAGATTTATCAGAAGAACCTATCGAAGAAAATTTAGACATTTCTACTAAATATTTCGAAAGAATGGCTAAAATGGGCATGACTCTAGAAATAGAATTAGGAGTAACTGGTGGCGAAGAAGATGGTGTAGACAACTCTGATGTAGATTCTTCTAAATTGTACACTCAGCCAGACGAAGTAGCATACGCTTACGAAACATTGAAAGCTATTTCTCCAGAATTTACAATCGCTGCAGCTTTTGGTAATGTTCACGGTGTTTACAAACCAGGAAACGTGAAATTAACTCCGAAAATCTTAGACAATTCTCAAAAATATGTACAAGAAAAATTCGGAACTTCTGAAAAACCAGTAAACTTTGTATTCCACGGTGGTTCTGGTTCTACATTAGAAGAAATTAGAGAAGCAATTTCTTATGGTGTGATTAAAATGAACATCGATACAGACCTTCAGTTTGCTTACACAGAAGGAATTAGAGATTATATGAATTCTAATATCGAGTATTTAAGAACTCAAATTGGTAATCCAGAAGGTGAAGAAAAACCAAACAAAAAATTCTATGACCCAAGAGTTTGGATTAGAAAAGGTGAAGAAACTTTCGTTAATAGATTAGTAAAAGCCTTTGAAGATTTAAATAACGTAAATACATTAGGCTAAAATCAAAGATTTCACTAAATTCGAAACCTCAATTTTAACCTTAAATTAGATAACTATGGCTTTTGATTGGTTTAAAAGAAAGAAAAAAAATATTACCACAGGAACCGAAGAGAAAAAAGACGTTCCAAAAGGTCTTTGGCATCAAACTCCTTCTGGTAAGATTGTAGAACATGACGAGCTTAAGAGAAATAATTACGTTTCTCCAGAAGACGGTTTCCACGTGAGAATAGGAAGCGCAGAGTTCTACGATATACTTTTTGACGAAGGGAAATTCACAGAATTACATCCCGATGTAGAAAGTATAGATATGCTTAAATTTAAAGATACAAAAGCATATACAGACCGATTAAAAGAAGTAAAATCTAAAACAAAACTTAAAGATTCCATCAGAAATGCAAGAGGAAGCGTAAATGGTGTAGACATGGTGATTTCTTGTATGGATTTTGCGTTTATCGGGGGTTCTTTAGGTTCTGTAATGGGCGAAAAAATCAGAAGAGCTGTAGATTATTGTATAGAACATCAACTTCCTTACATGATTATCTGCCAATCTGGTGGTGCTAGAATGCAAGAAGCGGCTTACTCTCTGATGCAATTAGCAAAAGTACAGTCTAAGTTGGCTCAACTTTCTGATAAAAAATTGCCTTACATTGCTTATTTATGCGACCCTACTTTTGGTGGAATTACCGCATCTTTTGCAATGACTGCAGATGTAATCATGGCAGAACCTGGCGCTTTAATTGGTTTTGCAGGTCCTAGAGTAATTAGAGAAACCATCGGTAGAGATTTACCAGAAGGTTTCCAAACGTCTGAATTTATTCAGGAAAAAGGATTTGTAGATTTTATTGTAAAAAGAACTGAAATTAAAGAAACGGTTTCTAAAACAGTGAAACTATTGATGAATAAATAGAATATTTATTCTCTGAGATAATTTTAAATCGTAAAACTTAATTGTTTTACGATTTTTATTTGAAACATTTTCAAAAAAACACTTACTAATCTTAGAAAAACCCTTAGAATGACGCCTAAACTTGTTTTTAATGTCTTAAAAAGCTTAAGTTTAAATAACCTTTTGAAATTATTTTTAACAGGGTTTAGTCATCCTATTTTTTCTGTTCTCACTTTTTTTGCAACCTATAAAACGTACAAAATTTCTGAAAAATTATTTCCAAAAACACATGGTTTACACGGTGCAGGAAATGCTTTCAGACATGCCCTTTGGAACAGTTTGATTATGATGTATTGCTGCAAGGTTTCTTCCCCGAAAAAAGCGCTCATTTGGACTGAAAAAATCACGCAAATGCACGAAGATTTATTTCCCAATGAGCCTCTGCAACGCAAAATGGATTTGCATAATAATAAAGTGGGGCGTGATTATTTTATGCAATTATTACCTACGATTCACAGACAGTTTTTTGAAACCAGCTTTTTTGTAGATCAACTGTTGGCATTAACTCAGCAGATTAAAACCGTAAAAAACACAGACGAAACGTTCGGGTTTGAACTGATTATGATAGACGAAAAAAGAGAAACTTTAGCATAAGTTTCTCTTTTAGTTTTTATCGTGTTTAAGAATAAAATTACATGAATTTTTCTCCTTTTTTAAAGTTTTTCAAGTCTAAAACGTAGTCTTTAATCAATTGGTCATTGCTAATTGGACAAATCAACAAAGCTTTCTCTGTATCTACCACGATATAGTTTTCTAAACCGTCTATAATTGCTGCTTTATTGTTGTTTCTTAGTCTTATGATGTTTCCTTTAGAATTATAGGTAAGAACGTGCTTAGATTTTACTGCATTATTGTTCTCATCTTTTTCGGCGTTTTCGTAGACAGAAGTCCAAGTTCCTAAATCACTCCATCCTAAATCCGCGGGAATCACGTAAACGTTTTTCGCTTTTTCTAAAATTCCATTGTCTATAGAAATCTTTTCTACTTTTGGATAAATGGTTTCTATGCAAACAGATTCTTTATCATTATTATATTCGCAAGTATCAAATTCATGCGTCATTTCTGGCAAAAATTCGTGGAAAGCCTTGTGAATAGATTTTACATTCCAAACAAATATTCCTGCATTCCAAAGGAAATCTCCACTTTCTAGGAAAGCTTTGGCAATTTCTAAACTAGGTTTTTCGGTAAAAGTTTTTACTTTGAAAAATTCTTCCTCTTTTTTCTCGATAAACTGTATATAACCATATCCAGTATCAGGACGAGTGGGTGTAATTCCTAGCGTAATAAGATAGTCATGCTTGCTCGCTAAATCAAAGGCTAATTCTACTTTTTCTAAAAAAACTTTTTCTTTTATAATTAAATGATCTGCTGGTAAAACAATTACGTTTGCATCTGGATCTCTATCTGCAATTTTATTAACCATGTAGATATTACACGCTGCTGTGTTTTTCATTACAGGTTCGCCTACAATATTTTCCAGAGGAATCTCTGGCAACTGATGATGAGACAATTCTACGTACTCTTGATTGGTGATTACGTATATATTCTCGGAAGGAACGATTTGCTTTATTCGGTCAAAAGTTTGCTGAATCATGGTTCTTCCCGTTCCTAAAATATCTTGAAACTGCTTCGGAAATTTCTGAGTAGACATTGGCCAAAATCTGCTGCCAATTCCACCTGCCATGATTACGCAATATTTAGTTTTACTCATCTTCAGACTTCAATTTTTTAACTTGAGCAAGATTTCTAAAATAATATTTCCTGCTGCTTTTAATATTTTTGCAAAGATAACGCTTTTTTGTTGTTTCTTCTATTACGAAAATCTCCTTCTTGTACTCGAACAACTCTCCTTTTTTTAGATTTTCTATAAAAGTTTGTTCATCATCTTCTTTTGGCACATGAAAATACTTCACTAAGTCTGGAGAAGCCATAAAATTGGCTTTCGGAGATTTTGAAAATTTCAGAATTATGGGACGTAAATCTTCTGCATAAACGGTCAAACTTTCTAGTAACATTTCTCTAAAAGTCTGCTTCCATTCTGCACCATGAGGCGAAATTCTTCTGCCATATTTTTCAAAAGCAATCAAATGCGCCAATTCATGCGTAAGTACAAAGAAAAACAATTGTGGCTCTAGTGTTCCATTGACGGTAATTTGGTGAGATTTATCGGGCAATTTTCGGTAATCTCCTAGTTTACTGTTTCTGTTTTTAGTAATTTTAAGATGACAAGGATAACTCCCAAACCAAATTTTGAGATAAGGAAGAGCATTCTCTGGCAAAAATTTTTCTAAAACGGAAACAGACATTTTAGTTACGAGTTACGAGATTCGAGTTCTGAGTTCTGAGTTCTGAGTTACAGACTGCAAAAATACTAATTTTACAAACATTCAAACCTCGTATCTCACAACACGTAAAACGGAATTACAACGAAAGCGGAATTCCTGCATAGAAATTCAACAGTTTCGTGCTGAAAATAAAATTGTATTTCGCTTGAGAAACAGAACCTTGCGCATTGATGTAATTATTTCTTGCATTGTTCAAGTCATAAATGGTAGCTCTACCTGCTTCATAACTTTTCTCTGCAAACTCTAATGCTAACTTGGTCGATTTTTCGGCTTCTAAAGCAGCTAAATAGTTTTCATAATTAGCATTGGCATCAAAATAAGCGCGCTGAACATTTTGCTGAACTTCTACTTTTTGTTGTTCCAAAGTGTTTTTAGCAATGCTTTCAGAAATTTTAGCTTGTTCTACTTGTAATTTGGTAATCCCTTTGTTAAAGATGGGAATGTTTGCAGAAACGCCTAATTGTTGACCAAAATTATCTCCATATTGTTTAAAAAAACCATCATTACTTCTACTTAAAGAATCAAAATAATTGGTTCCAATTCCAGCAGAAGCAGAAACAGAAGGATAAAAAGCAGTTTTTGCAATTTCGGTTTGTTTTTGAGCAGAAAGAATTCTGGTTTCAGCAGCTTTTACTTGCGGTTGATTTTCGAAGGCTTTTTCTACAATATTATCAGTAGAATTAAGCGGTGCGTCTAATAAACTTGGCAAAGGAACTTCTTGCACATCAAAATTCTGATAATCTTTTAGTTGCAACAACATCGCTAATGAAAAAAGTGAACGCTGAATGTCTATTTCAGAAGATTTTTGGCGTTGTTTTTCTCTTGCTAAACCTGCAGTTGCTTCTGCTTCTACCGTTTTTGGTGTGGTTCCTACTTCTGTGGTAATTTTAGCTCTGCTCAATACTTTTTCGGCATTTGCTACGGCTTCATCAGAGATTTTTTTTACTTCCTTATTCAGTAAAACTTGTAAATATTGTTGAGCAATTTGAAGTGAAATATCATTTTTCACTCGTTCTGCATCTAACAAACTTGCTTCTAAATCATATTGAGATTTTTCAGCAGATTTCTGCAATCTTCCGTTATTGTACAATTGCATATTTGCACCAACCGAAGCACTGTTACTGAAATTATCATTTCTACCGATACTTCCTTGGAATCCTTGCGTAGTTCCAAAGCTCATATTATTGTTAAAACTACCCGAAACTGAAGGCAATTTATCTCTTTTAGAAATTTCAAGATTTTTAGCCTGAATATCTGCATTGTACTGATTACTAATAACTTGCAAATTATTTTTAACAGCATAATCTACACATTCTTGTAAACTCCATTTCTTCTGAGAAAACCCTAAAGAAAATGCTGATAGCAATACGAGTGAAAATATTTTTTTCATAGGATGAAAAGTTTCTTAATTAGACGGTGAATGGAGTTTTTTGTTACAAAAAAAGAAGCATTTCTGCTTCTCTTGTTCATTTATTTAGAAAAAATACTACCCAAAAAACAAATACGCCATTAAAATAGAAGTAACAATTCCCACTAAATCTGCCAACAACATCGCACCAACTGTATAACGCGTGTTCTTAATTCCTACCGCTCCAAAATACACTGCAATCACATAAAAAGTAGTATCTGAACTTCCTTGTAAAATCCCAGAAAGTCTCGCAGGAAAAGAATCTACGCCAAAAACATTCATTGTGTCTACCATCATTCCTCTTGCTCCTGAACCAGAAAGTGGTTTGATTAAAGCCGTTGGTAAACCGTCCACAAAGCGGGTATCAAGATTGGCAATTTGGGCAAACCATTTCATTCCGTCTATAATGACATCAAAAACACCAGAAGTTCTTAGTAATGAAATCGCAATCAGCATTCCTACCAAATACGGAATAATTTTCACACAAACATTAAATCCTTCTTTTGCGCCATCAATAAACGCATCGAAAACATTTATTTTTTTGTAAACAGCTCCTGCGATAATTGCAAAGAAAATCAACAAAATCATTCCGTTGCTGATGAGTTTACTTACATCATCTAATTCTTCTTTGCTCAGTCTTACTAAAAACCAAACCAACAATGCAATGAGTGCCGAAATTCCACCTACGAAAGCCAAAAGTGTAGGCTGAAAAAGATTTATTTTTTGTTTGATGGAAACAATAATCATCGCGGCCATGGTTGCACAAAAAGTCGCAATTAATGTGGGCAAGAAAATATCAGTTGGCGTTGCAGAATTCATGGAAGCTCTAATCGCAATAATAGAAACCGGAATCAGCGTTAATCCACTTGCGTGAAGACACAGAAACATAATTTGTGCATTAGAAGCTCTGTCTTTATCAGGATTTAAGGTTTGTAAACTTTCCATGGCTTTTAAACCAAAAGGCGTCGCAGCATTATCCAATCCCAATAAATTCGCTGCAAAATTAAGCGTCATATGACCGAAAGAAGGATGATTTTTAGGAATTTCGGGGAATAATTTCGAGAAAAATGGTTGAATCATTCTTGAAAGAAAATTGATACCACCTGCTTTTTCGGCGATGCTCATAAAACCCATAAAAAGCGTCATAATTCCTATTAAACCAAGGGAAATTTCTACCGCAGTTTTACTGGTAGAGATTACACCATCCGCTTTTTGAACTCTATAAATAGCCACTTGATTAGTAGAATCTTTTTTGTAATTAATTCTCGCAATTTCTGAGTCTGGATTTTCGGTTAAAGATTTCTGAATTTCCGCAGAAAGTTTTTGAACAGGAACTTTAGCAATCTGAACCGTGTCTCCACTTTTTCCTACCACCAAATCATTATAAATTGCTTTGTAGTTATCGCTAAATAAATATTTAATACTTGCCACTACAATGGCTACAATAATAAATGCGCTCCAAATTCTGCTTAAAACCATTTCCTTGAAAAATTTTGATAAAAGTAACTAATTTTGCTGGAAGTCAGAAGTCAGAAGTCAGAAGTTTTTTAGAAAAAGTACAGAAATGTTTTCTACTTTTTTTAACCTCAAACATCCAGCTTCCATCACCTCACAATTCCCGACCTTTCAAAAATCATGTTCCAAAGTTTACATTGTATTAAAATCTTTTGTAATTTTAGTATCCTAAATTTTTACATTCAAAGTGCCTTTTAAGACATTCTTGATTTTAAAAATTTTCGCCTTATAAGGAATTGCAGAGTGCATTCCGTCTGAATTTTAGTAAATCAGATGTGATAGATGAAAATAATTTTAAAACTCAAAAGATATGAGCACTAACACTAAAGACCTCCGTAACGTAGTTTTACTCGGGCATTCAGGAAGCGGTAAAACTACATTTATAGAAACCATGCTCTACGAAGGTGGAGCGATCAAAAGAAGAGGAACTGTAGAACAACACAACACCGTTTCCGACAATACCGACCTAGAACACGAACGCGAAAACACGATTTTCTCACATCAAATGTTCGTGAATTGGAAAAAAAATAAAATCAACGTTTTAGATACCCCTGGTTTTGACGATTTCGTAGGTGAAGTAATTGCCAACTTAAAAGTAGCAGATACTGCACTGATTATGGTAAATGCTGCAGCTGGTGTAGAAGTAGGCACTGAATTGGTTTGGGAATATGTAGAAGATTACAAAACACCTTCTATTTTCGTGATTAATCAGATGGATCACCAAAAAGCAGATTACGATGCTGCTTTAGAACAACTTAAAAATAGATTTGGAAGCAAAGTGATTCCTATTCAGTATCCACTGAACTCTGGTGAAAGTTTTAACCAAATTGTGGATGCCTTGAGAATGGTAATGTACGAGTTTCCTGCAACTGGTGGTAAACCAGAGAAAAAACCAATCCCAGAATCTGAAATGGTAAGAGCCAATGAAATGCACAATGCATTGGTAGAAATGGCAGCCGAAAACGAAGAAGGATTAATGGAAAAATATTTCGAAGAAGGTAATCTTTCTGAAGAAGAATTGGCACAAGGTTTAATGATTGGTTTAGCAAAACACGATTTCTTCCCAGTATTTGTAGCTTCTGGTGCTAAAGATATGGGCTCTGGTAGAATTATGGGCTTTATAGATGATATCGCTCCATCTCCAGCTGACCGTTTTGGTAGCAAACTAGAAAATGGCGAAGTTTTGGCTTGTAATGCTGCAGACAAAGCCACTATTTTCATTTACAAAACTCAATCTGAACCGCAAGTTGGCGTAGTTTCTTATTTCAAAGTATTCTCTGGCGAAATAAAACCAGGTGATGAACTGATTAATGCCAATAACGGTGAACTCGAAAGAATTTCTCAAATTTTCGTAGCAGAAGGAAAAGAGAGAACCGCCGTAGATAAATTAGTTGCGGGTGACCTAGGTGTTACCGTAAAACTTAAAAGCGGACATTCTAACAATACCCTCAATACAAAAGGTGTTGATAGAAAAATAGAACCTATGAAATTCCCAGAAAGCAGACTGAGAAAAGCTGTTTTCGTAGAAAATACAGCAGAAACAGAAAAACTTTTTGCTGCGCTTAATAAACTTAAAGAAGAAGATCCTACCCTAAAAGTAGAAATAGACCATGATACGCACGAAGCGATTTTAGGAGGACAAGGTCAGTTGCACCTAGACTTGGTAAAATACCGTCTCGAAAAAGATTTCGGAGTGAAAATGGAAATGAAAAATCCTAAAATTTCTTACCGCGAAACCATCACTGGAAAAGCAGAAGCAGATTACAGACATAAAAAACAATCTGGTGGCGCTGGACAATTTGGTGAAATTCACATGAGAGTAGAAAACTACTATGAAGGAATGCCAGAACCAGAAGGTGTAAATATTAGAAGCAAAGAATTCGAAGATTTACCTTGGGGCGGAAAATTTGCTTTCTACTGGTGTATCGTAGGTGGAGCGATAGATTCTCGCTACATCGGTGCCATTAAAAAAGGAATTATGCAACAGTTGAAAGAAGGTCCATTAACTGGTTCACACTGCCAAAACATCAGAGTTTCTGTATATGACGGAAAAATGCACAGTGTAGACTCTAATGATATTTCTTTCCAATTGGCAGCTTCTGGTGCGTTTAAAGAAGCGTTCCATAATGCGCACCCTCAATTGCTAGAACCTATGTATCATGTAGAAATTCTAGCTCCAGACGAATGTACTGGTGATGTAATGGGAGATTTACAAACCAGACGTGCCATGATTTCTGGAATGGATAGCGAAGGTCATTATCAAAAAATTATGGCAGAAGTTCCATTGGCTGAAATGAACGATTATGGTTCTACATTGCGTTCATTAACAGGAGGTAGAGCAAAATTCTCTATGAAATTTAATGACTACCAATTGGTTCCTGCCAATGTACAACAAGACCTCGTGAAAAAACATGCTGCTGAAAAAGTAGAAGCATAGTTTTTCTAATATAATTTCGAAGAAAACCTCAGCGCAAGTTGGGGTTTTTTGTTGGGTGCATTTTCTTTTTTCTTGATAAAAATTTCACCAAGTAAGTAGCACTCAAAAAGCAGTCTTTTAGGAGTCTTGCTCTACGTTTGTTCGTGGTTTGCTCGTGTTTCCTTCGAATCAGCCTCGGAAAAGTACCATAAATTACGAACAAACCACGAGCAAACCTAAAACTTGAATGGGACTTGAGTGGAATTTGAGCGGAATTTAAGTCAAAGAAAATAAGAGAGATATTAAGGTTCTTAAAACTTTCGTATATTTGGAAATTATGAGTTATTTTATTGGTTTTTAGCTTCCAAGAAAAATAAGTTGTAATTTTGCACAAATAAATTTTTTAAGAAATTCTTGAAAGTAGAACAAAACATAAAAAGGCTTAAATATCTTCTATCATTATTTAGTATGACGATAGATGATCTTCTTATATTAATAAGTGATGGTTTAAAAAATCCTATTTTAGAAGAAGAAATTCTTTCAGACAATATAAAATTAAGCCATTTAAAAAGAATTGATAAAGTTTTTAATAAAGGACTTCACTTTTATTTAGACCCAAAGTCTCCCGAAGTTTCAAAAGACGCAAGTATTTTCTTTAGAAAATCAAAATTTGATGCAGATTTAAATATTGGTGCAAAAAAAATTGTAAATCAATTTGAAGAATTTAAAATTTCTCTATCGGCTATTTCTAAATTAGCTGAGATAAATACTGATAGGATATTACCTATTTTTAAAACCACAGATAATCCTCAAAAAGTTGCGTTGGAAATACGAGAAATTTTATATCCTGAATTTCAAGATAGCTTAAGAGACTTTTTAAAGTCATTAATTTCAAAGTTTGCAGAAAAAAATATTTTAGTTTTTGAATTTATTGAAACTTGGAATAAAAAAGAAAAAGCTAATATTGATGGATTTTTTCTAAATCCAAATGTAATTGTCTTAAAAAGACAGCAAAGCTCTTTTAGACGTGAGATATTTACTTTAGCTCATGAGTTAGGCCATTATCTCTTGAATATTGAAGAAGTTGATAATTTAGAATTAGCAGATTTAGCAAATCACAATTTATCAAAAATTGAAAAATGGTGTAATGATTTTGCTTTCTATTTTATTGCAGGTGAATATGGAAATGTAATTGATAGACTTGAAAAAGCAAATAGTTTAAATGATTACAATCATGAAATTGTAGAAGAAATTTCCAAAAAAACTCATTTAAGTCAAATTGCAATTTTTACAAGACTTTTATTAAACAATCAAATATCGCCCAAAGATTACAAAAATGTAAAGGCTGATTTTGAAGAACAGTTCAGGTTAAAACAATTAGAAGAACAAAAACAAAAAGAATTAGACAAACAAAATGGAATTCAAAGAGGTGGCGCTGTACCTAAACCAATTAATTCTCCTTTATTAATTTCAACTATTCAAACAGCCTTTTATGAAGGTGTAATAAATGAATTTGATGTTTGTAAAACATTAAATATAACTCCAGATAAATTAGATAAATATATTCAATGAAAGTAATAATCGACACTAACTCACTTTTGTCGTTGGTTCGTTATTACTTACCGTTTGACAAAGAAAATTTACTATTCAATTTCATAAAAGAAAAAATTGAAATTGGCGAAATAATTATAATAGATAAGGTTTATGAACAATGTACATATAATGCAAAAGGTTTAATATTAAAACAATTAGCATTTTTGACAGATAAATCATTTTTAAAGAAATCAAAAACACCGTACAAAACTGATTCTTTAATTGCTCCATCTCCAGCGAAATTTCTAAGAATGGTAGAAAATCAGTTCGTTGTTGGAGTACAACGAAAAAAAATTAATGATGTCGAATTCGAAGTAAAGAAAAATCAACATCTTGAAGATGCTGACATAAAACTAATACTTCTATGTCTCAACTTAATTAAGAATGAAGAAAATGTTTATCTTGTAACTGAAGAAACTACTGGAGGCAATGATAATAAATTATTTGTTAAAATTCCTCTTATGTGTCGTGAATTAAGTATCAAGTGTATTACATTACCCAAATTGATTAAGTTATATCTTGACGACTTTGAACTACATTTCAAATAAATAAAACCTCAACCAAAAATTGAGGTTTTTTCATTTCAAAAAAATCCTTACTTTTACTTTTGTAAAAAACGAATAACCAAAATGCTAGTAAAGATTTTCGGGAGCGCTATTCATGGCGTTTCGGCGCAAACCATCACTATAGAAGTTAATGTAGACACAGGCGGAGTAGGCTATCATCTTGTAGGCTTACCAGATAATGCCATTAAAGAAAGCAGCTATAGAATTAATGCCGCACTCAAAAATGTAGGCTACAAAATTCCAGGTAAGAAAATTACCATCAACATGGCTCCTGCAGATTTGCGCAAAGAAGGTTCTGCGTATGATTTAAGCATTGCCATTGGGATTTTGGCAGCTTCAGACTTAATAAAAGCCGAAAATTTAGAAAAATACATCATCATGGGCGAACTTTCCTTAGACGGAGGTTTGCAACCGATAAAAGGCGTTCTACCCATTGCGATAAAAGCCAGAGAAGAAGGTTTCAAAGGCATTATTTTACCAAAACAAAATGTAAGAGAAGCCGCAATTGTCAATAATCTGGAAGTGTACGGCATAGAAAACATTAAACAAGTTATTGATTTCTTTAACGAAGATATTCCACTAGAAAGAACAGAATTTGACACCCGAAAAGAATTTCAAGAAAAAATAGACCATTTTCCTTTTGATTTTTCTGAAGTCAAAGGTCAAGAAACGGCAAAACGTGCGATGGAAGTTGCCGCAGCTGGTGGTCATAACATTATTCTCATCGGTCCTCCTGGAAGTGGAAAAACCATGCTCGCTAAACGCGTTCCAAGTATTTTGCCACCATTAACCATGAAAGAAGCGTTGGAAACTACCAAAATTCATTCTGTGGCAGGAAAAATGGGCGCCAATAATTCTTTGATGACAGTTAGGCCTTTTAGAAGTCCGCATCACACGATTTCTGACGTGGCTCTAGTTGGTGGCGGAAGTTATCCTCAACCTGGCGAAATTTCTTTGGCGCATAATGGCGTTTTGTTTCTGGATGAGATGCCAGAATTTAAAAGAACAGTTCTGGAAGTAATGCGTCAACCTTTGGAAGACCGAGAAGTGACGATTTCCAGAGCGAGATTTTCGGTGAATTATCCTGCAAGTTTTATGTTGGTGGCAAGTATGAATCCATCACCAAGTGGTTATTTCCCTGATGATCCTAATAATACTTCGTCTCAATTTGAAATGCAACGCTACATGAATAAACTTTCTGGGCCTTTATTGGATAGAATTGATATTCACATTGAAGTTCAAAAAGTAGAATTCGAGCAACTTTCAGACAAAAGAAAAGGCGAAAGCAGTATTGCAATTAGAGAGCGTGTTTTGAAAGCCAGAGAAATGCAAAATGTGCGCTACCAAGATTTAGACATCAGTTACAATGCTCAAATCGGGCCTAAAGAATTAGAAAAATACTGCGAACTGAATGAAGATTCTAAGAACCTCATCAAAAACGCAATGGAAAAACTAAATCTTTCGGCGAGAGCTTATGACAGGATTTTGAAGGTTTCTAGAACCATTGCAGATTTAGAACAATCAGAACATATTCTTTCTCATCATATTTCTGAAGCGATACAATACAGAAGTCTGGATAGAGAATTTTGGAATGCTTAATTTTTTAAACTATATAATTTATGGAAAACAATTTACATGTAGAGAACGGCGATAATTTAGTAATCGATTGGCGTTCGAAAGAATTTTTAAAAGAAACAGCAAAATGGACTAAGTTTTTAGCCATTTTAGGTTTTGTTGGAATCGGATTCATGGTTTTGGGTTCATTAGTAATGCTTTTTGCTCCGTCATCATTAATGTCTAATGGAGATTTTCCTTTTGGTGGAAAAATATTTATGATGCTTCTTTATTTGGCATTTGCTGTTTTATACTATTTCCCAATTTCTTACTTGTATCAATTTTCAGAAAATACTAAAAAAGCAATTGAAAACAATGACAATAACGCTATTAGAGATGCATTTGAATTTTTAAAATCTCATTATAAATTTATGGGGATTTTAACTATCATTCTGCTTTCTTTTTATGCCATTATTATTTTCATTGGACTTATTGGAGCGGGAGCTGCTGCAATGATGAATTGATAGCTTGCTAAAAGTTTTAAAACGCAAAGATTTAAAATAAAAGATTAACCTTTTTAAGAAAACAAAGCAAAATTCGCTAGCGAATTGATAAAGCAAATGCTTAAAATCTCTATTATTGAGCGTAATAATAAAAAATCCACCAATAATTTGGTGGATTATATTTTTCTAAATTATTTAAATTTCATTATAAAAACGGCTTTACTACTTTTTTAACTTTTGGCTTGTCTTGGTTTTCTACGCCTAAATTATAAGAAAAACCTATACCTAAAGTTTGCTTAAACTGCATTCTCTTAATTTGATCATGATCGTACAATAAATCTGCACTTACATTAGCAGAAATCAATTTATTAACTCTAAAGTTCAATTGACCGTTGTAAGAAAAATCCACTCGTTCTGTATGATATAAATAATTGGTAAAGAAGTTCAGTTGATTCACTAAATTAATGTCTTTATAAATTTTTTGTCTGTACAAAATATTCACCATGGCTCCTAACTCTTTTCTGAGACTTTGACCATCTTTTTCTAAACCGTAAAAACCTACTTTTTGCAAATGTTTATCGGCTACGATGGTAAACTTACCATTAATCGGTCTAAAAATGACTTGGAAGTTTTCATTAGGATTATACGAAATACCAATACCCGTATTAATGTATGCTGGTGCTAAAAATTTAGAAATTCTGTCATCAAAATTCGGACTTGGCGTTTTCACATAATTATAACCCGGCGCAAACTGAGAAATAAACTGAAAACCTGAAGACAAGTAATAATTCTTCCCTAAATCATAACCATAATTCGCCATGATATTGATGAAATCTTCTGTTTTTCTAGTGGTTTGTCCGCTTGCTGCTACAATTCCGTATCCTAATTGGAAATTATTTTCTAAATAATGCTTTCGTTTTTTGAAACTCAAATTATAGTTGATTTTCCCTAAAATCCCAATGTTATTATTTCCCCCAGAATTCCAATTGCTAAAACTTGCTTGGTTAAAAACCATATTGTTTTGACCATAGAAATACCAAACTTTTTCTTCTTTGGTCTTAATCAATTGAAACGGTGTAATAGGAATCTCTGTGCCGAGTTCCGCAGTAATTTTATCGGTTTTTAGAATAATGGAATCCTTGTGCTTTACATCTATTTTTTGCAAATTAATTTCTGCCAAAGAATCTAAGTTAGGAATGTTTTTTTTCCAGTTTTCTGCGCTAATGGAATCTAGAATTCTTTTACTCTCAATTTGGGAGTAATACATATTTATAGATAGACAACCAAACACAAAAATTAACAACTTCTTCATTTTCAAAATTTAAAAAACCAGTTCAAAAATACAATTTGTAAAACGAATGGAAGTCTTGAAAACGAAAAAATCTTACTTTTTGTCTATAATTTTTAAAAAAATAGGGGATTTATAGTCAAATTTTCCATAAAATTGTCTTGGCATTTATTTAGTCACATTTTATTTATGCTAAAAAACACCATCCACATCAAAGCGCTTTTAATTCCTCTCTTCATGCTTTTTGCCATGTGGTTAGGTTTCTTTTTACAACACATCGGTTTTGTAGAAAACTGCGAAGGTTCCCTCATTCCTCTAGTTCCTGAAGGATTAAAAGGCGTAATATTTTCTCCGCTTTTACACGGAAATTTAGAACATATCGCCAGTAATTCTGTGCCGATTGCAGCATTGCTGTTCTTGCTTTATCAGTTTTATCCTAAATTGGCTAATCATGTATTTTTTTACGGATGGATTGTTACGGGACTCGTAGTTTGGTTACTGCCACCTATGAATTTTTTCGGACAAGAAGCTACTTATACCTGCATCATCGGAGCAAGTGGAATTGTATACATGCTTGCATTTTTCTTATTCTTCAGTGGAATTTTCAGAAAAGACAAAAAACTGCTTACCGTTTCTCTTTTAGTCGCCTTGTATTACGGAAGTTTAATCTGGGGAATTTTTCCAGAAGAATTATTCTATCGATTAGACGAACCGAGCCGAATTTCTTGGCAAGCTCACCTTTCTGGAGCGGTAGTTGGCCTTTCTTTGGCGCTAATTTTTAGAAAAAAACATCAAGAAAAAAAGAAAAAATTCATTTGGGAGTTCCCGAATTATTACAGCGAAAAAGACGATAAACTTTGGCAAGAATACATCGAAGGTCATCCTGAACATTTTCTAGAAATGCCACAGAAAAAGAAAGAAGAAATCTGGGAACATTTAGACGAAATCAGAAAAAAGTAAAGCGATTTTTTCTTATTTTTGAGAATGTTACATGAAGAACATCTATATTCCATAGCGTTACGCGCTACTCCGCTTATTGGCGATGTAAATTTTATGAGATTGGTAGAAATTACAGGTTCTGCCAAAGAAACTTGGCATCTTTCTAAGAAATTGCTCAAAGAAATTCCGGGAATTGGCTCGAAAATTACGAAAGAAATCGGCAACGAAACTTATTTGAAATTCGCAGAAAAGGAAATTGACTTCTGTGAAAAAAATAACATTAAAATTAATCTTCGCCATTTAAAAGAATTGCCAAAATTACTTTCTAATTGTGATGATGCTCCTGCAATTCTTTACCAAAAAGGAAGTTTAGACGAAAGTTTAACTCCCATTTCCATCGTAGGAACCAGAAACATGACGAGTTATGGCAAACATTTCATTGAAGAATTTTTAGAAATTTTAAAAAATAAAAAAGTCCTCATTGTAAGCGGATTAGCACTCGGAACAGATGGTTGCGCTCATACAGAAGCCTTGAAAAATCAACTGAAAACAGCAGGAGTTTTAGCTCATGGTTTGCATCTTATTTATCCTTCTCAGCATAAAAAATTAGCCGCAGAAATTCTAGAACAAGATGGCGCTTTACTCACCGAATTTAATTCTAATGATAAACCAGACCGCGAACATTTCCTGCAAAGAAACAGAATTGTAGCAGGATTTTCGCCTGTTACCATTGTGGTAGAAACCGCTTTTGGTGGCGGTTCTATGAGTACGGTAAGCTATGCCAATGATTACAACAGAGAAGTTTTTGCCTTGCCAGGAAAAATCAATGATAAGTACAGCCAAGGTTGTAATTTGCTCATTGCACAGAACAAAGCCAGAATTTTACAAAATTTTGAAGAAATATTAGACGAATTGCAATTGGGCAAAGAAAAAGAAAAGATAGGAAGCCTTTTTGCTGCGAGAGAAATTAAACTGAGCAAAGAGTTGCAACCGATTTATGACACGATTGCTTCTCAATCTCAAATTTCGTTAGATGACTTGAGCGAAAAACTAGACATTCCTCCTTATAAATTATTGCCCATTTTGCTTGATTTTGAGTTAAAAGGATACATTAAAGCACTTTCCGGAAAGCAATATTCTATAATTTAAAAATTCACAATTTTTTAATATTTCATTATTTTTCACATAACATCATGTTTTCTTTAATAGAAACATTATAATTATGAATTTAATAAAATTTTTAACATAATTTATATAATTTTCATTAAAGTCAAAATATTCCTTGTGAGAATAGAAAAAAAAATTAAATTTGTCTTTAATAATTCATAACATCTATGGAACAAAACACTATCGAACAAAAAATACAAGAGTTCGTTGCGAAAATTGAAGCAAAAAACCCAAATGAGCCAGAATTTTTACAAGCGGTAAAAGAAGTAGCGGTTACAGTTATTCCTTTTATTGCTACCAAAGAAGAGTACAGAGGAATGAAGCTTCTAGAGAGAATGGCAGAACCTGAAAGAGTAATCATTTTCAGAGTTCCTTGGGTAGATGATAAAGGTGAAATTCAGGTAAATAGAGGTTTCAGAATTCAGATGAACTCTGCAATCGGACCATATAAAGGAGGAATCAGATTCCATCCTACAGTAAACTTATCAGTGCTTAAATTTTTAGCATTCGAACAAGTTTTCAAGAACTCATTAACTACTCTACCAATGGGTGGTGGAAAAGGAGGTTCTGACTTTGACCCAACAGGAAAATCAAACAACGAAATTATGCGTTTCTGCCAATCTTTCATGACGGAAATGTGTAAACATATCGGTCCAGAAACAGACGTTCCTGCAGGAGATATCGGAGTAGGTGCTAGAGAAATTGGTTACCTTTTCGGTCAATACAAGAGAATTAGAAATGAATTTACTGGAGTTCTTACTGGTAAAGGTTTAGCATACGGAGGTTCATTAATTAGACCAGAAGCTACAGGTTATGGTGTAGTATATTTTGGTGAACAAATGCTAAAAACTAAAGGTGAAGATTTCAAAGATAAAATCGTAACCGTTTCAGGTTTCGGAAACGTAGCTTGGGGAGTTATCAAAAAAATAGAAGAATTAGGCGGAAAAGCAGTAACTATTTCTGGTCCTGATGGTTATGTTTATGATAAAGACGGTATTACTGGCGAAAAAATAGATTTCTTATTAGAATTAAGAGCTTCTGGAAACAACAGAGCTGAAGATTATGTGAAGAAATTCCCAACTGCAGAATTCCATGCTGGTAAGAGACCTTGGGAAGTAAAATGTGACGTAGCGATTCCTGCTGCTACACAAAACGAACTTCACCTAGAAGATGCTAAAAATTTAGTAGAAAACGGTTGTAGATGTGTAGTAGAAGCGGCAAACATGCCTTCTACATTAGATGCTATCAACTATTTCTTAGATAATAAAGTGCTATTCAGCCCAGGAAAAGCTTCTAACGCTGGTGGTGTAGCAACTTCTGGTCTAGAAATGACGCAAAACTCAATCAGATTAAACTGGAGTTCTGAAGAAGTAGACGCTAGACTGAAAGAAATTATGATTGGTATTCACAATGCTTGTAGAAAATACGGTAAAGAAGAAGATGGATACGTAAACTATGTAAAAGGTGCTAATATTGCAGGTTTCGTAAAAGTAGCTGAAGCAATGCTTGCACAAGGTGTAGTCTAAATAATTGATGATTTTTTCAAAATAAAGACCCGTAAAACGGTAGAAAGTCTCGGATTTTATTCGAGACTTTTTTATATTTGAATAATGAAAGTATTCCTAATCAATTTATTTAAATATTCATATTACGAGGTTTATTTGCAATATAAATCAAATCCGTTTTGGGGAATAATTACCAAATACAAAATATCAAGATATTATGGATCTGGTTTGTTTTTCTTTTTATTTCCTTTATTTCTTTCGGCTTTTATTTTAAAAATGAAGTTTATAGGATTTTTCATTCTGATTTTTCCTTTCATTCTATTTTTATTTTATGAAGATAAATTAATTAATTTTGAGAATATTGAAACTGAAATAAATCAATTTTATCTAAACAAAAGTCTACATAGAAAATGTAAAATAGTTCTTAATACGAGTTTAGTTATATCTTATTTAATTTTGACTCTTATATTTATTTTGAACCAACTTTACTAATCATTTTTTCCACAAAAGTAAATGCAGCAGGACAAATCACCGTGTTTTTCAGCATGAGATTATTGATTTGATAAATCTTTTTTCTATCCGTATGAGGATATTCTCTGCACGCTTTTGGTCTTACTTCATAGATGGAACACGTGTTATCTTCATTCAGGAAAAAACAAGGTAAATTTTGCAGAACTTTGTCATTATCTTCGTCTATTCTCAGAAATTTTGCTTCAAAATCTGCTGGTTTCATTCTCAAATGTTTCGAAATTCTCTCGATGTCTTTTTCGGTATACAATGGTCCTGTAGTTTTGCAACAATTGGCACAAGACAAACAATCTATTTCCTCGAAAACCTCATCATGTACTTCCTGCACTACATAATCCAAATTTTTCGGTGTTTTTTTCTTGAGATTTTCCAGAAATTTCTTGTGCTCTTTTTGCTTTTGTAAAGCTTGATTTTTATAAAATTCTAAATCCATCTTATCATTAATGATGCAAAATTAAAACTAATTGACTGAAATCATAAATTTTTGATGTTTTAAACCTCTATTTTTGTAAAATGAAAGACATTACCACCACTCAAGATATACAACTACTCGTTAATACTTTTTACGAAAGCGTTCGAGAATCAGAAATCGGGTTTTTCTTTGAAGAAATCGCCCAAGTAAACTGGGAAAAACATTTGCCTAAAATGTACATTTTCTGGCAAGCATTGTTATTTGCCGATGTAAAATTTGACGGAAATCCAATGGGTGCTCATTTCCCGATCAATGAAAAAATGGCAATGGAAAAACACCATTTTGACACGTGGTTAAGTCTTTGGAAATCTACTGTAGACCAATTATTCTCTGGCGAAATTGCAGAATCTGCAAAATCTAAAGCTGAAAATATTGCCAGTTTAATGTCCTATAAAATGGAAATGGATACCAAACTGAGAAAACTATAATTTCATTAACCATCTCCAGAAATAAAAATCCTCAAAATCTGTAAACATGTGAAATAGCAATCCTATTGCTATGATTTTGTAATTTCCTCGTAGAAATAAAACGCCTAAAAAGTATAAAAAAATCATAGGATAAGTATGCAAAGGATGAAAACCAATGCTGCTTCTTCCCTCTTGGAAAATTGGCGTAGCTAAAAGATGATCCACATCTACCAACATGGTGGCTAACATAATGAAATAAGCCTTTTTCCAATTTTCTCTAAAGAAAACAAGCGCTATAAACACCGGAAATATCAAGTGTAAAAAATAATGCGTTATGATTTTTGCAATTTCCAAAGTTTAAATTCTTCCTTTTAAAAAGTCTTGTCGTAAATCTTCTTCTAGCTTTTCAATCGCATAACGAAGTGAAGTTCTGGGCATATTTTGGTAGTGAGTTCTCAAAAAATTCAATAATTTTTCTTCATCTTTTTTGCCCATTTCTCTTAGAAGCTAACCGTTTGCTTTGTGCATCAAATCGTGAGGATGATTAAGATTATTCAGCGCCAATTCTATGGTTAAATCATGACTTCCTTTCTTGATATGATACATGGTCGCCACAATTGCGATGCGTTTTTTCCACATGTTTTCAGAATTCGATAACTTTTTCAAGATTTCATCTTTCTGATTTTCAAAACAATATCTTCCTAATAATTTATAGCAAGACAAATCAACCAAATCCCAATTGTTGATATACTTTGTATTTTTTAGATAAAAATCAACGAGTGTTTTCTTCTCTTTTTCGTCTTTGGTTTTCTCAAATTTTGTTACCAAAATCAACAGCGCCACTAATCTCATTTCATGAAATTCTGATTTCAAAATTTCTTGAACATCATCTAAAGTGGCTTTTTGCCAATATTCCTTCACCAACTTTCTAGAATCTGGAACGACTACACCAATGAATTGGTCACCTTCTGCATATTGACCTTTTCCCGTTTTAAAAAAATACGGCAAAAAATCTCTCTTTTCTGGTGTAGAAAGAAATTGTAAGGCTTCAAGGATTTGGTTGTACATTATTATCAATTTTATATTTATTATAAAAAATTAAAAGAATAATTGCAAAAAATAAATTAAAGCCATTTTCAATTAATTTCTCAGCAGAAATTGGGTGAATACCATAAAAAACTAATTCTTTTATGTGATAAAGTAGAATATATAACGGCATTAAAATTCCAACGAAATAAATAAATATTTTAAAAATCTGATGATTATAATTTGTTTTTAAGAAGAACATTAAAAAAGTAGAAAAACTAATAAGAAGTTTTAGCCACTTTAAAACAAGAATTCCAGCAATTTCTGTTGGTTTAGAAACCAGCAGAAGCCCATTTACAAAGTCTAGACTCACAATTGCAAGAAAAATGTAGAAAAAAATTCTACTTTTAAAAAATTCAGTTCTCATAATTATTTAGATGCTTTGACTTCGTCGAATCTAAAGATTTCAGCATGACAAAGTGTGCAAAAATCTAATTTAAAAATTTAAACACAGAGAAACAGAGCTTGTTTCACAGAGTTCACAGTATGCTCTGTGTTTTCGTTGTGCCTCTGTGTTTAAACAACTTCCTCGTCATCAAAATATTCAAACAAGAAATCGTTATATGGAAATCTAGAAATATGAATTTTATGAACCTCATCGTAAATCATTTTCTTCATTTCTGGAAAATTCTCTTTAGATAAGGCCGAAATGAAAACCGTAGGATATTTAGATTTTGCCATCCACGTTTTTTTCCATTCTTCCAGAGAAATGTTCTTTTTGGTAGCTGGAGTTAAATCATCTTCGTCTTTTTTCTCATAAGCAAAAGCATCTATTTTATTGAAAACCATAATCATAGGTTTCTGATGCGCATTGATTTCCATGAGAATTTGGTTCACAGAATCAATGTGGTCTTCGAAACTTTCGTGAGAAATATCTACTACATGAATCAGCAAATCAGCCTCGCGAACTTCGTCAAGCGTAGATTTGAAAGATTCTACCAACTGAGTCGGCAATTTTCTGATGAAACCAACCGTATCTGTCAATAAAAATGGTAAGTTTCCAATCACCACTTTACGAACGGTAGTATCTAGCGTTGCAAACAATTTATTTTCTGCAAAAACTTCAGATTTAGAAAGCGCATTCATCAAGGTAGATTTTCCTACGTTCGTATATCCTACCAATGCAACTCTCACTACTTTTCCACGATTATTTCGTTGAGTCGCCATTTGTCTATCAATGGTTTTCAGCTTTTCTTTTAGAAGCGTAATTCTATCACGAATAATACGTCTATCAGTTTCAATTTCGGTTTCACCAGGTCCACGCATTCCGATTCCTCCTTTTTGACGTTCTAAGTGCGTCCACATTCTGGTTAATCTCGGAAGAAGGTATTGATATTGAGCGAGTTCTACTTGAGTTCTTGCGTAAGAAGTTTGAGCTCTTTGTGCAAAAATATCGAGGATAAGATTGGTTCTATCGAGGATTTTCACTTCCATTTCTCTTTCTAAATTTTTCAATTGAGAAGGTGAAAGTTCGTCATCAAAAATAACGGTTCCTATTTCGTTTTCTTTTACAAAATTTTTGATTTCTTCTGCTTTTCCGCTTCCTACAAAGGTTCTAGAATCTGGTTGAGATAATTTTTGCGTAAAGCGTTTTTCTACAGTTGCACCTGCAGTATAGGCAAGAAATTCTAACTCATCGAGATATTCGGTAAGTTTTTCTTCGTCTTGATGCTGTGTAATTAAGCCTACTAAAACGGCTTTTTCGTATTGATGTTCTTTTTTTTCGAGCATAAGGTTTACTGACTACATTATTTTACAAAGGTAATATATATTCACCTATCATAGAGATTTTGAGAATTTCCATTTTAAAATCAATAAAAAAACGGTGATGGCGATAGAAATACTGTTGGTCACCATCATAGAAATGCTGTCTTTTACCACACCATAATACAACCAAAGCACACTGCTGATTATTCCTATAATACAAGTGAGCAAAGAGATTTCTTCGGCTGATTTTTCCTTGAAAATTTTAATAATTTGTGGGATAAAAAGCGCGGAGGAAATTCCACCAGCTATAAACCCAAAGACTTCTGGATTGATATTCATGTTTTTCTTTCAAAGAAAATTCCTTTTCTCCAAAAGAACATTTCAAGGTTTAAAGAATCTTTTATAGAATTTACTTTTCAGAATATTTCCACTTGAGTAAAAGCATGATAACTGCTGATATACAGACTACTACATTGGTAAGAATTACAGAAGGAAGTTGTTTCCAAATCCCGTAAACTAACCAAATTAAAGTACTGATTACCACAATCATAAAAGACATTACAGAAATATCTTTTACCGATTTTGATTTCCAAGTTTTAAAAATTTGCGGAACGAAGGTTATGCAAGACAATGTTCCTGCAATCAAGCCGAGAATTTCTGGGTTAAAATTCATTTGATAATGTGTTAATATGATGATGAGTTGATATGATGATTTTTTTTAATTCAAATTTGCGAATTTTTTCAAAATCTTCTTCAAATCTACTCAATATCAAATTATCAGTCCCAATCTTCGGCAACAAATTTCATGGTTTGTCCATTTTTATTTTTCAAAGTCAAAAAATGTCCTTTTACTTGATATTTAGTTATCGTAGGTAATAATTTCCCGAAGTTTTCTTCTAATTTCACGTTTCCATCACAATACATCATGGTAGAACCAACTCCTGAGAAATTTATTCTGTGATTATTTTTCAATTTTACAGAGAAAAAAATACTGTTGCAGCCCATTTTTGCGCCACCTCCTTTATCGAGGTGAGTTAAGTCTAAATATGCTTTTTTCTGAATGAGTTCTTCCTTGGTAAATCCTTGAAATTCAACCAACATCCACTTTCTCTTCAGAGAAGAAACTTCTTTCTGTGGAGCAAAACTCATCATAAAAAATGAAATTGATAATAAGCTGATTATAAAAAAACGTGTTTTCATCATAGGTAATTTGTAACAGACCAGTCAAATTATATACCAATTTTCAAAAATCGCTTTTAATTCATACATTTACCCATAAAATTTTTTAGATCAATGAAAAGAATATTTTTACTATTCACATTTCTATTGAGCTTTGCACAAATGCGTGCAGACGAAGGAATGTGGCTGATGATGCTCGTAAAGAGATTAAACGGAAAAGACTTACAAAAACAAGGTCTTAGATTAACTGCAGAAGAAATTTATTCTGTAAACAACTCTAGCCTAAAAGACGCCATCGTACAGTTTAATGGTGGTTGTACTGCAGAAGTAGTTTCTAAAGAAGGTTTGCTTTTCACCAACCACCACTGTGGTTATGATGCTATTGCAGCACTTTCTACTCCAGAAAAAAATTATTTAAAAGATGGTTTCTTCGCCATGAACAACAAAGAAGAACTTCCTGCAAAAAATCTTTATGTGAGATTTTTAGTAAGAATGGATGATGTAACTGCTAGAATTAACGGGAAACTTAATCCTCAAATGTCTGCTGACGAAAGACGCGCCGTAATCGAAGCAGAATACAAAGCCATCCAAAAAGAAAATTCAGAAAATGGTAAATATACTGTTGTAGTAAGAGATTTCTTCAGCGGAAATGAATTCTACTATTTCGTATATCAAGATTATAAAGACGTAAGATTAGTAGGAACTCCTACAGAATCTATCGGTAAATTCGGTGGTGATACCGATAACTGGGAATGGCCAAGACACACTGGTGACTTCTCTGTTTTCAGAATTTATGGTGATGCTAACGGAAATCCTGCAGAATATTCATTAAACAATGTTCCATTAAAACCTAAATATCACCTTCCTGTTTCTATGAAAGGAGTAAAACCTGGTGATTTCACCATGATTATGGGTTATCCTGGTAGAACTAACAGATATTTAACTTCTTATGGAATCAATCAATTGGTGACTAAAGATTATATCGGTTGGGTAGAAGCTTCTAAATCAGCAATGGATGTGATGAAGAAGTACATGGACAAAGACACTCAAATCAGATTAGATTACGCTTCTCAATACGCTTCTGTAGCAAACTACTGGAAAAATAGAGCTGGAACCATAGAATCTGTAAACAAAAACGGAACAGTTGCAGACAAACAAAAAGTAGAGGCTAAATTCCAAGAATGGGCAAACCTAGCTGAAAACAAAGCTACTTACGGAAATGTTCTTTCAGAAATCGAAGCATATTACAAATTAATTGCTGATAGAAATTTAGAAAGAAACTACGCTACTCAATTCCAAAGAAATGCTAAATATGCAGTTCTTCCTTACAGAATTGGCGCTGCTCTTAAATCTTATATCGAGCAAAACGAAGCTGGAAAAGCAGCTATGAAAGCAAGAGTTCTTGCTGGTGTAGAAGCTTCTTACGATGGTTTCCACCCAGTAGTAGAAAAAGATATGTTGCAAACTTTGCTTTCTCTTTATAAGAACAAAGTACCGTTTGATTATCAACTTCCGGTGATGAAATATTCCAATCCAGCAGAATTAGCTAACCAAGCAGACGCTTCTATTTTCAGCACCAAAGAATCTCTACTTAAATTCATCGAAAATCCTAGTTTAGCTGTTTTAGAAAATGATCCGCTTTACAAATTTTCAGGAATTATGGTAGCAGAAGCTATGATGTTTGGAGACAAATATGTAAAAGCTGATGACCAATTTGCTAAAAACACTAGATTATATTTTGACGGTCTTAGAAAATCTATGCCAGAAAAAGAATTCTATCCAGATGCCAACTCTACTATGAGAGTAACTTTTGGTAAAGTAGATAGATTACCAATCAGAACAGACAGACAATATTATGGCGTAAAAGATAACTTCTATACTGATATGAAAGGTATGGTGGCTAAATACAAAAAAGGCGACGCAGAGTTTGATTTACCTCAAAGATTGTTAGATTTATACAAGAAAAAAGATTTCGGTCCATACAAAGACAAAAAAGGTTATATGCCTGTAAACTTCTTATCAGATAATGATATTACAGGTGGAAACTCTGGTTCTCCTATCTTAAACGGAAATGGTGAATTAATTGGTCTTGCTTTCGATGGTAACTCTGAAGCACTTTCAGGAGATATCGTTTTCGAAAAACAATGGCAAAAAACCATCAACCTAGATGTAAGATTCTTACTTTGGGTAATGGATAAATATCACGGAGCTGGTTATTTATTAAACGAAATGACTATCAGAAAATAAGGCAACTTTGTAGCTTCTAAAATTAACCTCGGAGAAATTTCTTCGAGGTTTTTTATTACTTTTTACTCCGTTTAGTTTTTAAAAACCTTTTATAAAAACTCAAATTTTCTTATTTTTAGGAAATCATAATTTTTTAAACGTTTCTTTTTTCTCAAAATTCACATAAATGAAAACGGATTACATCACTTTTGAAGCAGAAATTAAGCAAAATGGCACTATGAATGCTGCCTTTGTAGACTTTCCTTTCTCTACAGAAGAATTATTTGGCAAAAAAGGTCAGGTAAAAATCAAAGCTTTGCTTGACGAAAAAGTAGAATACAGAGGAAGCCTTGCCAAAATGAAAAGTGATGGTCATCTACTTGGATTAACTCAAGAGGTGAGAAAACAACTTGGGAAAACGTTTGGCGATAAGGTTACGGTGAAACTTTGGGAAGACCAAGAAGAAAGAATTGTAGAAATTCCTGATGATGTTTTAGAAGTTTTTGAAAAGAATAAAGAAGCTTTTGAAATGTATCAAAAAATGTCTTACACTCACCGGAAAGAATACATGAGATGGATAACCGAAGCCAAAAAACCAGAAACCAGAGAAAACCGAAAGGTGAAATTGATAGAAATGATTTTGGCAGGTAAAAAAGGAATATAACTTAAATATAAACGCGTATGAAATTAAAAAAACTTTTCCATTGGACAGTTATTGCTCCTATTCTAGCTTGGGTTATTTACTTTTTAACTCCCGATTCAGACAGTACAGTTATTTTAATGCTTTGTGGCGTTTTTTTAATGTTAAGTGTATTTTCTGCAGTACACCATTCAGAAGTCATCGCACATAAAATTGGCGAACCTTTTGGAACTATTGTTTTGGCGATTTCCATTACAATTATAGAAGTAGCACTTATTATTTCGCTCATGACAGCAGGAGGAAAAGAAACCTCACATCTCGCCAGAGATACTGTTTTCGCAGCGGTAATGCTTATTTTAAACGGTGTTTTAGGTTTAAGTTTATTGGTAGGAAGTGTGAAATTTCACGAACAGTTTTTTGCCAGAACTTCTGCCAATTCCCTACTCGTTTCTTTGATTGCAATTTTAGTGCTTACCCTTATTCTTCCCAATTTTACCACCAGCGCAAATGGCCCTGTTTATACACAACCTCAATTAATTTTTGTTTCTATAGCTTGTCTCACCATTTACAGCACTTTTTTATTGGTTCAAACGGTGAGACATAGAAATTATTTTTTACCCAATAACAAAGAAGAAGTAGTTTCTGTCCCTACTGCAAAAGAAAGTATTCTGAGTTTTATTACCTTATTGGTCTGTCTAGGAATTGTAGTATTAATGGCAAAAAAACTCTCTACACCTATAGAAACCATCATTAGAAATGCAGGATTGCCACAATCTTTGGTTGGAGTTATCATTGCAGCAGTGATTTTATTACCAGAAGGAATCGCTTCCATTAAAGCAGCCAGAAAAGATGATTTACAGACCAGCCTCAATCTTTCTTTAGGTTCCGCTTTGGCTTCTATTGGACTTACCATTCCCGCAGTTGCAGTAGTGTGCAGTATTTTTAATTTAGACCTTGTTTTAGGATTAGATTATAAATCGATGGTTTTGCTGGGATTGTCTATTTTTATCACCATGTTATCGCTAAGTCGAGGAAAAACCAACATTCTTTACGGTGTAGTTTTACTCGTGAACTTAGCAGCTTATATTTTTACTGTAATTTATCCTTAATTGATATGAAAACCTACGAAACCGAAAGACTTTTACTCAAACCTACAGATTTAGAGGATGCCGATTTTATTCTTCAACTTTTAAATTCAGAAAGTTTCATCAAATATATTGGAGACAGAAACGTAAGAACCATAGAAGAAGCCGAAAACTACATTCGCAATAGATGCTTTCCTCAGTTTGAAAGACTAGGTTACGGAAGTTTCACCGTAATTCTAAAGGAAGATTCCTCTAAAATGGGAACTTGTGGAGTTTACGCAAGAGAAAACACAGATAATGCTCCTGATATTGGCTTTGCTTTTTTGCCAGAATTTGAAGGAAAAGGTTATGGCTATGAAAGCGCTAGTTTTCTAAAAAATTTGGTTAAAAATGATTTCAATATCACCAAATTGGGCGGAATTACGGTAGAATACAATCACGCATCTAGAAAATTATTAGAAAAATTGGGTTTAAAATTCCAAAAAAAATTCTTCATGGATGATGATCCAGAAGAATTATTGTATTTCGAAGCTGATTTATAAAGATTACTTCAAAATTTGAGCTGCGTGATTTTTGGTTTCTACTTTTTCGATGACTTCTGTGCAAACAGAATTTTCATCAAATAAAAAGGTAGTTCTCACGATTCCCATGAATTCTTTGCCCATGAATTTTTTGAGTTGCCACACCCCAAATTTTTCACAAACTTCATGGTTTTCATCAGCTAATAAATCATATTTAAACCCGAATTTATCATGAAATTTCTTTTGATTTTTCACAGGATCTGCAGAAATTCCCAAAATCGTAAAGCCTTGTTTCGTTAAGTATTCTATATTTTCATTAAGGTTACAAGCTTCTGCTGTACAACCTGGCGTATTGGCTTTCGGGTAAAAGAAAACCACCAATTTTTTCCCTTTGAAATCTGAAGATTTAACCAGATTTCCGTCTTGATTATCCAATTGAAACGTAGGAAGTGTATCACCTATTTTTAACATAATTGTAAAATTTTAGATTATAATTTAAAACACTCTAACTTGATTAAGAAATTGAGATAACTAAGTTTCAAATAAATTTGAAAGGTTACAATCAGCTTAATCTGCAAAATCAGCGAGAGTTTCTTATTTTTGCTCAAATTTACAGAAAATGACCAAGAAAGAACGTGCAAAAATAGTAATGACTGAGTTAGAAAAAATCTATCCCGAAGTTCCTATTCCACTGAACCATAGAAATGCTTATGAACTATTGGTTGCCGTAGCTCTTTCTGCACAAACTACTGATAAAAAAGTAAACGAAGTAACTCCCAAATTGTTTTCTGTAGCTCCCAATCCAGAAAAAATGGCTTCATTAGAAGAGCGTGAAATCAAGGAATTGATTAAAGAAATTGGCTTGTCTAATTCTAAAGCCAAAAATTTAAAAATCATGGCCAATCAACTTCTGGAAAGACATAACGGCGAAGTTCCTTCTAATTTTGAAGATTTAGAAAATTTAGCAGGAGTAGGTCATAAAACGGCAAGTGTAGTGATGAGTCAGGCTTTTGGTGTGCCTGCTTTTCCGGTAGATACTCACATTCATCGATTGATGAAACAATGGAAATTAACCGAAGGAAAAAACGTGGTTCAAACTGAAAACGACGCTAAAAAACTTTTCCCTAAAGAAACTTGGAATAAACTTCACCTTCAAATTATTTTCTACGGCAGAGAATATTCTCCAGCCAGAGGAAATCAGGAGAAAGATTACCTCACGAAAATGCTTTTTGAGAAATAATCAGATTTTCGGGTTCCCCTCTTTTAGAGGGGTGTCAAAATCTTTGATTTTGACGGGGTGTTAAGAGTTATTTATAGTTTATATTGATTTATGATAAAATTTTCTAAATCCCGTAAAACGAGCATCATATTTTTCTTTACATCAAAATCTGAAACTCGGAAAAATTTAATTCCTAAACTTTCCAAATACTCTTGTCTATTCTTATCTTTTTCCTTTTTAAACTCATGATACCATCCATCTATTTCAATGGCTAATCCTAAACTTTTGATATAAAAATCAATAATATAATTATCTACAACAATTTGTCTATCAAAATCCAAAGAATGAAATTTTTTAGATTTAACTTCATTCCAAAAAGAACTTCTGCTAAATTTCTAGATTTTCTTAATTTTCGAGCAAATTCTTTTAGTTTTGGATTATATGGAAGATCATGTATAAAATTTCTTTTTAATTCATGCTCTTTAAATTTTATGATTTTTAATGCTTCCATTTTTTTCTTAACTATCTTTTAAACACCCCGTCATTAACAAGTTAATGACACCCCTCTAAAAGAGGGGAACCCTTCTAATAAAATTTAGAAATAAATTACTGTTTCTTTGCCCAAAGTTCCATCTTTCTTTCTAAAACGGATAATGGAAGACATCCTTGGTTCAGAATTTCATCATGGAATTTAGCCAAACTGAATTTCTTACCTAGTTCTTTTTGATATTTGGCTCTTAATTCTAAAAATTTAAGCGAACCGATTTTGTAACCTAATGCTTGTCCCGGAATCGCCATATAACGCTCAATTGCGGCAGTTGCACCTTCTTCAGAATCAGAAATATTATTCAGATAATATTGAATCGCATTTTCTCTGGTCATTTTCCCAGTGTGAATTCCTGTATCTACCACCAATCGAACTGCACGCAACATTTGATCACTTAAATAACCCATTTTTTGATAAGGATCAGTATACAAACCAAACTCTGGCCCTAAAGTTTCGGTATAGTGCGCCCAACCTTCTCCATAAGCTCCGAACCAACCAAATCTCATGAATTTAGGAATTTCCATATTTTCCTGTTGAAGCGAAACCTGATAATGATGTCCCGGAATAGCTTCGTGCAAGAATAAAGATTCGAAACCATTGGTTACATTATATTGAGTAGCATCTGGAATAGGTGTATAAAAAATTCCCGGTCTGCTTCCGTCTGCTGAACCTGGTTTGTATTCTGCACTTGCACTTGCTTCTCTAAATTTTTCGGTTCTTCTGATTTCAAACGGTGTTTTAGGAAACTTAGTAAACATCGTTGGAAGTTTTGGCTCTATTTTCTTTAAAATCCCATTAAACGCAGCTATTACTTCTTCTGGCGTTTTATAAGGCATTGCTTTTTTGTCCGTTTTTAAACTTACCAAAAATTGTTCGAGTGTTCCTTTGAAACCTAATTGAGTTTTTACTTTCTCCATTTCTACTCTTAACATGGCCACTTCTTTCAACCCAATCTTATTGATTTCATCGGGAGTAAGATTAGTGGTTGTCCAAGATTTTGCGAGATAAGTATAAATATTGCTTCCATTAGGAATAGCGTTAATTCCATCTGTATTTCTCGCTTTTGGCAAATATTCTTTTTCTAGAAAATCACCCATTCTTTGGTAGGCAGGAATAATTTTCGTTTTGATGGCGTTTTGATAAAGTACGGTGTACTTTTGTTTATCCGCGGCAGAAAAATTGGCTGGAATTTTTTTGATTGGTCCGTAGAAAATATTTTTATCAAAATTTTCAGAAATAATTTCTTCACCTCTCATTTGAGGAATCATTTTCATCACCAGTTTTTTTGGAAGCATCACATTTTGTTTCATTCCATCTCTGAAATTCTTTTCGGCAGTATTCATCCAAACGGCAAAAGCATCTATTCTTTTCAAGAAATTATCATAATCTTTAGTCGTTTTAAACGGTTGATTTCCATCTCCGCTTCCTAACAATGGAAAATCTAATGGCAAACCTTCAAATTGGTTAAAAGGCATGAGTTCTGGATGATACGCATACTTTTCAATCTTATCTTTTAAGGTAAAATCTAAAACATCATAAACGGTTTTGTCTTTATCAGAAAGAGATTCATAATCAAGAGTTTGCAACTTTTTTTGAGTTTCGGTATAGAAACCGATTTCTTTAGAAATAAAATCCTGACTGATAGCATTTGGCAATTGGTCATTATATCTATTATCACCTTGCATAGTGGCTTCCAAAGGAAACATTTTCAGGTAACCTTCATAATATTTAGAAGCAATGCTGTCTATATTGGCTTCGGATTTGGGCAAAGCAATGTCTGTTTTTTTACAACTGATAACGAAAAGCATCATTGCAAATATTCCTAAAATAGGCGCTCTAAAAAATCTCATTTTTCTTAAATTTTAAACAAAAATATAAATTATCTGTAAATGTGGATTTTAAAATCATAAAAAAATAGTTTTAAAGCATCAAGAGTAATTTTTTTCATAATTTTTTGTAACAAAGTATAAAATCTCTTACTAATTAATAAAATTTAAAAAATGAAATGGTATAAATCTTTAAGCTTTGCTTTATTGTTTTTAGTAACTCTTGCAAACGCACAATCTGCAAACAGATTTTTTTATGAATTGACCTTTAAACCCAAAAAAGGAATAGACTCTTTACAAAAAACTGTTATGATTCTAGACGTAACCGATAAAAAATCACTTTATAGAGATTATTTGACGGTTTCACAGGATTCTATTTTAAAAATTACAGTAGAAAAAATGCAAAAATCAGGAATTTTTCAAGATATGTCTAAAGTTATAAGGCAGCCTAAATTTTCTCACAAAATTTATAAAAGCTATCCCACAATGAAAGTTCAATATATTGATGCTGTTTTAAATGGAGGAAGACCATTGTATTTAAGCTATTCAGAAGAGACAAAATTCAACTGGAAAATAGAAAATGAAAAGAAAAAAATAGGCGAATACGAAGCTCAAAAAGCTACCACAGAATTTGGTGGAAGAAAATGGACGGCTTGGTTTACAGAATCTATTCCTTTCCCAGATGGTCCGTATAAATTCTCTGGTTTACCTGGATTAATAGTGAAAATAGAAGATGCTGAGAAAAATTATTCCTGGGAACTTAAAGGTAACAAAAAGATTGAAAACTATAATGAATTATCATATAGTGAACAATTAATGGCTCAATTTGGTGGCTCTTTGAAAACTACTGACATTACTAGAGAAAAATTTGAAAAAACTCTTGCTGATTTCAAAAAAGATCCTTTTGCTAATATGAGAGATCAATTATCCCAAATTCCAGCAGACGCTAAAATGCCTGGAACAGACAAATCTGTAAAAGACTTTATTGCAGAAAAAGAGAGAGAAACAAAAGAACTTTATGGTTCTATTGATAATTCTATTGAAATTCTTGAGAAAAAATAAAATTCCCTTCATATTAAACTTTTGTAACAGAAAACTCGAGGATCCGTCTTCGAGTTTTTTGCATTTAATAAGAGCAAGAATAGACCATTGTGCTGTGGTTTTTAGTTCTATATTTGTAAAAAATAATCGTTTGACTTCACAAGAATATCTTGCGAGAATAAGAAAGGTTTTAGATTACATTGACCAACATCTGGACGATGAACTTCCTCTGGAAAAACTCGCAGAAATGGGCTACTACTCACCTTTTCATTTTCATAGAATTTTCCGTGCAGTTACCCGTGAAACTTTGCTAGGTTACATCACCAGAAAACGCATGGAAAAAGCTGCCATGATGCTTTCCTTAAAAAAAGAAAAATCTTTAGAAGAGATTTTCTTGGAAATAGGATACAATAGCCATTCTACTTTTGGTAAAACTTTCAAAAAGCACTTTGGGATTTCTCCAGCTGCTTTTAGAAAAAATTCGCCAGAAAATTTTAAGAAAATTCAAACCATTATCAGCAATATCGGACAAAAAGAAGTCGTTTTCGAGCAATATCTTTACCAACTAGAACAAATGAAATTTTTTATGGAAAATAAAGCCAATATCCAAATAAAAGAAATGCCAGAAATGCAGATTGCATCAGTATTAAGCATTGGTGTACAAAATATAGGAAACGCTTACAACACCCTTATTTCTTGGGCAATTTCTAAAAATATTTTCCCTAGAGAAAATGTGAAAATGATTACCGTTTATCACGATAGTTTCAAAGTTACTGCTCCCAATAAAGTGAGAATTCACGCAGGAATGTTGCTAGAAGAAGCCATCAAAAATGAAGGCGAAGTTTTCCTAGAAATTTTACCAAAAGGGAAATATATCGTTTCTCGACAAGAAATTACACTCCCCGAATTCGAAACTGCTTGGAACGCACTTTTCCTTTGGATGAACGAAAACGGACACCAGTTCAGAAAAGAATGTCCTTATGAAATTTACCATAATGATTACCAAGAACACCCTGAGAAAAAGTGTTTGGTAGATTTCTGCATTCCTATTTTGTAATTTTCTACGATTCAGTTTCTATTTTTTACGATTCAGTAAAACTTATTTCCTTTCAGAAATGAGCAGAGATACCTTTGCTTCATCAAAAACAGAATTATGAAAACTCGTATTTTTACATTACTCTTTACCTTTGCCTTTACCTTTACCTTAATTGCTCAAATTACCATTTCTGGAAAAGTTTTAGGAAGAAATAACAAACCGCTGAAAGATGTTTCTGTGACGCTGAAAGATACTTATGATGGCGCAACAACAGACGAAACAGGGAATTATAAATTTGAAACTTCTGAAAAAGGAAGCCAAACATTGATTTTCTCTCACCCTAAATTTATAGAAATTGAAAAATCTATTCAAATTGAAGACAAAAACCTTATTCTAAATGCTGAACTAAAAGAATCGGTGAGCGAAATAGATGCAGTAGTCATTTCTGCGGGAAGCATAGAAGCCAGCGATAAAAAACGAGCCACTACTCTATTGACACCAATTGATGTCTACACAACAGCTGGAGCAAATGGTCAAATTTCATCGGCACTGGAAACCTTACCTGGAGTTCAAAAAGTAGGAGAATCAGAAGGTCTTTTCGTGAGAGGAGGAACCGGAACGGAAACCAAATTCTTCATGGACGGAAATTTGGTGAACAATTATTTCGGAAATTCTGTACCCGGAATTAAAGCGATGGATAGATTGAATACTTCACTTTTTAAAGGAAATGTATTTTCGAGTGGTGGTTATTCTGCAGTTTACGGACAAGCATTATCTGGAGTTTTAGCTTTGGAAAGTATCGATTTACCAGAGAGAAATGCTGCAGATTTTGGGATTTCTCCCATTTTTGCAAGCGGCGGAATTCAACGAGTTAATCAAGAAAAAACACATTCTTACGGAATTTCTTTAGGCTATTCTAATCTAGAACTCATGCAGAAAATTCTGAAATTCAATACCGATTTCGAAAAAGCACCTAACAGTTTTGGTGGCAATGGTAATTTCAGAATTAAAACTTCAAGAGGCGGTTTTATCAAATATTACGGAAGTTATGATACCAGTTCGATGAAGCTTTCTTCTCCCAATTTAGACGACGAAACTTCTTCTGATAAAATCAATCAAAACGGGAAAAATACGTTTCACTCGCTTTCTTACCGAGAAAAATTTGGCAGATATACTTTGAATCTTGGAAGTTCATATACTTTTAACCAAAATATTCTTCATTTTTCTAATGTAGACCAAAACGGAAGTTCTCCATTCAATAATGACATAGATTCTAAAGGCAATTATTTCAACGCCAAAGCATTGATTGAGAGAAAATTATTTAAAATTTCGGCAATAAGAGCAGGAATAGAACTGAATACAACTAAAGAAGAAACTTGGGTTTCCATCGCTCAAAAAAATTATGAATTTAGAGATGATATCACATCTCTTTTCGCAGAAACTGATTTGGGAATCAGCAATGATTTATCTTTAAAAATAGGAGCAAGAGCAGAAAACTCTTCTTCTATCAACCACTGGAATTTTTCGCCAAGATTTGCCATGGCTTACAGAATTTCTAAAGAATGGACGAGTTCATTGGCTTACGGAACTTTCTTCCAAAATCCTGAAAGTAGATTTTTCACCGAAAATTATCAACCCAATTATCAAAGAGCTGACCATTATATTTTTCAAGTTCAAAGAGCAGCAGATGGTAGAAGTTTGAGATTGGAAACGTATTACAAAAAATATCAAGATTTAATAAAAACCACAACAGATTTTTACAGACCTATCGCCGTGAATAACAACGGAAGTGGCTATGCAAAAGGTGTAGAATTATTTTGGCGAGATAAAAAATCTTTGAAAAATATAGATTATTGGGTGTCTTATTCTTACCTAGATTCTAAAAGAGATTACCTGAATTACACCGAAAGTCTATTCCCCAATTTCGCGGCAAAACATACACTTTCTGTGGTGGCTAAAAAATTTGTAACCAATTGGAAAACAGGATTTAATATTTCTTACAATTACAATTCTGGAAGACCATATTACAATTTCGTGACCGAAAATGGCAATACTGTTCTCAAAAATCAAGGCTTTGTAAAAGATTATCAAGCGGTGAATTTCAGTCTTAATTATTTACCGAATTTAGGCAAAAAAGATGCGAGAGCTTTCACCGTTTTGGTGCTTTCTATCAATAACGTTCTAGGAACTAAAAATGAATTTGGATACAATTTTTCGAGCAATGGATTAAAATCTAGAGCCATCGTTCCTCCTAACAATACTTTTGTTTTCATCGGTGCATTCATCAGTTTCGGGACTGACAGAACTCAAGAAGTCATTAATAATAACTTGTAGAATTAAGTCCAAAATTGACAATGAAAACCATTCAGTCAAGAAAAACTACAGTTCGGTGAACTAAAATTTCAAGAAAATTTCTTTCAAAATATCTTTGAACCATAAAATTGAAACAACTAAAAAATATTACATATGAAAACTTTACAAAAAACAATTTTAGCACTTTCTTTCGCATTTACAACAAGTTACACTTTTGCCCAAACTGCTTACGAAAAAGCCATGATGCCGAAAGTTCAAACCATCGAAATGCCAAAATCTAATCCAGATGAAAACACTGCTCAAGCCAATGATTTTGCAAGAATTGGAGACAAAGAAAAAACACTTTGGCAACCGTATTATTATGCTGCTTTTTCTATTCTAAAAAAAGGAAGAACATTGATGCAACAAAACCAAATTGCACAACTAGACGAAGTCGCAAAAGAGGCTCAAAATTACATTGACAAAGCAGAAGCGCTTTCTCCGAATAATGCAGAAATCTATATTTTGAAAAAAATGAATCACGGACTTAAAATGATGGTAAATCCTATGGAAAGATGGCAAACTGAAGGCCAAGCTGCTCAAAATGCTCTTGCTGAAGCTAAAAAATTAGACCCAGAAAATCCTAGAATTACGATTATGGAAGCCGAAGATTTATATTTCACTCCAGAACAATTCGGCGGAAGCAAAACGAAAGGAATTGAACTTTTTAAGAAAGCTTTAGAACAATTCAAAACTTACAAAATAAAATCTTCTCTTGACCCAAATTGGGGACAAGGTGAAGCGAATTATTTTATAGCTCAAACGAAATAGTTTTTAAAAAACTTCTATAAAACCACGAAAATTTCGTGGTTTTTTATTTTCTATAGTTTTCTTTAACTAAAAAACTCAACATCCTTTTTACAATTCAGTATACAAAAATGACGGTTCAGTCAAATAAAATTTGAAAGCGCCTCTTATAAAACTACCTTTACATCAAGAAATTTAACCCCATCACAAAATATTAATTTTTAAAATTCAAACACTATGGAAACGTACAAAACAACACAAGAACAGAAACTAGAAAACGCTAGAAAGCACGTGAAAAGAATCAAGGGTTTTTACACGCATGCTTTGGTTTTCGTATTGGTAAACGTATTTATTATTTTCTCTAATGCGATTGTAGACGGAAAAGGTTTTAATGATATTGATAATTATTACACGGCTTTTTTCTGGGGTTTCGGCTTATTGGCTCATGGTTTATCGGTTTTTGGTGGTGAGCTGTTTTTAGGCAGAAACTGGGAAGAAAGAAAAATCCAAGAAATTTTAAACGAAAAATAATTTTAAAATATTATTTTTAGAAAATGAAACTCGAGGTAATCAAAAAAGCGGCTCTTAACCTACTCTACATCAATATTATTGTAAGTCTTTTTATCTTCTTAATTGATCCAGGAGAAAAAACATTCGAAAGATACTCTTTTACTTTCCTAATTTCTGGAATGTACACGTTTTTCATAGGTTTAGGAAACGGTTTTTTAAACGATTATCTAGATTCTAAATTCTCGTGGACAGATGAAACGCGCAAAAGAACCATCGCTGCGATTGTAGGAACTTTGGTGATGAATATCGCACTGGTATATTTCTGTAATTACTTGAATTTCATAGTTATACAAGGCAAAAATCCAGAAAAATTTTTCAGTGGAGAGATGAACTTCATCAATTGGTTTTTCATCAATTTTGCGATTATGATATCGGCAATTGGTCACGCTCGAGGTTTTATGGCGGCTTGGAAAAACTCTACCAAAAAAGAAGTAGTAGAACAAAAACTCATCGCCAAATCTGCCAATGCACAATTCGAAAGCTTAAAAAATCAATTAGACCCGCATTTTTTATTCAATTCTCTGAATGTTTTAGACTCTTTAATTGAGGAAAATCCTGTTCAAGCGCAACGTTTTACCAATTCTATGTCGAAAATTTATCGCTATGTTTTGGAACAAAAAGACAAGGAACTGGTTTCGGTGGAAGAAGAAATAGACTTTGCCAAAACCTATTGCGAACTGCTGAAAACCAGATTTGAAGATGCTGTAACCTTTGATTTCAACATTTCAGAGGAAGACAAAAAAGGTTTTGTAGTGCCACTTTCTCTGCAACTTTTGCTCGAAAATTCGATTAAACACAATTTTGCCACTTCATCTAAACCATTGAATATCAAAATATTTACAGAAAAAGGAAACCTCATCATCGAAAATAATCTGCAAACCAGAGAATTGCCCAATAAATCTACAGGCGTAGGTTTAGCAAACATTGTTTCGAGATATAATTTATTAACCGAAAGGAATGTCTTCGTAGAAAAATCTGAAGCTTTCTTCCGTGTGAAACTCCCTATTTTAAAAGAAAAATTGAACCCTATGAATCCATATACTCCATCACAAGAACAATTGGCTTACGAAAAAGCCGCAAAACGCGTAGAAGAACTCAAAGGTTTCTACGGAAACTTAATTTCTTACTGCATTTTTATACCATTTTTAATTTTTATCAACTTCCAAACTTCGCCTAAATATCATTGGTTTTGGTGGCCAATGTTAGGTTGGGGAATCGGTGTAATTTCTCACGGAATTAAGACTTTCGGTATCGGAACAGATTGGGAAGAACGCCAAATCAAAAAATACATGGAAAAAGAAGAAGAAAACGCTAGAAAATGGAAATAACTATGGGAAATCAAGATAAATTCAACGAAATTGCTTACAAAAAGGCACAAAAAAGAGTAAAAGACATCAGAACGTATTATTACATGGTTTTGGGATATTTAGCAGTGGGTTATTTCATTGTTAGCCGAAATTATGACGGGAATCTTCTTAATATTTCTAGAAATTACAGCGTTTGGATTGTAATCTTGTGGGGAATTTTTCTTTTGGGTTACGGAATTTATTTATTCACGCCTTATTTCAGAAATTGGGAAGAAAGAAAAACCAAAGAATTAATGGAGAAATACAAACAAAAAAATTAAAAAATGGAACCTATAAACGATAAAAATATTCAATACGAAAGAGCCAGAAAAAGGGTTAAAGAAATCAAAGGTTTCTATATTCACGCTTTGGTTTATGTTTTGGTCAACTTGTTTTTAATTCTGTCTACATCCATAAAATATGATTCTTTTGAAACGTTTTTCCAGCAGAATCAATTCTGGGGAATTGGACTTTGGGGAATTGGACTTTTTGCGCATGGTTTATCCGTTTTCTTGCCTAATTTTATCCTCGGAAAAAACTGGGAAGAAAAGAAAATTCGTGAATTGATGGAAAGAAATAGAAATTTGAAAATATGAAAAATGAGCTAATTTGGAGATGAAATTATTCTTAAAAATAGATTCTTCATTCCGTTTCACTTCACTCAGAATGACATTAGAAACCCTAAACTTTTACCTTGAACTTTGAATTGAAAATATGAAAGTAGTAATTATAGAAGACGAAAAACCAGCCGCTAGAAAACTCGAAAGATTAATAAGCAATTTTACTGATTTACAATTGGTTGCAACGCTCCATTCTGTGGAAGACGCTGTAGATTGGTTCAGTAAAAATGAACATCCTAAACTGATATTTTCAGATATTGTTTTGGGCGATGGTTTGTCTTTTGATATTTTTGAAAAAGTTCCTACCAAAAGTTTCATTATTTACACCACCGCTTTTGATCAATACACGTTGAAAGCCTTCAAACTCAATTCCATAGATTATCTTCTCAAGCCAATTTCAGAAGAAGATTTAGCCAAAGCAATTGAAAAATTCAAAAGTTTTTTGCCTTCAGAAGAAACGCACAATGCTTTGGAAATGAAATCATTAATCAAAGAAGATCAACCGAAATTGTCTAGAATTTTGGTTAAAATTGGATATAATTTGAAGGTCATCAAAACTGAAGAAATTTGCTGTTTTTATTCTGAAAACAAAATTGTTTACGCACAGACTTTAGAACGCAGTTTCCCAACAGATTTTACCTTAGATGAATTGGAAGAAGTTTTGGATGAAAAAACGTTTTTCCGTGTGAATAGACAGTTTATCATCAGTTCAGATTGTATCAAAAACATTCATACTTCACCGAATTACAAAGTAGAATTGCAAGCGCAACCTGCCGAGGAAATTACGGTAAGTAGAGAACGTGTGAAAGATTTTAAAGATTGGCTGGTGAAATAATGTTAATCATTTCAGTTTTGTCTTTCCGTAGGAATCTAAACATGAATATTAAATAGTTTAGTAGAGATTCCTACGGAATGACAAAGTTTATGTATTTAATTTAAGAAATCACTCCGCTTCCTAATAATTCTTCGCCTACATACCAAGCTGCGAACTGTCCTTCTGCAATAGCAGATTGTGGATTTTCGAATTCTATGAAAAATCCTTCTTCAAACTGATAAAGCGTGGCTTTTTCTAGCGGTTGACGGTATCTAATTCTCGCCAAAACTTCCATAGATTCTCCGTTTTTAAGGCGTAAATCTTCACGAACCCAATGCAATTCTGAATTGTCAATTTTCAAAGCTTTTCTAAATAATCCTGGGAAATTTCTTCCTTCACCTACATACACTAAATTATTTTCCATATCTCTGGAAATGAGGAAACAAGATTCTTTATGACCGCCAATTCCGAGACCTTTACTTTGACCAATCGTGTAGAATTGTGCACCTTGATGTTTGCCAATTACTTTTCCGTCTGATTTTTTGTAATGGATTTTTGCAGACAAATATTCTAACTCTTCCAGTTTTGAAGAAAATTCAGGTTTTTCTTTATGATATTCAGCAAAATCACTGAAAATTTCTACAATTTCACCTTCTTTGGCTTTTAATTGTTGCTGAAGAAAAGTCGGCAAACTTACTTTCCCGATGAAACAAAGACCTTGAGAATCTTTTTTATCAGCAGTTGCCAGTTCCATTTCTCTGGCAATTTCTCTTACTTCTGGTTTGGTGAGTTCACCAATTGGGAAAAGTGCTTTAGAAAGCTGTTTTTGACTCAATTGACACAAGAAATAACTTTGATCTTTGTTGTTATCTTTCCCTGCCAAAAGTTGATATACTTCTTCCCCATTTTCATTGGTAAAAGAATCTAATCTTGCGTAATGTCCTGTTGCAACTTTATCTGCACCTAGTGAAAGTGCGGTTTCTAGAAAAACATCGAATTTTACTTCTCGGTTGCACAAAACATCAGGATTGGGAGTTCTACCCTTTTCGTATTCGGCAAACATATAATCTACAATGCGTTCTTTGTAGAGTTCGCTCATATCAATCACTTGGAACGGAATTCCCAGTTTTTTAGCCACTAAAAGCGCATCATTACTGTCTTCAATCCAAGGACATTCATCTTCTAAAGTTACCGAAGCATCGTTCCAATTTCTCATAAAAAGTCCGATGACTTCGTGACCTTGTTTCTGCAACAAATATGCTGCAACGCTGGAGTCTACACCTCCTGATAAACCGACTACTATTTTCATAATTGAGTTACGCTTTCGTTAAGGGAAAGTTTTACGACTGCAAAATTACAAATTAAAAACTCATTTGAAATTTTTCTGCTAAATTTGAATCATAGAAAATTTCTAAAAATGAAAAAATTATCTCTATTCTTTCTGATGCTGATATCTTTTTCGGCATTTTCACAGGTGGAAACTCCTACGCAAAACTCTAAATGGACTTTTGGTGGTTATGCTGGTTTAACTGGCGGTTTTGGCAGTAATAGCGGCATTGCAGTACATATTGCACCAAGAGTAGGCTATAAAATTTCTGAAAATTTAGAAACAGGTTTGATGGGAAGCCTCAATTGGCAAAACTCGTCTTATTCTTACTCCACTTTGTTTGGAATTGGGCCGTTTGTGAATTATTATTTGGGCAGAAATTTCTATTTAGGTTCTCAGTTTCAGGAATATTTTATCAATCAAAAAATAAAATCTTCAGAAGAAAAATACAGTTCAAACGAAGCTGCACTTTATATTGGTGGCGGTTATATGCAAAGAATGGGTAACAATTCTTATTTGCAGATTGGCGGAATGTATAACGTACTTTGGAAACAAAACAACAGTATTTTCAGCAGTGGTTTTGTGCCTAATATTGGGGTGGTTTTTGGGTTGTAAAAATGAAAAGCTATTTATTATTTGGAATTTTAAATTCCATTTTTGGAATATTTATTGGAATAATTGTTTATTTACTATCTATTGGAGATGGATACGAAATATTTATAGTCACTCTGCCAATTTCTAATTTTATCATATCTTTCTTTTTATGGAAAATAATAGTTAGAAAAGACAATTTTAATATTTTTAAAATCATTATTGTCACTTTACTATCAGGTACTTTAAATCATTATTTTTGCTTTATTATTGATAGTATAATTGCAACATTAGGATTTTATATTAATGGTAGCTTTGTAGATTCTTTAGGTGGAAGACCCGCAAATCCTTTTGAAATGTTGACAGGTGGACTATACTTATCTTTTTTTAGTCTTCTTTTATTTGGCTGGTTAACTTTGTTAATGTCTATAATATCTGCAATATTTACATATCTTTTTTCTAAATTTTCTTCAAAAATTAAATCATAAAAAACCTCCGAAAATTCGGAGGTTTCTTTTTATGCTTTTTGTTTAGATTTCTTTTGGGTTTCTCCTTCCAAAGCATCTTTGGCTTCGTTTAGTTTTAGAACTACGGTTTCACCTTCAGAGAATTGTTTGTTTACGAGCATTTCTGCCAATAAATCTTCAATATATTTTTGGATGGCACGTTTTAGAGGTCTTGCTCCAAAATCTTTGTCCCAACCTTTCTCTGCAATGAAATCTCTAGCTTCGTCTGTTAATTCTACTTTGTAGTTTAGTTTTTCTAGACGTTTGTAGAGTTTATTTAATTCAAGGTCAATAATTTTCTTAATGTCTTCTTTTTCAAGAGAATTGAAGATGATAATATCGTCTATTCTGTTTAAGAATTCTGGTGCAAAAGCTTTTTTCAGAGCGTTTTCTATGGTTGCTCTCGCTCTAGCATCAGAAGAAGTTTTCTTCGCAGAAGTTCCGAATCCTACTCCATCACCGAAATCTTTTAAATCTCTGGTTCCGATGTTAGAAGTTAAGATGATAATCGTATTTCTGAAATCCACTTTTCTGCCTAAAGAATCGGTAACGTGACCTTCATCTAAAATTTGCAATAAAATATTGAAAACATCTGGGTGTGCTTTTTCTATTTCGTCTAATAAAACTACGGCATAAGGTTTTCTACGAACCGCTTCGGTTAATTGTCCGCCTTCTTCGTAACCAACATAACCTGGAGGCGCACCAACTAGTCTAGAAACCGCAAATTTCTCCATATACTCGCTCATATCAATTCTAATTAAAGCATCATCAGAATCAAATAATTCACGAGCCATTACTTTTGCCAATTCGGTTTTACCAACACCTGTTGTCCCAAGGAAAATAAACGTACCAATCGGTCTGTTTGGATCTTTCAGTCCTGCTCTATTTCTTTGGATGGCTTTCACCACTTTTTTCACAGCATCTTCTTGGCCAATGACTTTTCCGTTGAGTAAATTATCCATATTGGCTAATTTATCCATCTCGTTTTTGCCCACTTTTGTTACAGGAACTCCAGACATCATAGAAACTACCTCAGCTACATTTTCTTCGGTTACCACTTCTTTTTTCTCCTTAACTTCTTTGTCCCATTTGTCTTGAGCCACAGCCAATTCTAGTTGCAAACGCTCTTCTTCATCTTTTAATTTTCTCGCTTCTAAATAATCTTGAGCTTTTACGGCTTTTTGTTTCAGTTCCTTGATTTCTTCAATTTGCTTTTCATGCTCAATGATATCAGTAGGAACTTTCATATTTTTGATATACACTCTAGAACCTGCTTCGTCCATCGCGTCAATCGCTTTGTCTGGAAGGAATCTATCGGTAATATATCTCGAAGTAAGGTTTACACACGCTGCAATTGCTTCGTCTGTATACGTTACATTATGGTGATCTTCGTATTTGTCTTTAATTTGATTCAAAATCAAAATGGTTTCTTCCACAGAAGTTGGTTCTACCATTACTTTTTGGAAACGTCTTTCTAAAGCACCATCTTTTTCGATGTACTGACGGTACTCGTCTAAAGTAGTCGCACCGATGCATTGAATTTCGCCTCTTGCTAAAGCAGGTTTAAACATATTAGAAGCATCAAGACTTCCTGTAGAACTTCCTGCTCCCACAATCGTATGCAATTCATCTATGAAAAGGATTACATCTCTGTTTTTCTCCAGCTCGGTCATAATCGCTTTCATTCTCTCTTCGAACTGACCTCTGTACTTAGTTCCAGCAACTAGACTTGCTAAATCCAACGTAATTACTCTTTTCCCGAAAAGAACTCTAGACACTTTTTTCTGCATGATTCTGAGTGCTAAACCTTCTGCAATGGCAGATTTACCAACTCCTGGTTCACCAATCAAAAGCGGATTGTTTTTCTTACGTCTTGACAGAATCTGAGAAACCCTTTCAATCTCTTTTTCTCTACCAATTACAGGGTCTAATTTTCCTTCAGAAGCTAGCGCAGTAAGGTCTCTACCAAAATTATCTAAAGTTGGCGTTTTGCTCTTTCCTGTTCCTAGATTTCCAGTAGGTTTTTTCATTTGACCGTATTCTTCACGCTCTTCATCATCATCATACGCAGAACTCTTTGGCAACTGACCAGAGTTTTTAAGCATAGATTGATATTCTTTAGCTACGCTATCATAATCAATTTCATAAGCACTTAAAATATTGGTCGTAGGATCTTCCATTTTATAGAGAATTCCTAACAAAAGATGAACGGTATTAATTTCTGAAGCTCTATATTGTCTGCATTCTAAATCTGCTCTTTTTACTGCATAATCTGCTAATTTGGTGAAAGAAATATTTTCCTTTTCTTCTGAAAAAGGATTGGTATTTACATTCATGTTTTCAATCTTTCTACGAATCTGAGTAAGATCTGCCTGAAGATTTTCTAAAATTTCTTTAGCAGAATTATCCGTCTGAATAATTCCCAGCAAGAAATGTTCAGTAGATAAAAATTCGCTATGCAAACGTTTTGCTTCGCTTTTACTGTGTTTGAAGACTTTGGTTAAGCCTTCTGAAAATTTATTTTCCATGATAATTTCTCTCAATAAAATTCTAATGAAGTCAATATGAATTGATTTCGTAAATCAAAGTTACAAATACTTTACCAAACTCATATTATGACTTTATGACATTATTTTACAAAATTAATAGCAGGAAATTAGTAATTTTGTCGTCTTAAATTTTTTTGAAATGGACGCGAATTGGGCAAATTATGTAGGTTATGCTGCATCATTCTTTGTAGTACTGAGCTTTATGGTGAAAAACATTAAACAAATCAGAGTGATTAATCTTATCGGTTGTATCGCTTTTGTAATTTATGGTATTTTCAGCGGAATGTTGTGGCCCATCATTATTCCTAACGCAATACTTTGCGTTATACAACTTTATCATTTAATAAAACACGATTAAAAGTTTTACATAATGAAAATTTTGGTAAGCGTTTTCAATAATTTATACACCGATCAGCGTGTGGAAAAATTCTGCAAAACCTTGCACGAAAATGCTTACCAAATAGAAGTAATAGGCAATAATTGGGGCGGAACTCCCGAAATGAAAAGGCCTTATCCATTTTCAAGAATTTCTTTACAGTCCAAAAAATTACGTTTCGCTTATTTAGAATTTCAGTGGAAATTATTCCTAGCATTGCTGAAAAAAGCCGACCGAAATACAATTCTTCACGCCAACGATTTAGATGCGCTTTTACCCAATTATTTGGTTTCAAAAATCAAAGGAATTCCTTTAGTTTGGGACAGTCACGAGATTTTCACCGAAATGCCAACCGTTACCAACCGTTGGGTTCAGCATGTTTGGAGACTTCTGGAAAATGCATTGATTAGAAAAATCAAATATTTTATCACGGCAAATGATTCTTATGCCAATTGGTTTGAGAGCACTTACAAGATTAAGAGACCTATTGTCATTAGAAATTTTCCTCAAAAATTAGAATCACCGAAAAATTTCGTTGAAAATAATCCGAAAGTCATCCTTTACCAAGGAACCATCAATTATTCCAGAGGAATTGATAAGATGATTGAAGCCATGCAATTTATAGAAAATGCAGAGTTTCACATTGCAGGAAGAGGTCCTTTTTTAAAAGAATATCAACAACTTACGAGAAATTTACAGCTAGAAAATAAAGTAAAATTCTTAGGAAATCTTCATCCAGATGCTTTAAGAAAAATCACCGAAAAAGCAGATGTAGGTTTAAGCATTGAAGAAAATAAAGGCTTAAGTTATTATTACTCACTTCCGAATAAAATCTCAGATTACATACAAGCCAGAGTTCCTGTAGTGGTTTCTAAATTTCCCGAAATGCAGAAAATTGTAGAAAATTATCACGTAGGCGAATTCATCACTTCACACGAACCAAAACATTTGGCAGAAAAAGTAAAAACGGTTTTAAATAAGGGGAGAAGTTCTTATCTTCCTCAACTGGAAATTGCTTCACAAGAACTTTGCTGGGAAAATGAAGCCCCGAAAATTCTGGAACTTTATGAAAGAGTAGCATCAGCACAAGCAATTCAAATTTACAAAAAGTAGTTTATCATAATATTAAAATAGCATTTAATTGAATTATTAGAATGCTTATATTTGAAAGTTAGTAAAAATAATTACACCATAATATGTTGAAAATCAATTTAACCGCAATATTCATTCTATTTTCATCATTTGTTTTATCACAACAATCAATTTTTTGGAAAATCTCAAAAAAAGGTAACGAAGCTTACATATTAGGAACATATCATTATTTGGGAAAAGATTTTTTATTAAATAACAACATTATTTTAGAAAAACTTAAAAAATCTAAAATTGCATTATCTGAAAATATTGATTCGGCAAAAATTTCCATTAATAAGAGAAATGAAAATTTGCAATTAAAAAAAATGAATAAAAATGAATTGCAAACGATTAAAAGAATAGTCCCTTCTTATATTGATTCAAACAAAATGACTTTAAGAGAATTAATTGTAACTATTGATGGGAAAATTACGCAAAAATTTTGTTTAACAGATAAAGAAAAAATTGATGAAACGAAAATGGATGATTTTATAAAAGAATATTGTCTAAAAAATAGAATAAAGTTAGAAGGTCTAGAACCTACAGAAAAAACATTTGATTATCTAAACCACAATCTCTACTCAAATACTACTGAAGAAAAACTAATAGAAATAATAAAATCTAAAATAAAACTTCTTAATTCTGAAAATCAAAATATTAATTGTCTTATTTTAAATGAATATAGAACAAAAAAGCACATTTTTAACTTTGAAAGAGAAAGTCAAGAGAAGTTTATTACCTTAAGAAATAAGGATTGGATTGTGAAAATAGATAATGCAATTCAAGAAAAAGAAAAAGCATTTATATTTGTAGGATTATACCATCTGGATTTTAAAGAGGGGTTATTAGAGTTATTAAAAAGTAGAGGCTACTCTGTAGAAGAAATAATTTTAAATTAGAAGTTTCTATCTGTCAGTTAAAGTTTTAACATAAATATTTAATTTCCAAAAATAAAAACATCTACTATTTTTTTACAAAACTTCCAACATTTAACTTTCTACCTTCCCGCAAAAAAGATTTATCTTTGTACCATGACAATTCAAGAAAAACAACAAGAAATTATAGAAGAATTCGAGTTTCTGGACGATTGGGAGCAGAAATACGAATACATTATAGACTTGGGAAAAGAACTGAAAGGTTTGCCTGAAGATAAAAAAACAGTCGAAAATCTGATTAAAGGTTGCCAGTCAAAAGTTTGGTTAGACGCCGAATTCAGAGACGGAAAACTCTTCTTCAATGCAGATTCTGATGGAATTTTACCGAAAGGAATTGTTTCTCTTTTGGTGCGAATTTACAGCGGTCATTCTACCCAAGAAATTTTGGATTCTGATTTTGATTTTATCTCAAAAATCGGTTTGCAAGAATTTTTATCGCCTTCCAGAGCCAATGGTTTAATGGCAATGACCAAACAAATTAAGTTCTACGCGGTTGCATTTCAGTTAAAATCGTGAAAAAAATCTTAGCATATCGTTTTTCCGCTTTTGGAGATGTGGCGATGATTGTGCCTGTTCTAAAAGAATTTTTGGCACAAAATCCTGACACAGAAATTATTTTCGTTTCCAGAAAAAACTTTGCCGATTTATTCGATGGAGTAGAGCGATTGACTTTTCGTGGCGTAAATCTAGATGATTACAAAGGTTTTTTCGGGTTAAGAAAATTGGCTTTAGAACTGAAAAAGGAATTTCAGCCAGATTTTGTAGCGGATTTGCACAATGTTTTGCGCACTAAAATTCTGAGTTTTTTCTTCAAAAAAACCGCAACACTTGACAAAGGAAGAACCGAAAAAAAATTACTTACGAGAAAGGAAAATAAGATTAAAAAACCACTGAAACCAACTACAGAACGTTATGCAGATGTTTTCAGAAAATTAGGTTTTAAACTAAAACTTTCTCATCAATTATTCCCAAAATCTCAACAAAAATCTGGAATTGGATTTGCTCCTTTTGCTCAACATGCAGGAAAAATGCTTCCCATTGAAAAATCTTTAGAATTGGTAAAAACACTTTCTAAAAATTATCCAATTTATCTTTTTGGTGGCGGAAAAAAGGAAGTAGAAATTCTATCAAAATGGGAGCAAGAGATTGAAAATGTAACTTCTCTCGCTGGGAAACTTTCGCTTAAAGAAGAACTTCAGAAAATTTCGGAATTAGAACTCATGATTTCTATGGATTCTGCCAATATGCATTTGGCAAGTTTGGTGGGAACTAGAGTGGTTTCGGTTTGGGGAGCTACCCATTATTTCGCTGGATTTTTAGGATACGGACAGTCCGAAAAAGATATTGTAGAAATTACAGATTTAGCGTGCAGACCTTGTTCTGTTTTTGGCAACAAACCTTGTTTCAGAGGCGATTATGCTTGTCTTAATCAAATAGAAATTTCAGAAATCTTGAAGAAAATTTAGATTTAAGTTAATTCATAATTTTTTTTAAAACATCTAAGATGTTTTCTTAATGAACTTAATGCCTTAATAGAGACTTAATGTTTAAATTTTAATCTCAATAAATACTTGTATTTCTTATCTTTGCTCTATGCAAATTGTACTCATCGGTTCTGGAAATGTGGCATTTCACTTGACAAAAGCTTTTTCCGAAGCTCAAATTCCTATTTCTCAAATTTTTGGAAGAAATACCACCGAACTTCAGAAAATTTCGGAGCAATTTTCCATTCCTTTTTCTACGGAAACTCTTGTTGATGCTGATTTGTACATTATTTCTGTAAGTGATTCTTCGATTACTGAAGTCTCTTCTCTCATCAAAAACGAAAATGCTTTGGTAACGCATACTTCTGGTTCGGTTTCACGTGAAGCATTGAATGGAAATTACAGAAAATCAGTTTTTTATCCGCTTCAAACGTTTTCAAAATCTAAAAATTTAGACTATTCTAAAATTCCCTTTTTCATAGATGCAGAAAATGAAAATGATGAAGAAATTTTGAAAAATTTGGCTTCAAAGATTTCTAAAAATGTAATGCTTGCCAATGATGAAAAAAGAAAATACATTCATTTGACAGCGGTTTTTGCTTGTAATTTTGTGAATCATTTGTACGCGAGAGCCAAGGAAATTTCTGACAGTCAAGGAATTCCGTTTGATTATTTCTTACCATTAATTGACGAAACTACCCAAAAAATTCATGAATTAGAACCAAAATTAGCACAAACTGGACCTGCTATTAGAAATGATGAAAAAGTGCTGAAACTTCATGAATCTTTATTAACCGATGAAGAAAAACTAAAAATCTATAAAACCTTAAACGAATCGATAAAGAAAATGTATCATTGATTTTAGATGTACGATTTTAGATTTACGAATAACTTTTTTCAAAATCTCAAATCTCAAATCTCAAATCTCAAATCGTAAATTTTATGAGTCATTTAGAAAAATTAAAAAATATAAAAGCCTTTGTTTTTGATGTAGACGGCGTTTTCACAGACGGTAGCGTTTATCTATTACCAGAAGGAAATATGTGCAGAGTGATGAATGTTTTAGATGGTTTTGCAGTGGTAAAAGCATTGAAAAAAGACTATAAAATCTGCGTGATTACAGGTGGAGATGATCCCATGGTTCGTCACAGAATTCATTATTTAGGCATCACAGATTATTATGCAAAAGTGCATCATAAATTAGAAAAATTCGAAGAGTTTAAAACCAAATATAATCTTCAAAACGAAGAAATTCTTACGATGGGAGATGATATTCCAGACATCAAAATGATGAAAATTTCTGGAATTTCAGCTTGTCCACCCAATTCTGTGGCAGAAGTGAAAGAAATTTCGGACTATATTTCTCCTGTTTATGGTGGAAAAGGTGCTGTAAGAGACGTGATAGAACAGGTCATGAAAGTGCAAGGAACTTGGATTGACGATGATACGCAGTCGATATAATTTGATGATGTGATAATTTGATGATGTGATAATTTGATGATGTGATAATTTGGTAATGTGATAATTTGGTAATGTGATAATTGATTAACTTTATAAATTCTCCTAAATCCTAAATCCTAAATGAAAATATTACTCGGCTCTAATTCACCCAGAAGAAAAGAACTTTTACAAAGTTTAGGTTTTGATTTTGAGGTGGTTTCTATAAATTGTGACGAAGTTTTTCCAGAAAATTTATCCGTAGAAAATATTGCAGGATACCTTTCTGAACTCAAAGCAGATGCTTATAGAAATTTAGAAAAAAATGAAATTTTGCTCACTTCTGATACCATTGTTACTTTTGAAGGAAAAGTTCTCGGAAAGCCTAAAAATAGGGAAGAAGCGGTAGAAATGCTTCAACATTTATCGGGGAAAACTCACCAAGTTTACACCGCTGTTTCATTTAAAAGTTCTGAAAAAATTATCACTAAAACAGATGTTGCAGATGTAGAATTTTCAGAAATTACTGACCTAGAAATCAATTTTTACATCGAAAATTATCATCCTTTTGACAAAGCTGGAAGTTACGGAATTCAGGAATGGTTAGGCATGGCTAAAATCTCTAAAATCAATGGCAGTTTTTACACGATTATGGGATTGCCAACACATTTGGTTTACGAAACTTTAAAAGATTTAGGTTTCTAAAAAATTCCTTATTTTTACTGAATGTTTTTATGCCTCAATCACAATAAATTGTGGCAATTTCAGTTATTAAAACACTCCATGAAAAAATATATACTTCTCGCTTTAGGTTCTGCATTTTTTTTGGCTTGTTCGCCAAGAAAAGATGGCTATTTGAACCGTAAATATCAAGGTTTCACCACTTTTTACAATGTTTTGTTCAATGGAGAAGAAGCGCTCAATGCCGAATTGAAACAGCGAGATAAATCTTATAGAGATAATTTTCATGCGCCTTACATTAAATTACTCACTTACGAAGAGCAAATTTCTTCTGCTCAAATGGAAAATTTAGGCGTTTCTGATAACGAAGAAGGAGTAGCACCAGAAGATTTTTACAGAGATGACACCGAAACTGGAGCTTCTGTTGCCAATACTGGAACCAGCACTTTAGAAATCGCAGAAATGAAGGCTCAAAAAGCCATTGATAAACATTCGATGATGTTTAAGGGCGAAGAAAAAAACAAAACTATTTTTGATGCTTATCTTGTATTAGCAAAAGCAAGATTGTTCCAAAATAAGCCTTTAGAAGCACTTGACGCACTTAATACAGTTCAAAAAATTTATAAAAAAGACAAGAGACTTTCTTTAGCCAAAGTTTACGAAGCCTACACTTACGGAAAAATGAAGGATTATTATCGCGCAGATGAAACCTTCCGTGAACTGAAAGAAAATAAAAAACTCAAAAAATCTGAGAAAAAATTACTGAGTATTTTCTATTCGGAAATGCTTTTAAACGCTGGTAAAAAGGAAGAAGCTGTAGCAGAATTAGAAAGTGCGTATAAACTTAATAAAAACAAAAAATTAAGAAGCAGAATTGCTTTTCTTCGTGGACAAATCCTTGCCAATCTTGGCAAAAATGAAGAAGCGAGAGAAAGTTTTGTCACCGCTTATAAAAACGCCAGAAATTTTGAATTTGAAGTAAAATCTCAAGTAGAAATTGCCAAAACTTTCAACGGAAAAGACGATGATTACGAAGGCGCAAAAGAATATTTGGAAAAAATCAGTAAAAAAGGAACCTATGCTTCTAGAAAAAATGAATTCTATTATGCGCTAGGTTTAATGGCAAAAAAAGCGGGTAAAAATGAAGAAGCACAAGAATTTTTCCAGAAATCTATTAAAGAAAAAGTATCAGATCCTCAAGTTAGAGGTTTGGCTTACTATGAAATCGGGAAAAAGTTTTTCGAAGATAATGACTATTTAAGCGCTGGTGTTTATTACGATTCTGCTTACGTTGCAATGAATTATGCCCCTGCAAAAGAAGAACTGAAATCGCTTACCGAAAACATAAAAGACATTTCTAAAAATTATTATCTCATCAAAAAGAACGACAGCATTCTGAAACTGACTAAAATGTCTAATGATGAGCGAATTGCCTTTTTCAACAAACATATTGAAGGGATAAAAGCCAAAGAAGCTAAAGAAGAACTGGAACGTAAAAAAGCAGAAAAAGAAAGCAAAAACAGAGTAGAAACCGTAGATTTTGCCTTGCTAGGAAATACAGATAACAACAATTCTTTCTTGGATTTTAATGGAAGTAAAGGCTTCTATTTTGCTAATCAAGCCAATATTTCTAAAGGCGAAAAAGAATTTAAGCAAATCTGGGGAAATAGAGCACTTACCGACAATTGGCGAACTTCTACCAAAATGAATTCTATAGAAGATCTTAAAAATGAAGCACTCGGAATTACGGCTGCTCCAGATCCTAGAAGATATGAACCTGATTTCTACATTGAAAAAATTCCGACCAAAACAGAAGAAATTTTAGCACTCAAAAAAGACAGAGATACGGCAAGTCTTGGTCTGGGAAGAATGTACGAAAACTTCTTTTCTAATACTTCTTTAGCTACCAAAACATTGTACGATTTGGTAGATTCTAAGACTGATGAAGAAACCGAATTGCAAGCATTGTATCAGATTTTTTCTATGAATTATGAAAAAAATCCTAGTGCTGCAGAACGTGCGAAACAATTGATCTTAGAGAAATATCCTTACACTTCTTATGCGGAATTTGTGAAAAACCCTAAGAAAGCAGATTTCACCACTTCTGATTCTGAGGTAGAAAAAATCTATACACAAGCTTTTGCTCTTTACTCCGAAGAAAAATTTGATGATTCTAAAAAATTGATTGAAGAAACCTTACAGAAATATCCAAAAGATGTTTTGGTTCCTAAATTTACCTTGTTGAATGCCTTTAACACTGGAAAAACTGCAGGAAAAGAAATCATGATTCTTCAATTAGAACAATTAATGCTGAATTATGCGAAAACTCCTGAAGGTATAAAAGCAAAGGAAATGCTTCAATATCTAAAAAGCGATATAAAAGTGGAACAGTTTGATGATAATGGAAATCCTATCTCACCGAAAAATGAACCAGCAGTTGCGCCTCAGAATGTGAATTCTAGCTCTACAAATCCTGAAAGAATTCAGCAAAATAATTCTAAACAAAGGAATTTGCAAGAAATGCAACAAGATGATCCGTTGCAACCAAAAGATTTAAAACCTAAAAAATAAGCAGTTTTCTCAACTCAAAGTTTAAATTTTCTACACTCTTTAATAGAGTGAGCAAAGTTTTTTCGCTTTGGCGAATGAAAAAGCAGACGCTTAAAAGGCGAATTTATTCGCTTCTTTGCTATCTTAATTTTATACCAATTTTTAAGAAATCTTTGCGTGATAAATAGGAAGGATTGAAGATTATGATTTCTTCTTTACCCCGTGGAAATCTTTTAAATAAAACGGCTCGAAATACGCCACGTCTTCAAAATCTTGTCGGTTGAATTTCTCCACCGCTTTTTTGATGAGATATTTCGCAGATGGATACACATTTTCATTAAAATCTGCTCCCGAAATTTGTAAAATCTCTTGCGCTTTTTTGGCTCCATCTCCTATGAAAAGGATTTTTTTGCCTTCTAATTCTTTGAAAGATTGTTCATCTAAGATTTTTGCTTCCGTCTCCGTCAACATCTCCCCTGAATTTCCATCAAAAACAGCGCAATAAACCTCCATTCTTCTTGCATCGATTAATGGAATGATTACATCATAGTTTTGACCTAAAAACGGCTCTATCATCGTTTCCAGAGAATTTACAGCAATGAGAGGAACTTTCAAGCCATAACAAAACCCTTTTGCAGAAGCTGCGCCAATTCTAAGTCCGGTGTAAGAACCTGGACCTTTTCCAAGGGAAACTGCTTCAATATCTTTCAGAGAAATTTCTGCGCCTTCTAAAGCCCATTCTACAAAAGTGTGTAGCGATTCTGACTGTTTATAGTTTTCTGAAACTTCTTCGCAAAGACATAATAATTCTTCGCCATCAGAAATAGCAACTGAACAGTTTTTAGACGAGGTTTCTATATGGAGGATTTTCATTTTTGATGTGATAATTTGAAAATGTGATGATGTGATAATTTTTGCAAAGATTTTCTAAAATTTCATTTTTATGCTTTGTAATATACTCTATAGTATATTCATTATATAATGAATATATACTTTTAAAAACTATTTAAAAATAATTTACCTTTATTATCTTTATCATTTAGTCTTAAGCAAATATCATTTTTTTCAATTATATTAGGCATTTCTTTTGGCAAATCAGAATCAATTAATGTAATAATATATTGTAAATCGTATTTTTCACAAAGTTCTTTTACGAGTTTAATATATCTAATTTTTATTCTATCATCAAGTCCTTCTAACACTCCATCGTGATATACAAATTTATAAAATGATTTATTTGAAAAATTAACTAGTAATGATAAATCAAAAGCAACACATAATAGTTTTTTGTAGGTTGTACCTTGAGATTCAGAAGTATTTAACAAATCTACTTTATTTTGATAATCAGCATTAAACTCAATATTTCCTTGGTTATTTAATTTTAAGGAAATTAAAGCATTGGTATCTAAAATCTCTTTAATTATTGAGTTGAAAATTTTGTTAATATTTGAATGTTTTCTTTCAGATAAAGCGTCTTTTAATGCTAAAACATAATTTGCTATTGATTCTTTTTTTTCTGCGATATCATTTTCTATGATTAAAGAGTTGTCAATTGCTTGAATTTTATCATCAATTCTTTCAACTTCTACTTCTAATGAAACGGTTTTTCTCTGATATTCTTTAAACTTTTTATAACTATCTTTCTGAGTTAATAATGATAATAATTCTCCTTTTTGATTTTCAATTTCTCGAATTTTTATGTTCAAATCTAAATATTCCTTTTTCAATTCAGTGAGAGTTTCCAAAAGATATTTTTTACGCTCAATAGTTAATGATTTTTGAAAATTAATTAAATCATTATATTCTTTTTTTAATTGTTGCGGATAATATAAATTCACTTCTTCAAACAAATCACTAATCGTTTTATTATCAATATCATCATTGATATCAGATAATGAAGATTCTATTTTATTAATTTCGAAGGAAATTCTATATCTATCAGTATTAAATGCTTGAAGTTGTACGTCTATTTCTTCAACAAGTTTTTTGTTTGTTAGAATATCTTCTTTAAAAAAATTGAATTTATCTATTAATGTTCTAACTTCAAAAAGTTCATTTTTTTTAATTTCCAAAAGACCTTCAAGTCTGTCCTTTTCAGAAGTATCAATTTGTGCCTCTAATTTCAGGGTTTTTACTTTTCCCTTTAAGAGGTCGATTTCTTCTTCTATTTCTAATTTCTCTAAGATCAATTTTCCATTAAATCCAAGCAAATCAAAAACAAAAGGCTTCCAATCTTTATGTTTGCCTTTAAATTTATTTAACTTGAAGACATCTAAATAATCTTGTTGACTTCTTAAGAAATAAGTTATTGATTTTCTGTAATCCCAATTTGGTAAGATATTAAAGTTTAGAAACTCATTTAGTCTTGCCTTAGCTTTTTTTAATGTTAGTTCTTCGTCCCAATTAATATCTAATTCAAAATTATTTAGCTTTGAATCATTTAGCTTAAATGATATTTTAGTTGGAGTATTTATAGAACGTTTTATTAGTAAATATTTTCCGCTATTTAACTTTAATTCACCGTAAAATTCCTGTCCAATAAAAATATCATTACCTAATAATTTATCCGTGTTTTTGTCAAAACTTGATAAAAGTAAAAAATCAATAACTCTTATTAAAGATGTTTTTCCTAAATTATGGGTATCTTCTTTTTTATCACTTTCTATGAACGCAACAATAGCATTGAATCTTTCATTAAATTCAATATTTTTAAAGTTTTTATTAGAATAAATTTTACTAATCTTCATCGTTGTTGCTTAGTAGTTTTACAGCATCAATATTTTTTAAATATTGAATTTTACCTATTGCAAATAAGAAAGTTAGAGCAAAATCAAAATTGTTTTTTGACTTAATTCCGATTTTATGAATTAACATTTCTTTTAAATCGTCATACTTAATTATGCCTTCTTTTGTTAAAAACGACAATATCTTTCCTGCAATATATATCACAGAAAATTTAATGTTAGTATGTTTAGTTGGCTTTAGCATGGATTATTCATTAATACCAATATCACAATTATAATACATATAATGAAGAAAAAGGCGAACCAAATTTCGATTGTTACTTAATTCGGGATTATTATCAATTATGAACTTGTATAAATAATTAAAAATCATATCAAATTTATCAAAATCGTCTCGGTGTACAATAATTTCTTCATTAATATCATCTATAGTATTTTCATATTTATTCAGATATTCCGAGTTGATAGGATCCATTAAAAATTCTCTGATTTGATCTAAATAAATGAGTTTCTTTTTTATGACATTGTTAAAATACTCTTTACTCAAATTATTTAATTGATTTTTCTTTTCAATATCTCTTTCTGGAATTTCTGGCAAATTACCTTTTTTCTTATCTATTTTACTAAAAGAATTAATTATTTCTTTTAAGTCATTTTCATCAAAACTAAGAGGCAATAAAAGTTTATTTAGATTTAAAGTTTTTGCAATAGTTGGGTATTGTTTTAACCAAAGTTCAATTGTTTCTAAACCAATTACTCTATTCTCTATTTCTGTTTTCCCATCAAAAATATCTTCAATTTTAGGATGCTGAACACCGCTTAGTTTTCTGTTGGTAAAAAGCAAATAAAAATCTATTTTATTTCTCTCTTTTAATTTTTGAATAGCAGGAATCACACTTGTCTTTAAAATTGTTTGAAAGTCGCTTTCTGAACAACTTGCATTGTTTCTTTGAGTGTGTTTTGCTTGAATAATAACTTTTCCACTCCATGGTTTTGATTTACTCGGAAATTTATTAGCTATCCCATTAAATTCAGCATCTCTTCCTCCGTCTTTTCCATCAGTAAAAACTACAGTTCCTGTTCCTAAAATCTCACTACATATTAGTGCTACAAGGTTTTCAAATTCTGTATATGTTAAATTTTCTAATGGATATATCATATTAATTTAATTACAAAGATATTAAATTAGGCTAAAAATATTAGTCTTGTAAATTTATAATAAAATTTACTTCCTAAAAATTGTTCTCGGTTCTGCTTGTGCTTTTGGATAAATGCATAATTCTGCAATAGAAACTCTTTCTGGTGCATTTACACAATACGAAATCGCATCTGCAATATCTTCTGCTTTTAGTGCTTCATAACCAGCATAAACAGTAGCAGCTCGTTGTTCATCTCCTTTGAATCTTACTTTAGAAAAATCAGTTTCTACTGCTCCTGGTTGGATATTAGTCACTTTGATTCCAAATTCTGTAAGTTCTATTCTCATTCCTTCGGAAATAACGTCTACAGCGCGTTTTGATGCGCAATATACCACACCATTTGCATACGTTTGTCTCGCAGCAACCGAAGAAATATTGATGATATGACCTGTATTTCTCGCTTTCATGATTTTAATAATCGGTTGAGAAACATAGAGCAATCCTTTTACATTTCCGTCCATCATCGCATCCCAATCTGCAATATTTCCTTCGGAAATCGATTCTAATCCATGAGCGTTTCCTGCATTATTCACCAAAACATCTATGTTTTTCCATTCTTGTGGAAGTGAATGGATGGCATTTTCTACTTCTTCTTGGTTTCTTACATCAAAAACCAAACTGTACAATTCTGTTAAATTGCTTAATTCGATTTGTAATTGCTCTAAAACTTCTTTTCTACGACCACAAATGATCAATCTATGACCTTGTTTAGCAAAAGTTTCTGCGGTAGCTTTTCCAATTCCTGAAGTTGCACCGGTGATGAATATTGTTTTCATTTTAATATTTTTTTCTCGCGGATTTAGCAAATTATGCTGATTTTATAATTAATTTTTAAAAAATTTCTGCATAATCAGCACAGAATGCGAGAGTTAATTCGCATCAAATGCTTCAAAAGCGTCTTCTAAATGTGAAATTTTAAGTTTTCCTGATTCGTCTGGAAGGACAGAAATAATATCAAACCTTACTTCTTTGTCTATATTTAGAGATTTTAGGTATTCGTCTGTGGCAGAAACGATGGATTTAATTTTCTTTTTGGTCACCGCTTCATGAGGTTCCATAAAAATATCAGTTCCTCTCGCTTTTACTTCTATCACTACTATTTTCCCTTCAAATTCTGTAATGATATCTACTTCTGCTTTTTGAAAACGAAAGTTTTTGGCCAAGATTTTATAGTTTTTTTCGACTAAAAATTGCTCTGCCAATTCTTCTGCGAGTTTTCCAAAATCATTGTGTTCTGCCATAATATTTAAACACAGAGAGCTCCGAGTTTTCACTGTGAACACTGTGAATTCTCTGTTTCACTGTGGTTTATAAAATTTTTACTAATCCTTTTTCCTCAACTTCCATCTTTACCTTACTTCCTATAATTAATGGTCTATTGTCAAAAATATGTCCATTTGGAAAACCAAAAAGAGTAGGAAAGTTGTATTTTTTGATTCTTTCAGCAATGATTTCGTAAGCAAATTCATCGAATGATTCCTCGTAGTTTTTATTTTCTTTTTCGTCTCCCATATTGGTCATTCCACCGATTATTAAACCTTTAATTTTTCTGAAAACGCCTGCCAAATCTAGACTTATCAACATTCTGTCAAGCGCATAAAAATTCTCGCCAATGTCTTCTATGAAAAGAATTTTATCTTTAAAATCAAATGAATACGGAGTTCCTAAAAGTGCATAAATCAAAGCTAAATTTCCGCCAATGAGCTCTCCTTCTGCTTTTCCTTTTTTATTGAGTTGATGTTTTTCTACGGAATAATGGATTTTTTTTCCTTCTAAAATTTTGAAAATATCTTCATAGCTTCCTTCAGAAACCCCGAAACTCGCTGTTTTAACGGTTTGTCCGTGAATAGAAGCGAAATTATTTTTCAGTAAATAACTGTTAATGACTGTATTATCAGAATAACCAATGTACCATTTCGGATTTTCTCTAAATTCTGAAAGTTTGAGATGTCTCAATAAATGCTGACAACCATAACCACCTCTTGAAGCCCAAATTGCTGAAATTTCTGGGTAATTGAAAGCCCAATTTAAATCCTGAATTCTTTCTTTTTCGGTTCCTGAATAGTTGTATCCGTTTTCAAATTTTCCAAGAGTATATTTTCCTAAAATAGCTTCGTAGCCTTTTGATTTTATCAAACTGATGGTGCTCTGAAGTGATGCTTCTTCTACAAATCCTGCAGGAGAAATAATGGCTATTTGGTCACCTTTTTTTAAAGTTTTAGGAAAAATAATATTTTTCATTTTGCTTTTTGATAGAGAATTTCTTTGCTTTCTGCTTCTTCTAAACGTTTATCAAACTGATTGAATTTTTTATAACTCTGCAGAAAGATGAAAAAACTAAAAATAATAAGAATAATTCCTACAGTTTTTCTGATTTTATTGGCTAAATTTTGGGTCAATTTATAGTGAAATTGCTTGGCTAATAGTATTTTGAGTAAATCTATTACAAGATAAGTCGCAATCACTAAACTAATATAAAGCATGAAATTCTGCAAATCTGGATATTCATTTCTCACCGAAATTACGGTAACCAACCAAAATAAAATAACCCCTACATTCAAAATATTGAACAAGAAACCATTTACAAAGGTTTTGAAATAATTTTGACTGATGATTTTTTTCTCATTAGCAACGTGCATTTGAGTTTTGGTAAGCATCATAAAAATTCCGTAAACCAAAATAATAAGCGCTGTAATTCTGTAAAATCCTGGATGTTTGTCTATAAGTTCTACCAAGTCTGCGCTGGCAAAATAAGCAGCTACAATACACAAAATATCTGCAGTAATCACGCCTAAATCTAATGCCAATGCATGACGATGACCTCTACAAAAACTAGTCTCAATCAATAAAAAGAATATTGGTCCTATGAAAACAAGACTCAACATAAATCCTAATCCGATTGCCGAAAGTATAAGTTCAAGCATTTAACAAAGGTAAGAAATAAGTATTTAAAGATTAATATTTTTTAAAACTTTGCTTGTTGTTTGAACTAAAATCTTACAAATTTTAAAGTTAATTCTTTGCGATTTATAGTATTAATCCACCACTTTAAAATCTAATTGTTTAGCTACCAAATTTGCTTTCACCACTTTAATTTTTATGGTGTCCCCTAATTGATAGGTTTTACCTGTTCTCATTCCTACGATAGAATGGCTTTTAGCTTCATGGAAATAAGAATCATCCATCAAATCACGCAATTTAATTAAACCTTCTGCGCCGTTTTCTGGAATTTCTACCCAGAATCCGAAGTCTGCAGTTCCAGAAATCACCCCTTCGAAAACTTCTCCTACGTGTTTTTCCATGAATTTTACTTGCATAAATTTAATAGAATCTCTTTCTGCATCTGATGCGAGACGTTCCATATCACTGCAATGTTTGCAATATTCTTCGTATTCTGCAGCAAAAGGAGATTTTCCACCATCTAAATAGTGTTGTAACAAACGGTGAGCGATTAAATCTGGATATCTACGAATAGGAGAGGTAAAGTGCGAGTAATATTCGAATCCTAAACCGTAATGCCCAATAGGATTGGTAGAATAAACTGCTTTACTCATGCTTCGCATGGCAAGAGTTTCAATCATGTTTTCTTCACCTTTTCCTTTTACATCTCGCAATAAATTATTGAGAGATTCTGCTACTTTTTTAGAATTGGCAAGATTCATTTTGTACCCGAAAGTACTTACAAATTCTCGCAATGCTTCTAATTTTGTAGGATTAGGATCATCGTGAACTCTATACACAAAAGTATTTCCCGTAGTTTCTCCTTTTCTATTTAATGAAACAAATTCAGATACTTTTCTGTTCGCTAAAAGCATAAATTCTTCAATCAAATGATTAGAATCTTTGCTGATTTTAAAATAAACACCAATAGGTTCATTATTTTCGTCTAAATTGAATCTTACTTCACTTCTGTCAAACGTAATTGCTCCATTTTTAATTCTATTTTTTCTTAGAATTTTAGCGAGTTTATCTAATACCAGTATTTCTTCTGCCAATTCGCCTGTTTTCGTTTCAATTCGTTCTTGCGCTTCTTCATAGGTAAATCTTCTGTCTGAATGAATAACTGTTCTTCCAAACCATTGATTTTGAACTTCAGCTTTGTCATTCAATTCAAAAACTGCAGAAAATGTGAATTTATCTTCATTGGGACGAAGCGAACAAACATCATTACTCAAAACCTCAGGAAGCATTGGAACTACTCTGTCTACCAAATATACAGAAGTAGCTCTATTATAGGCTTCATCATCTAAAATAGTTCCCGGTCTTACGTAATGCGAAACGTCTGCAATGTGAACACCAATTTCCCAGTTTCCATTTTCTAATTTCTGTAAAGAAAGGGCGTCATCAAAATCTTTCGCATCTTTTGGGTCAATGGTAAAAGTGAGAATGTTACGCATATCTCTGCGTTTTTTCACTTCTGCAGCGGTAATTTTTCTATCAATTTTATCTGCTTCTGCTTCTACTTCTGGTGGAAATTCATAAGGTAAACCATATTCTGCTAGAATAGAGTGGATTTCAGTTTCATGTTCTCCAGGAAGTCCCAAAACTTGGATAATTTCGCCTTCTGGATTTTTAGAATTCGCATCCCAATTCAGCATTTTTACCACAACTTTTTCGCCATCTTTAGCGCCGTTTATTTTATTTTTCGGGATAAAGAAGTCGTTGTTGATTTGTTTTTTGTCAATAACTACAAATCCAAAATCTTTATGCGGAACAAACTGAAAAGTTCCTACAAAAGTATCATTTGCACGTTCTAGAACTTCTAAAACAGAACCTTCTAGTTTTTTACCTTTAAAATGATAGGTGACGATAAGAACGGTGTCACCTTGCAACGCATCTTTTACATTTTTTTGATGAATAAAAACATCATCTTCTATTCCTTCTACTTTTACATAGGCATTTCCATTGGCTGCAAAATCGATAACTCCTGTTAACGTATCGGTAATTTGAAGGTTTACAATGTATTTATTTTTCTCCGTTTCCTTAATTTTATCTTCGGCTTTCAATTTATGAAGTGCCTGAATAACGAGTTCTCTTTGTCTAGGATTTTTATATTCTATTCCGTCTGCAATCTGTTTGTAATTGTATATTTTAGACGCTTTTTTATTCATAAAACGCAGAATGAGTTTCCCAATATCGCGAAGTTTCTGGTCTTGTTTTTGTGATTTATGTTGTTGTTTCATATTTTGTTTTAGTGTTTTTTTAATTTTTATAAATTTAAATAAAAATCTCCAACTTTCGTCGGAGATGGTTTTATTTACAAGTAATTTTATCTACTCTGTTTTGATGTCTTCCTCCTTCGAAATCGGTGGTGAGAAATTTCTCTATGATTTCTAGCGCCAATTCTTTGGCAATAAATCTGGCAGGCATTGCTATCATATTACAATTATTATGTTGTCGAGATAATTCTGCAATTTCTGGCATCCAAGCTAATGCACATCTTATTCCTTGGTGTTTATTGGCACTTAATTGTACGCCTTGTCCGCTTCCACAAAATAAAATTCCAAATTCACAATCTCCGTTTTCTACAGCACTTGCAGCAGGATGTACAAAATCTGGATAATCTACAGAATCTAAACCATGGGTTCCAAAATCTACCAATTCATATTTTCCTTCTAATTGTTTCTTTGCAAATTCCTTGTATTCATAGCCTGCGTGATCTGCGGCGATTGCTATTTTTTTCATTTTATTCTTATTATTTCTACAAAATTAACACTTTAAATGTGAATTGTGGATTAAATTTAAAAATCGATTTTTTAAATAAGCTTTAAAATCAAGTGTTTAAGAAAATCTTGGCAAATTACTTTTAATTGTATCATCCTAATTTACAGTATTTTAAGAGAATGTTACACAATTATTAACAGAATGTTAATTACTATGTTTAAAACTTCTGCTAAATAAAATAAAAAGTTAAAGAATTTTTGTGTAATAGAAAAAATCTTGCAAGATTATAGATTTTGTTTATCTATTTTTTTGAGGTCAAATTCTTTAGTTTTTCCATAACAACTTTTTCAATATATGTATGAAATAATAGATATTCACAATTGTTAGTAAAGCATTTATTTATATGATTATGAGAATATTATAATATGGAAAACTTATGAATTGTACTACAACTCTTTCCGTAAAAAAATTAGAAAATAGTTTTCCCCATTATTCACAACTACAACAATAGTATTCATTTCTTTTTTTATTAAAAAGAAGAAAATATGTTAGAAAATGTTTTTCGTCAGTTTGTGGAAATTTTTCTCAGGATTTTTCTTTTTGCCATTTTAGAAATCTTAAATTTGTAAAGCTTTAAAAAAAGCAGAATAATCTAAAAACTTTAAAAAGAAAAAAATTTATGAAAACCATTAATGATATCAATTTCGCTGGAAAAAAAGCATTAATTAGAGTAGATTTCAATGTACCTCAAGATGAAAATAAAAAAGTAACGGATAATACCAGAATAGTTGCTGCAAAACCTACGATTGATAAAATCTTAAATGATGGAGGTTCTGTAATTATCATGACGCATCTTGGTAGACCAAAAGGTAAAGTAAATCCAGAGTTTTCTCTTTCTCAAATAGTAGATGAAGTTTCTAAAGTTCTAGGTAAAGAAATGAAATTTGCTTCTGATTGTATTGGTGAAGTTGCGGAAAAAGCAGCTGCTGATCTTCAAGCAGGAGAAATTTTATTGTTAGAAAACCTTAGATTTTATAATGAAGAAGAAGCTGGAGATGAAGAATTTGCAGGAAAATTAGCAAAATTAGGTGATGTTTATGTAAATGATGCGTTTGGTACGGCTCACAGAGCACATGCTTCTACTGCTGTAATTGCTAAATTTTTCCCATCAACTAAATTTTTCGGTTTATTGATGGCTAAAGAATTAGAAGCGATAGATAAAGTATTAGGAAGTGGTGAAAAACCAGTAACTGCTATTTTGGGTGGTTCTAAAGTTTCTACTAAAATTACCATTATCGAAAATATTTTACCAGCAGTTGATAATTTAATTATCGGAGGTGGAATGTCTTTTACTTTTATTAAAGCTTTAGGCGGAAATATCGGAACTTCTTTATTAGAAGCTGATAAAATGGATTTGGCTTTAGAAATTTTAGAAAAAGCTAAATTAAATAATGTAAAAGTTTTCTTACCTGTAGACGTAATTGCTGCAGATGAATTTAATAATGATGCACATAGAGAAGAGGTAGATATTTATCACATTCCAGAAAATATGATGGGAATGGATGCAGGTTCTAAAACTAGAGAAATCTTCCATGATGTGATTATGAATTCTAGAACTATCCTTTGGAACGGACCGATTGGAGTTTTTGAAATGGAGAATTTCTCAGCTGGAACTAAAGCTTTAGGAGACAGTATAGACGAAGCAACTCAATTAGGAGCTTTCTCTTTAGTTGGAGGAGGAGATTCTGTAGCGTTTGTAAAACAAAACGGATATGCTGATAAAGTTTCGTATGTTTCAACAGGAGGAGGTGCTATGTTAGAATCTTTAGAAGGTTTAGAACTTCCAGGAGTTGCTGCGATTAATAATTAATTTTGTTTGAATTAGATACAAAATCTAGATTAATAATAATAGGAATGATTTTCGTTCCTATTATTTTAATTCTAGTTATAAGTGAAATTACTGGTTTAACAGAAAGACAGTATAAAGAAGAAATTTTAAAAAATAATTATAAGGCAAAAATTGATTGTATTTTTATAGATAGATATAATCACTCAGAACCAACTATTCTTCTAGATAACAAAAAAACTATTTCTAATTATTTTATTTTTAAAAAAAATAGGATTAGAATTGGAGATAGTTTAATTAAATCAAAAAATTCATTTTTTATTATCCATAAACGAAATGATTCAATTTTAAATAAAGTGAACATTTACAAATAAAAAATCTTCAGAAATTTTTCTGAAGATTTTTTTGTTTTATAAAAGGGAAGATTTTTTAAAGTATAAAATTTCCAAAAACTTGAAATTTTAATCAAAATAGCTGAAAATTGACTTTCATAAATAGCTTAAAAATCGATTTTCTAGATTTTTTTGATAATATATACCAAACTTGAAAATTCGCCGTTTTTTAATGCTTTTATGTTAGAAATAGCTCCAAGAATTCCTCCAAAAATCCAAAAAAATGGTTTTTTCTTATATTTTTCACTCAAAATTGAAATATAATAAGAATCGAGTAGGAGAGGTTTTATTTTTTCTAATTTCCAATTTTCGGTGTTGAAAAATTTTTCCATTCCTTTTTTTGAGAAATGAAAAATATGACGAGGTACATCATAAGCTGCCCAAAAATCTTTATAATATTTTGCATCGAAAGAAGTACAGTTGGGAACCGCAATTATTAAATGACCGTTTGATTTTAATTTGTTATAAAATAATGAGAGTATCTCAGTCTGATTTTCGATATGTTCGAAAACATGCCAAAGTGTAATCACATCTAAACTACCGTTTTCAATTTCATTTAAGTTTTTTATAAACTTTGTTTTAGTAGTTTTTTGCTTGGCAAAATTTCTTGCAGCGTCACTCGGTTCATATCCGAAAGTTTGGACATCATTTTCTATATGTTTTAAAAATTCACCTGCACCGCAACCATAATCTAGAACTTTAGCATTTTCGAAACTTACAGAAGAAAGAATATTTCTTTTATAATTTAAATTAAAAGATTGAGCAAATTTGTAAATTTTTTCTTTTAAAGAATTAGAATCTTGGTGATGAGAAATGTAATCTTTACTCTCATAATACTTACCTAAATTTTCTGGAATAGGGTAAGTTTTAAAAATTCCTTCTATTTCGGTTTCTTTAATTTCGAAAATTTCTTTGCTTAAAAAATGATCTTTTATTTTCATATTTAATTTGCTAAGTCCAATCTAAATTTATTACAAATTTCAAAAATGTTTCACGTGAAACATTTTACTTTTATCTTCCTAAATAAATAAGCAATACATTAATATCTGCTGGAGAAACTCCAGAAATCCTTCCAGCTTGTGCTATGGTTTTAGGTTGAATTTTATTGAGCTTTTGTTTTGCTTCAGCGGAAAGAGATGAAATTTTAGAATAATCAAAATCTTCTGGAATTCTAATGGTTTCTAATCTTTGTAATTTGGCTACATTATCTCTTTCTTTTTCTATATATCCTTTGTATTTAATATTGATTTCTGCCTGTTCTTTTTGCTCTTCATTATACTGTTCTACTTTTTCTTTGATGAAATCAATAGCAGTTAATTTTTCTAAGGAAAGATTAGGTCTGGCAAGAATTTGTGCAGCTCTGTAAGCTTGGTCTACCGGTGAACTTTCATTAGCTTCTAGAATAGGATTGATAATACCAGGTTTTAAAGAAGTTTCTCTCAGAAATTCTTCTAATTCCGAAGATTTAGCCACTTTTTCTTCCATATTTTTGAGTCTTTCTTCTTTAGCTAGACCAAGATTGAAAGCTTTTTCTGTAAGTCTAATATCAGCATTATCTTGTCTTAAAAGCAGTCTGTATTCTGCTCTAGAAGTAAACATTCTGTATGGTTCTTCGGTTCCTTTGGTAATTAAATCATCTATTAAAACTCCTATATATGCTTCATCTCTGCTAAGTATGAATTCATCTTTTTCGTGAACTTTATTATGAGCATTAATTCCTGCCATCAAACCTTGTCCAGCTGCTTCTTCGTAACCAGTAGTTCCATTTATTTGACCAGCAAAATAAAGGTTTTCTATCAGTTTAGTTTCCAAAGTATGTTTTAATTGAGTAGGAGGGAAGTAATCATATTCTATAGCGTAACCAGGTCTGAAAATTTTAGCTTTTTCAAAGCCAGGAACATGGTGTAATGCTTTCAATTGAACATCTTCTGGTAATGAAGAACTAAAGCCATTTACATAAACTTCTACGGTATTCCAACCTTCAGGTTCAGCAAATAATTGATGACGGTTTCTTTCCGCAAAACGGTTGATTTTATCTTCAATACTTGGACAATATCTTGGTCCAATACTTTGGATAGTACCATTAAACATTGGAGATTTATCAAATCCAGTTCTTAGAATTTCGTGTACAGTATCATTGGTATAAGTAATGAAACAACTGCGCTGTTTCGTTAATTTAGGAGTATCTAAATAACTGAATTTTTGCGGATTTTTGTCTCCAGCTTGTTCTTCCATTTTAGAATAATCAAGGCTTCTTCCGTCTACACGAACTGGTGTTCCTGTTTTCATTCTACCAGCTTCAAAGCCTAAATCTACCAATTGTTCGGTAATTCCATAAGCTTTTGGTTCTCCCATTCTTCCTCCTCCTAACTGTTTATCACCAACGTGAATCAGGCCATTTAGGAAAGTTCCATTGGTTAAAACCACAGATTTTCCTTTTATTTCTATACCTAAAGAAGTAATTACGCCTTCTACTTTGCCATTATTGATGATTAAAGATTTCACCATATCCTGAAAAAAATCAAGATTTGGCGTGTTTTCTAGAACATATCGCCATTCTTCTGCGAATTTCATTCTATCATTTTGTGTTCTAGGAGACCACATTGCAGGTCCTTTTGAAAGGTTAAGCATCTTGAATTGAATAGCAGATTTATCAGCTACAATTCCGCTAAAACCACCCATTGCATCTATTTCTCTTACAATTTGACCTTTTGCAATACCACCCATTGCTGGATTGCAAGACATCTGTCCGATGGTTTGCATATTCATTGTAATAAGCACGGTTTTAGAACCTAGATTAGCAGCAGCAGCAGCAGCTTCGCAACCAGCGTGACCAGCTCCTACTACGATTACATCATATGTTTCGTTAAATAACATTTATATCTATTTATAAATTTTCTATTTTTTTTCAAATGTTTCACGTGAAACATTGTATAAATTTTATTACCAATTACGGAATGTAACTAGCCCCGATTGACTCCAAATTAATTTATTTTTCAATTTGAGTCGTCTAAACTCGTTCCTCGCTTTGAAGCATTTGTTTGAGCTCTTTTTATATTTTTGTATGGGGCAAAAAGCGTCTGGAAAATATAAAAAAGCGAGTGCGGAAAGCGGGAATAGCTTCTGAAAAATTTTATTCTGTTTTTAATGACAAATAAAAATCTTCTTTTGCACGCATTGTTTTTTGTTCTTCTTCGGTTTTATCTTTATAACCACAAAGGTGAAGAATGCCATGTGCAATTACTCTTTTCTTTTCTTCTTCGTAATTTTTTGAAATAAGACTAGCATTGTCCTTAATTCGCTGCAAAGATACAAAAATCTCTCCTGAAATGGTTTTTCCACGAACTTGGTCGAAAGTAATGATATCTGTATAATAATCATGAGCTAGAAAATCTTGATTGATTTTGAGCAAATATTCATCATCACAGAAAATATAATTGATTTCTCCGAGTTTTTTTCCTTCGGAAATAATGATATTTTCAATCCAATTTTTAAGATTTTCGTCTATATTTTCGTCTATATTTTCGTAAAAAAAATGTATCATTAATTTATATTTTTAGAACCAGTGACCAAGAACAACAGTGAAAATTCCAGGTTTAGATTTAAATGCGTGACTGTAATTAAGTTTTACTTGTCCAAATGGTGAATCGTATCCTAGTGTAATTGCGGCTGAATTATATTTCAAATCAAGGAATTTAGAATCATCAAAATTTTCAAAAATATTGGCTGAATTAATTCCTGCAATCACATAAAAATTTCTGTAAAAATTAAACTGAAAGTTATTAGAAACCGTAAAAATATTATTTCCTTTTTCTTCACCAAGATTATACCCGTTAAATCTTACAAAATTAACGATTCTTTGTTCAAAAACTCCTCCTAAATGATATTGGTAAAAATCATTAACAGGATTAATAGAAATTCCATAAAAAGTAGACAAACGATAAGTTAGCCACTTGGTGATAGGAAAATTTCCTCTTAAATCTGCTTTTATTTGGAAGGCTCTTTTATTCTGTTCGTCATCAAATATGTTATAAATTTTTGCTTCTATATTGGTATAAAACCCTCTTTTTGGGAAAGATTTACTGTCTTGATTATCTGCTCTCATAAACATGAAAGGGTTGAAATAATTACCGAATTTTTCATTATTGGTGATAATTTCTTTAGTAGAAAAATTATCATGACTTAAACCTAGACCAAAAGCAAATTTATCTTTCCAAATGGATTGAATAAACGCTTCATTTCTGTACCAATTCCATTTATTCACTGCATTTCCGTCTGCATTTTCTGTATCAAAGCTCATTCCAGAAGCATAGAAGCCAAATCCTGGAATATAACCGTTATCAATGAAATAATTGATGTAATATCTAGGTTTATCCCCAAAAACACCATCTATAGAGATGTTAGAGTTTTTAAAAACGAGTCTTTTAATGGTAATATTAGCCAATAATCCAGATTTGAAAATCTCATCATAATGCAAACCGAATTTTAAGAAAAATCTTGTGTCGTCTTCACTTACATTCAGTTTTAGAATATTTCTGTTATCGCGTTGAATAATATCGTAATTGATAATTTTATAGTTATTGGTAGCGTAGAGTTTATCTACCATTTTATTAATCTTTCCATAGGTTTGTACCGATGGAATCAGGAGATTCATCTTTCCTTGAACGTAATATTTGCTGTAAATTTTATTATTTTCTAATTCTAATGCATCAATTTTATAGATATTAGAATAAATAGGATTGATAGGAATTCTAAGATATTCGTAGCCTTTTTTAGGAAGTTTATCAAATACTTCTACATATTTCATCGCTTCTGTGTAGCCAGATTTTAGAATTTTGGCTTTATCATCAAAACTGGTTACTCCTAAACCTTCAAGATTAGGCTTGATATTTACATCTGTAAATTTTAATTGATTCTTAGTCTCTTCTACAATCCCAAAATCAATGATTTGATTCAAAATATCTACAATACTGTTAATTTTATCTCTTTTATTAAGTCCTTGATTTAAATCTACACCGATTACAATGTCTATTCCCTTCTTCTTTAGAAATTCTGATGGATAATTCACAGTCATTGCTCCATCCACATAGATACTATCTCCTATTTTTACAGGATCCATCAATGAGGGAAACGCAGAACTTGCCAATATAGATTCTGAGAGGTCTCCGTTTTCAAAAATTTTGATTTTTCCAGATTCTAAATTCGTGGCTACACACATGAATGGAATCGGTAACTTGCTGAAATCGTTTATGTTAGATACATTTTTGAATAATTCTTTGAGCAAGTATAGATTTTTTTGACCAGAAGAAATAGAAGTGGGAAGTGTAGCTTTTCCATTTTTTATAGGAACTTTTAGCAGATATTTATCTACCGATTTATTGAAAAAAGAACTTTCGGCGCGGTTATTTTGATTAGAAATCAAATTATAAAAATCGGTGTCTAAAATAATTTTTTCAATATCTTTTCCGGTGTAACCAGAAGCGTATAAACCGCCTACAATCGCTCCCATACTAGTTCCAGAGATGTAATCAACTTTTACACCTAGAGAATCCAGCACTTTTAGAACGCCTACATGCGCAAATCCTTTAGCTCCGCCTCCAGAAAGTGACAATCCAATTTTAGGATTTTTGGGAATTTTTAGATCTTCTTTCACTTGAGCATTTACATGTAAAGTGAAGAATATCAATAATATATAAAATATTAATTTTTTCATTTGTGAGTAATATTTGGGTGTTTTGGTGTGATGTTTTAATCTTTTATGTAGATTCTTTTTACTCTTCTAGAAATAGAAGTAAGCACTTCATAAGGAATGGTTTGGCAATATCCAGAAAATTCTTCCAAAGTTGGATTACCGTTAAAAATAATCACTTCATCTCCTTCTTTGGCTTCAATATTCTGTAAATCAACCATTAACATATCCATGCAAATATTTCCTACGATGGAAACTTTTTGGTTATGAATGCCTACAAATCCTTTTTTATTGCCAATTAATCTAGGAATTCCGTCTGCATAACCTACAGGAATCGTAGCAATTCTGGTGTCTTTTTCTGCTTTGTATTTTCTATTGTAACCTATTGATTCTCCTTGTTTTACTTCAGAAATTTGTGAAATTACGGTTTTAAAAGTTACAGCACTTTGTAATTGTTTTTTCACTTTTGGATTGGCCGAAATTCCTACCATTCCTATTCCAATTCTTACCATTTCAAACTGATAATCAGAATAATAGGTAATTCCAGCAGTGTTTAAAATATGTCTGATGGGTTGATAACCCAAAACTTCAGAAATTTTAGAAGAAACTCTTTGGAATGTACGAATTTGCTCCATCGTGTAATCATCTTCTTCAGGAACGTCTGCAGAAGAAAGATGGCTAAAAATACTGGCAACTTTTACATTGTATTTTTTAAGATTTTCTACCAATTCATCTATTTCATGTTCCTTAAAACCAAGACGATGCATCCCAGTTTCTACCTTGATATGAATAGGATATTTCTGCTGAATTCCCTTTAATTGCAATTGGTTAGCAAAAAGTTCTAATACTCTCAAACTGTAAATTTCTGGCTCGAGATTATAATCTATAATCACATCATAACTGCCTTGTTCAGGATTCATGACCAAAATGGGTGTGGTGATTCCATTTTTTCTAAGGTCTACTCCTTCATCTGCGTATGCAACACCCAGATAATCAATGTGATGATGTTGCAAAAATTCTGCAATTTCATAACCGCCAAGTCCATAAGAATAGGCTTTTACCATCGCACACATTTTGGTTTCTGGTTTTAGCAAAGACTTATGAACATTAATATTATGCAGAATAGCGTTGAGATTTATTTCTAAAACAGTATCGTGTTTTTGAAGTTCTAAATGTGATTTTATTTTCTCAAATTCAAAAATTCTTGCTCCTTTCAGCAGAATTAATTGATTTTCAATGGAATTGAGTTGTTGGCTCTCTAATAATTCTTTTGTGGTAGAAAAAGTATATGTTTTAGCATTAAATTTTTCTTGAAATCTAGAAATTTGATTGCCAACTAAAAATATCTGTTTGAAATTTTGCTGATTGGTAATTTCTGCCACTTTATGATACAGCGAAACATCATCATTTTTTACATCAAAAATATCCGAAAGAACTAAGGTTTTTTCGTCTCTATTATACTGATTAATAAACTGATATGCAATAATGAGCGAGTCTAAATCTAAGTTAAAAGAGTCATTGATAATCAAATTATTACGAACTCCATTTACACTTTCTAATCGCATTTCTACCGCTTTCAGATTGTTGATTTTTTCAACTATTTTTTCGTTGGTAAAACCAAATTCTTTTAAAATACAGATTAACGCCAAAGCATTGGTAAGCGTAGCTTCGTCTCTTTGGTTCGCAGGAAAACTCAATTTTTCTGAGAAATATTGAACTAAAATTTCTTGATTTCTATCTTTATAATCACAGATAATTTTTACATCATTATGAGCTTTTAGACCAAAGCTAATCAGTTTTTTGTAAGAATATTGCGTTTTTATTTCTTTACAAACTTGCTCATTATCACCATTATAGATAATAATTTCTGAATTTTTGAAAAGAATCAGTTTTTCTTTAATCAGCTGAAGTTCATTTTCGAAATTAGAAGAGTGCGCCGTTCCAATGTGAGTTAAAATTCCAATTTTAGGAGAAAAAATTTCTTCTAAAGTATTCATTTCTTGTGGTTTAGAAATTCCCACTTCGAAAATTCCTACTTGATGTTTCTCTGAAGTTTGTAACAGAGAAATCGGTAAACCAATCTGTGAGTTGAAACTTTTTGGGGATTTCACCGTTGGAAATTCATTCCATAAACATTGGTATAACCATTCTTTCACGATGGTTTTTCCGTTACTTCCCGTAATTCCTATGGTTTTAATAGGTTGATTTTCAATATGATAATGTGCTAAATCTTGTAGAAATTTTACAGAATTTTCTACAATAATCCATGTAATTCCTTCGTATTCTGAATAAAAATTTTCAGAAATAATGATTTTAATTCCTTTTTCTATCGCTTGTGCGATGTATTTCTCACCAGAATTTTTGGGAGTATTGATGGCGATAAAAGCAGTTTTGAGGGTAGAATAAATATTTCTGCTGTCAAAAGCAATATGATGAATTTGCAGATTTTTATTCCCAATGATTTGAGATTGAGTAATTTCTGCTATTTCTTTTGTGGTGTAATTCATTATTTTTTATTCAAAACTTCGTCTATGAAAATTCTTCTACTTACGGCTTCGTAACTATCGGTTTCCCCAAGTTGTACCAAGTCTTTGCTGCTAGAAGTTCTCATAGAATAGTTGGCCAAGTTTCCTGTGGTTTTACAAATCGCGTGTACTTTTGTCACGTATTCTGCGGTTGCCATTAAAAAAGGCATTGGTCCGAAAGGTCTTCCTAAGAAATCCATATCTAGACCAGCAATTACTACTCGTATTCCGTTATTAGCCAATTGATTAGCTACTTCTACAATTCCATCATCGAAAAACTGTGCTTCATCTATTCCTACCACATCACAAGTAGAACCCAGTAGTAAAATTTCGTTTGAACTTTCTACAGGAGTACTTCTAATTTTGTTGTGATTATGTGAAACAACTTCTTCCTCATCATAGCGAGTATCTATTTTCGGTTTGAAAATTTCTACTTTTTGTCCAGCCATTTCAGCTCTGCGCAATCTGCGAATCAGTTCTTCGGTTTTCCCCGAAAACATTGAGCCACAAATTACTTCCATCCATCCACTTTGTTTTGCGTGGTTTATTGTATTTTCTAAAAACATTGTCTAAATTAGCAGATATAAATAAGTTTCAAATTTACGCAAAAATTAAAAGATTTGCCATGCAAAAATTACAAGAAACACAAGAAAGATTATTCGCTGAAATTAAAGAATTGATTTCAAAGATTTCATCTTTTTCAAATGAAGAAGATTTTATAGCAGAAGTAGGAGTTTTCACAGAACTTCAGGAAAAAGTTATTTCCTTTAAAAATTATTCAGAGATGCTTTCTGTTATTCGTGCCGAAGAAAATGTAGAACAAGATATTGAAAGACAGGTGATAAACTTTGAAATTGATACTAAAAAATTAGATGATTTCAGTCAACCAGTTGTAGATATTGAAGAAGAATTAGAAGAGGAACCTTTAGTTGGAGAAAATGCAGTGGCAGAAAAACTTGACGAAGAATATTTCATTGAAAAAGAACAGAATATCAATGAATTAGCTGAAAATATAGAAAAAGAAAAAGAGCAAGAAATTTCTGAAATTACTTTGGCTAAAGAAGAAATGGAGAAAAAAGATGAAGAAGAAAGGCTTCATGAAGAAAGAAGAAAAATTATAGATATTCCTGCTCCTGTTCATCATCACGAAGAAAAACTTGAGCCAACTTCAGAAGAAAAACCTGGGAGCCAAGAAGAATCTCATCACGGAACCAAGGAACATCATGAGAAAAAATTCAAATTGGCGCACATTAAAGGACTGAAAGCAACTGTTCAAAGCCTTTTTGATGATGATCCTTTAGAACATATTCAAGAAAAAATAGACGTTACTCACCTTCCAGAAGAGAAAAAAGCACCAAGTTTACTAAAATCTAATCTTCCTACAGATTCTATGGAAGCAGAAAAAACACTTCCAGATTTTAAATTAGATATTAATGACAGAATTGCTTTTACAAAGGTTCTTTTTAACGGAAGTCAGGTAGAACTGAATCAAGTGGTGAATCGTCTGAATTCTTATACTACTCTAGAACAAGCAAAAGAATATCTCAGCGAAGTTTATTATGAAAAAGGCTGGGAAAAAGTAGATGAATACGCACAGAGATTGTGGAGCTTAGTAGAAAATAAATTTATGTAAAATTGGTTGTCTGTTGAAGGTTGTTAGTTGATAGAAGAATTCCAACAACCATCAACCATTAACCATCAACTAAAAAATAATGAATATTTCAGATTTTAAAAATCCTTTTTTCATAGGAGTTGCAGGAGTTGGGATGAGTGCAATTGCTCAATACTTGCAGGGAATTGGCAAAAATGTATCGGGAAGCGACCGATATTTTCATCCTGATGAATACAATAAAACCAAGGAACAACTTGAAAATGAAGGCATAAAGTGTTTTCTACAAGACGGAAGTGGAATTACCGCAGAAACAGATTTAGTAGTAGTTTCCACCGCAATTGAAGACACCGTTTACGAAGTAAAAAAAGCCAAAGAACTCGGAATTCCGATTATTAAAAGAAGCCAACTTCTCGCGATGATTGCGAAAAGTAAAAAAACGGTTGCAGTTGCGGGAACTTCTGGAAAATCAACTACTTCGGCAATGCTTTTTCAAATTTTGTTAGATGCAGGTTTGGAACCGTCTATTATTTCTGGAGCGGGTTTAACAAGTATTATCAAACAAGGAAAAATTGGTAATGCTTACGTTGGGAAAGGAGATTGGCTCATTATAGAAGCGGATGAAAGCGATGGTTCGGTTGTTCAATATGAACCAGAAATCGGACTTTTACTTAATGTAGATAAAGACCATCAAGAAATAGAAGAGTTAATGGATTTATTTACAACTTTTAAAAAGAACAGTCAAAGACTGTTTGTTGTAAATCAATCGAATGCATTGGCCAAAACATTGTCGGCGAATATAAAAAATGATTTCGGTTTTGAAACTGAAGCTGGTTTTGCTGCTAAAAACTTCAAACAAGAAGGGTTTAAATTAAGTTTTGAAATTGACAATCAAGAATTTACAATGAACGCAATAGGACAGCACACCGTAGAAAATGCTACGGCTGCAGTTGCGGTGGCCAATCAAATTGATGTAGATTTAAAAACTTGCGCCGAAAGTTTATCAAAATACGAAGGAATTTACAGGCGTCATCAAATTCTCGGACAAAAAAATGGAGTTTGGGTAATAGATGATTACGCGCACAATCCTGCGAAATGTGCCGCTTCAATTAAAGCTTGCCAACCTTTGGCTGAAAAAGTAGTGGCTTGGTTTCAACCTCATGGTTATGGGCCAACAAGATTTTTGAGAAATGATTTTGTGGAAGAAATTTCGGCTTCACTTCGTGAAAATGATGAAATTTGGATGAGCGAAATTTTCTATGCTGGCGGAACTGCTGTGAAAGATATTTCTGCGAATGATTTAATTGAAGACATAAAAGCGAAAGGCAAAAAGGCGTATTTCGTGGAAGATAGAAACCAGTTTTTAGAAATGGTAAGACCTTCATTATCAGAAAATTCGGTTTTACTATTGATGGGAGCGAGAGATCCTAGCTTGGAGGAGTTTTGTAAAGATTTGTATGAGAAATTGTAATTGGTCTAAGATTAAAATCTCAGACTAATATTTCGTTCGTCGCTCTGCGACTTTGTAAATTTAAGAGAGTTTCAGAGGAACGAACGATTTGACAATCTATGAATTCATTCATAGAGGATAATAAAACTAATAACGATGCCAAATACCTACGTAAAACTATACGTGCAAACTGTTTTTGCAGTAAAATATAGAAATGCTCTCATTAAGGAATGTTTCAGAAAAGAATTATTTGCAGTTATTGGAAATTTGATAAATGAAACAGGTTGTCAAACAATTATTGCAAATGGAGTTGAAGACCATGTTCATTGTTTCTTTACGTTGAAAACTACACTTTCACTTTCAGAAGTGATGAAAAGTGTGAAAGCAAAATCATCAAAATGGGTTAATGAAAATCAATTTTTAGAGGAAAGATTTGAATGGCAAAGAGGTTTTGGAGGTTTTAGTTATAATCAAAGTTCTATACCTAATGTATATAAATATATAGAAAATCAAGAAATTCATCATAATCAAGAGGATTTTAAAAATGAATATTTAAAACTTTTACAGAAATTTGAGGTGGAGTATGATGAAAATTATTGGTTTGAAGATTTAATTTAAATTTGTCTAAGATTAAAATCTCAGACTTTAATTTCGTTCGTCGCTCTGCGACTTTGTAGATTTAAGAGAGTTCCGGAGGAACGAACGATTTTAGAACCTATGAATTCATAGAAAAAAACAAACATAGCTTTTATAGTGAGTTCCGTAGGAACGACCGATATTAAAAGTTATGAATTTATTCATAATGAGCGGAATCCTATATTTTGTTCCAACACCGATTGGAAACCTAGAAGATATGACTTTCAGAGCGATAAAAGTGCTGAAAGAAGTAGATTATATCCTTTGTGAAGACACCAGAACTTCGGGAATTTTGTTAAAGCACTACGAAATTTCTAAACCTCTAAAATCGTATCATCTTCATAATGAACATACAGCAACTGAAAAAGTAATTGCAGATTTAAAATCTGGACAAAACATTGCCATTATTACCGATGCAGGAACTCCTGGAATTTCAGATCCTGGATATTTGCTCGGAAAAGCTTGTGCAGATGAAGATTTGGAGATGATTTGTTTGCCGGGAGCAACTGCTTTTGTTCCAGCTTTGGTGGTTTCGGGTTTACCGAATCACGATTTTTATTTCGCAGGGTTTTTACCTCAAAAAAAAGGCAGACAAACCAAACTGAAACAACTCGCGGAAGAGAAAAAAACCATCGTTTTATACGAAAGTCCGCATAAAATTAATACTACTTTAGAACAGATTAAAGAATTTTTCGGAGAAAATACCAAAGTAAGTTTAAGCCGAGAAATCTCTAAAAAATTCGAGGAAACCAAGCGCGGAACCATTGACGAACTCATTGCTTTTTCTAAAAGTAAAACACTGAAAGGCGAAATAGTTTTGATTGTGAATAATGCATTTTAAAAATATTGCTTTAACAACAGTAATTTTCTGTGCATTTCTGTGTAATCTGTGAGAAAAATAAAGAATGAAACCCACCGTAGAAGAACTTATTGCCAAAAATAAAAATTGGAAAGAAGAACTCACAAAACTTCGTTCCATTGTTTTGGATTGTGGTTTAACGGAGGAGGTAAAATGGTATCAACCGTGTTATTCTTTTAATGGAAGCAATCTCATTATTTTGGGGAGTTTCAAAGACTTTTGTACATTGAGTTTTTTCAAAGGAGTTTTGCTGAAAGACGAACATAAAATCTTAGAATTTGCAGGTCAAAACACACAATCAGCAAAAATCGTAAAGTTTACTAATCTACATCAAATCAATGAATTAGAATCTATTTTGAAAGACTACATCAAAGAAATGATTGCCCTCGAAAAATCTGGCGCAAAAGTTACTTTCAAAACAATATAGAACAAAAATTACCCGAAGAATTAGAAGAAATTTTTAGCCAAGATAAACATTTTGAAAAGGCGTTTAAATCTTTAACTCCTGGTAGACAACGCGCATATTTACTGCATTTTTCTTCAGCAAAACAATCGGCGACTAGAATTTCAAGAATAGAAAAACTAAAACCAAAAATATTTGAGGGAAAAGGGTTAAACGATTAGTCAATAACGCAATTTAAAGTCTTATCATTATGCAGTAATACAGAATGAATAAATTCTCTTACATTTGCAGAAATTCATATTGAAATATTAAACTTGATATAAAATGAATTGAGCGAAAGCGAAATCCATAGCACAAATTAAAAAAATAAACAATTGTTATGAAACTACTTGAAGGAAAGGTGGCTCTTATTACAGGGGGAACTCGCGGAATCGGAAAAGGAATTGTAGAAGTTTTTGCAGCACAAGGTGCGAAAGTGGCTTTTACATATGCTGGTTCTGTAGAAAAAGCACAAGAATTAGAAAAATCATTAAGTTCTGTTACCCAAATCAAAGGTTATCAATCAGATGCTTCAGACCACGAAGCAGCTCAAAAATTGGTAGATGATGTAATGGCAGAATTTGGGAAAATCGATATTTTAATCAATAACGCTGGAATTACCAGAGATAATTTGATGCTGAGAATGTCAAAAGAAGATTGGGATACGATTATCAAAGTAAATCTAGATTCTGTTTTCAACTTGACAAAAGCGGTAATTAAACCTATGATGAAAGCAAGAAGCGGTTCTATTATTAACATGACTTCTGTAGTTGGGGTAAAAGGAAACGCAGGACAAGCGAATTATGCAGCTTCTAAAGCTGGTGTAATTGGTTTTACTAAATCTGTAGCTTTGGAATTGGGTTCTAGAAATATCAGATGTAATGCGATTGCGCCAGGATTTATAGAAACTGAAATGACTGCCGTTCTAGACGAGAAAACCGTACAAGGATGGAGAGATGCCATTCCATTGAAACGCGGTGGAACTCCAGAAGATGTAGCAAACGCTTGTGTATTCTTCGGAAGCGAAATGTCTGCCTATGTTACAGGTCAAGTCATGAATGTAGACGGCGGAATGCTTACTTAAAATATTGATAATCAATAAATAAACATAAAAAGGCTTCTTCGGAAGTCTTTTCATTTTTAAAGCCTTAAAACGCAAAGCAAATTAGATTAAAACGATAAAAAGGAAGCAAAGATTGAATCAACAAGTTGATTTCCATAAGCTTTTACCATTCGCTAGCGAATGAACTTTGCTTTCTTAGAAACGTTAGGATAGATGATATTCTTTGCGTTAAAAAAATAAATAAAATGAAAGAAATAAATATCAACGGAACCATTTACCAAAATCCGCTTTTAGTTTTTGCTTTAGAAGTAGAAGCGCAAGAAGAGTTTAATGATTTTCAGAAAATTTTTACTGGAGTAGGGAAGATTAATGCAGCATATCATCTTTTTAAAGGTATAGAAAAGTATAATCCCGATATTATCATTAATCTGGGAACCGCAGGAAGCACGGCTTTTAACAAGGGAAATGTGGTGTGTTGTACCCAGTTTATCCAAAGAGATATGGATGTGATGGCACTCGGTTTTCAAAAATTTGAAACGCCATTTGCAAATGGTGAGATTATTCTAGAACACGGCATCGCTTTACAAGATGTTCCGAATGGAATTTGCGGAAGCGGAGACCAATTCGAAATGGAACACAATAATACAGAATACAACGTGATAGAAATGGAAGCTTTTGCTTTGGCTAAAGTGTGCAAAGAAGAAAAATTACCATTTTTGTGTCTTAAATATATTTCTGATGGAGCAGATGGAAACGCAGTAGACGATTGGAGTACTGAAGTAAAAAAAGCAGCGCAAAAACTGAGAGAAACCCTTCTAAAATAGAAAATCCTCGAGTAATTCGAGGATTAAGCCATTATAATTCAAAGAATTATATTTTATTGGAGCACTTGTGTTTTCGGGTGCAAATATAAAAATAATATTTTATATCTCCAAAAAAAATTGATTAGAAATCCTTTGATTTACAGTAGTTTAGATAATAATTACCATTTCAATTAGCTATTGCAAATAAAATAATTGCATTAGCGTAAATAAAAAGTTTTTTTATCTAAGCTATTCGTTTCCAAATACTTCATTATGCTGTTCTTGCACTCTGATAAAGGTTGTTCTTTTTGATAATTCTTTCAGTTGAGAAGCGCCAACATACGTACAAGTAGAGCGTACTCCGCCTAAAATATCTTTCACCGTTTCGGCAACTGGTCCTTTGTATTTTACCTTTACAGTTTTCCCTTCAGAAGCGCGATATTCTGCAACGCCACCACTGTGTTTTTCCATGGCTGTTTTAGAACTCATTCCGTAAAATAATCTGAATTTTTTACCGTTTTCTTCTACCATTTCACCGCCACTTTCGTCGTGACCAGCAAACATTCCGCCCAGCATTACAAAATCTGCGCCGCCACCAAAAGCTTTGGCTACATCTCCCGGAACTTTGCAACCACCATCACCGATGATATGTCCACCTAAACCATGCGCTGCATCTGCACATTCTATAATCGCCGAAAGCTGAGGATAACCCACTCCAGTTTTCACTCTAGTTGTACACACAGAACCAGGGCCAATTCCTACTTTTATAATATCTGCACCAGCTAAAATGAGTTCTTCTACCATTTCGCCAGTCACCACATTTCCTGCGATGATGGTTTTATCTGGAAAATCTGCGCGAACTTTTTTCACAAAATTTACAAAATGTTCAGAATAACCATTGGCTACATCGATGCAGATGAAATTTATCTTTGGGAATTTACTGATGATTTCTTTAATTTTTTCTTCGTCACTGCTTCCTGTTCCAGAACTGATGGCGATGTATTGGTAAATGCTTTCTGGAGAATTTTCTAGAAAAGCCGACCATTCTTCTAACGTGTAATGCTTATGAATGGCGGTAATGATTTTTTCTTCTGCAAGAGCCGTTGCCATTTCAAAAGTTCCTACCGTATCCATATTGGCAGCGATAATGGGAACACCACGCCAAGTTTTTTTAGAATTTCTAAAGATAAATTCTCTCTCCAGACTTACTTGTGAACGAGATTTAAGAGTAGAACGTTTTGGGCGAAACATCACGTCTTTGAAGCCCAATTTTATATCATATTCTATGCGCATTTGGTAAAATTATTTTGTTAAAAATAAGAAATTTTTGGATTTCTTCAGCAGAAAAATTCGACAAATGTATAATTCAAAATGATTTAGAAAGCAGAGCAATTCTCTGGAGTTTCATACGGGTCAAAGTTGACTCAAGTTTTACGTTTGTTCGTGGTTTGTTCGTAATTTAGGGTACTTTTCCGAGGCTGATTCGAAGGAAACACGAACAAACCACGAGCAAACCCCAAGCAAAACTCCTATTTGACTGCTAGAAAACTCAAAGGATTATCCATAAAAAAAAATCCGCTTTTTGCGGATTTTAGGGTTTATTTTTTTATTGTAGTCACGGATTAGAAATCCGAGAGATCGGGTTGTGCAAAAGTTACCTTTTATCAATAGTGGCTGCTTAGTGTTTTTTGACTTTGTGCGCTTGGAAAAATACAAATGTGTAGGATTAGTCTTTCACAGCAAAACGTATTTTGTAAAGATGTAATAATGATGCTTTAATTGCGTCATAATGTTCGGCTATCCCAAAAATTTCCAAAAGTACTTTTTCAAAATTTATTCTGTCTGCTTGTTCAATTTCTTGTTCTAATGGCAATCTGTTTCTTTGAGAAATTGGCTGAAAAGCGTCTGTAATTGCTTGTTTTTGTCCGTCAGATAAGGACTGAAAATCTAAAATTTTAAAATCCCGTTCAAATTTTGTTGCTCTTAAATCAAGTGCACCTAATCCTCTTCCAAAGCCAAAACTTTCTATAAAGAACATACTCAAAATACTATTCAACAAAGCAAGTAATAATACTCTATCTTCGGTTTGAAATTCAGCTTTTAAAGAAAGTCCAATCATTCTTTGGTCTATGAATGAACGGTTGTTGAAAGTTGCTATAAACAGACTTTTGTCATAATTCACGTTTGCAACAAAATCCGCCATATTATCGGTTTTCATTTCATACCAAAACATATTTGCTTTGTGTAATGATTGAGTAAGAGGAACGCCCGTTTCGTTGTTTTGATTTTCAAAACTTCTTATCCATTCCAACGCTCCTGTATGGTTGAGTTGTACTAATTCGTCTATACTTTTAGAACAGCAAAACGCTTCTGCATCGGCAGTACAATAAAGACCTGCTGTTCCTCTTAAATTTTTCAAAATAGGTTTGATATATTCGGCTTCAATATTGTGTCCCAAAGCAGGATAAAATAAAGCGTTCCAACCTCGTCTTTCTCCACGAGTAAAATTAAACACCTGATTGCAGTCAATTAGTTTTTCCGAAATATCTGAAAGCCAATTTAGGTTTGCAAAGTATCCACACCAAGGAATACCAATGGTTTCTAAATTGGTTATCTCGTTAGTTGAATAATTTTGAATAGAAACAATATCATTTGTAGTTCCCAACAAGATATTTTCACTTAGTTGTTTGATGTCGGGAATTACATCAATACTTTCTTTTAAAGTACAAAATGAAATTATTCTGTTTACATCAGATTCAGTGTTTGGATTTCGTTTTTTTGCTATCAAAAATGTAGTTACTACATCTGCATTATCAAACCATTTTCCTTTTCCTGAAATAACGACAGTTTCAATGTCATAGAATTTTTGAATTAACGCTAAAAAAATCTCCCCGTAATCAGTTCCCAACCAAGCGTTAGAAAGAATTAGCCCAATTTTTCCATTTTCTGAAAGCAGTTTATGCAAGTAAAACGGAATATAAGCGAAAATATCACTTTTACCACTTAATGTAATTGTAGTGTCTGCTTCTTTGTGAATGAAATTGTTTATTTCCGTGATATTTGGATTTAACACTTCAATTTCTTTACTCTTTATGAACGGCAAATTTGAAACAACATAATTCACAGTTGGAAACTGTTTAATAACATCATTGCCATTGTTTGGGTCTTTAAATGTAATGTCTTTGCCTATCTCTATATCAATTACATCTTCTCTGAAAATGTTTAATACTTTCCCAATATTGTTGGGCTTAGCCAAAGTCATTGTAGATAATTGAATAGGAAATGAATGTTTATCCGATGCCCAAATGCTGTTTATTGTAGCATCTTGATTTATGTCATATTCTTCTTTGAGTGCGTATGCTTGGTTAATTATTGTTCCTGTACCACAACAAGGGTCAATTACAATTCCTACTTTGTCTTCTATTTGTAATACCATTCTAAAAAATCTTGATGAGCAGGATTTTCAGCATCTACGAATTCTTTCAAGGTTGATATAGCTTCAAGGTCAATGCAAGATTCTCGTTTCAAACGTCCTTCATCAAAATTTGAAAACATAAAAACTATCTCACTCATTACAATCACATCTTGCCCAAGCTCATTTGCGGTAATAATGTCATAATTGCCCAAAAAGTCAAACAATTCACAATAGTTTCGACCATCCTGTCCATATTTGGCAAATTGAATACTTAAAGTTCCATCTTTATAACTAACTAAGTCTTTCATTTTATTTTTCTCTTAATCTATCTATTGGATAAGTTTTACCATCTTTTTCATCAATGAATTTCCAAAATTTCCAACCATTCACAGGCAATCCATTTTGAACCTTTGTTCCTGCTGCTGAAGGAGATTTAAAAACTTCATTATTGTATATCACTTTTGAAGGGGAAAAATAAATTGCATAATGTTCTTGTCCTTTGTATTTAGTGAAGATTTCAATTCCTTCTTCATCAACTTCTACTTGTCCAGGAATATCTATAAGTCCATTTTCATCATCTATGTCATAGATAATGACTTCTTCGGCTGTAACGCCAATTCCATAATCACAAAGTATATCAACAAATTCTTTTCCGTTAATTAGCGAAATAGGTGCTTTATATGGGTCGTTTGCTTCTTCTATTGATGGTTTTGAAAAATCAGATGTTGTTATAAATAAACCTGTTTGGTGTGGCCTTAAACTACCTCTAAGTTCAGAAATACTAGCTCTTTGCACATTATTTCTCCATCTTTTTACTTGAACACATACACTGTTTTTAATAGCTCCTGCAACAACAAGTTCGCCAGTTACATCTATTCCTCCATCTCCTGACTTGCTTGTAACTGTAATGTTTTCAAAGCCAAGATTCCTCAAAACTTCACCAACTAATTCTTCGAAACTAAATGGTGGCATTGCTAATAATGCTTCGAGTAATTGTCGTTTTACTTGATTATTCTTGTCTCGTATTTCAGCAAATATTCCTTTGGGTTCATTTTCCGATAATCCATATTGTCCTTTTCCGTATGTTATGAATTTTGATTCTTCTCCTTCTATTTTGCTTTTTCTTATATCCGCATTAATTGCAGATGAAATATTGCCAGAGATAATTAAATCATCACTTTCAATTAAACCAAGTTTAAAAGCCCTTTTTGCGATAACCTTGTAATGAAGTGAACGAGCTTTATTTTCTTCTTTAAGAATTTTATAAGCAATATCTAAATATGTCAATGTATCTGCCATTATGCTGCGGATTTAATTGCGTTAGGGATAGAAGTGGAAAGCCCGCAGCGTAGCGAGGACTTGGAACGAATAACCCGACCCGATAGGGGAACGCCCAAATAAAAAAAATTGTCAAGAATTACATCACCAGGTTTGGTGTAAGTTTTTATTAAATATCTACCCAGTTCAATTGGCTTTTGTGTTGAGTGCAAAACAGGACCTTCAGATTCAGCTGTTTTTACATATACAAAATCGTCAACGGGTTGTTCTTCGTAACAAACAACATCATTCGGGTATCTCTCACCATTACTTTTAACGTGTCTCGGTTTGAAATCTCCATAACTACCTGTGTATTGGTCTTTTCTAATGCCTTTATCGTATGGTTCGCCTACTGTCATTTGAGGATTGTATGTTGGTTGTTTCTTGTAAAAAATACAGATGTCCTCATGTTTGCGTAGCGGTTGTTTTTTAGCATTTAAAAAGTTGGTTGATTTTGATTTTATCCAAGTAATTTTATACTTAAATAATTTCTCGTTGCTTAAAATCAATTTTGCAGTAAAAATTCCTTGGGAAGTCAAAACTATTGCACCATTATCTTTGATTATTCTCTCATATTCAGCCCAAAGTTTCTGTAAATCAATTACAGAGTCCCATTTGTTTTGCGTTGTACCATAAGGTAAATCACAAAGTATCATATCTATGGATTTATTAGGAATTGATTGCATTACTTCCAAACAATCACCTTGAACTACTTTGTTTACAAAGTCGTTAATTTTTCTTTTTTGTTTGTGTTCATTAAGGGATAATACAAAATCATTTGTTTGTCCGTTTGAACTTGTTCCGTATTTTATTTTATCTTCTGCTATCTGCATTGCTTGCAATGCAAAATCTTCGTCTTTTACTTCATAAAGAAGTTTGTCGCTAAGCCACTGAACGATAATCTCATTTTTTTCAGTTTTATAATATTTGCAAAGTTGGTTTACTTGCTCTCTTGTAGGCAAGCGTTTACCATTTTCTATTCGACTAAGAACAGCTTTACTTATCCCTGTCCTTTTGGTTATGTCTTCCAAAAGTAAGTTGCTTTCTTCTCTTATTTTTTTTAAAAGTAGTTCCAATTGTCTGCATAATTAATTAATTTGCCAAATTTTGGCAAATTTAATCAATGATTTTCGATAGCCAAAGTTTAAGTATAATTTCTTTCTATTTTTTCGACCGATGATATTTCATATAGGAGTATTCAAAACCTCTCCCAACTCCTGCAAATATTCGTGGGCAGTTAAATCAAATTTCACGGGAACTACAGAGATGTAACCATCGGCAAGTGCGTTTTCATCGGCATCTTTTCCTTCGTCTTGGTTGTTAAAATAACCAGTGAGCCAATAGTATTTTTTGCCGTGAGGATTTACACGTTCGTCAAAGCTTTCTTCCCATTTTGCTTGGGCTTGTCTGCAAACTTTGATGCCTTTTATTTCTTCTTTTTTCAGTTTCGGGATGTTCACATTCAGCACAATTCCTTTTGGTAAAGGATTTTCTAAAACTTTTTTCACAATATTCTGGATATAGTCTTTGCATTGTGAGAAATCTGCATCCCACGCAAAATCCAGCAGAGAAAATCCTATAGACTGTAAACCTTCTACACCTGCTTCTACTGCGGCAGACATGGTACCAGAATAAATGACATTAATCGAAGAATTGGCACCGTGATTAATTCCCGAAACCACTAAATCTGGTTTTCTGGTCAAGACTTTATCTAAAGCAAATTTTACGCAATCTACAGGAGTTCCGCTCAGTGAATAATCACGCTGAGGTCCTTCTAAATTGATTTCTTCGAAAGTAAGGGTAGAATTGATGGTAATGGCATGTCCTTTTCCAGATTGTGGAGAATTGGGTGCTACAACCACAACTTCGCCTATTTCGTTCATAAAGTTTACCAGATTTCTAATTCCTGGTGCGGTAATTCCGTCATCATTGGTAACTAATATCAAAGGTTTTTTCATTCTAAAAATTATTTTTATTGATTTTTGTAGTTTCGCAAACTTTTTTGGGGATTGATTATCAATTTAATTAGTGCGATTTTCTTCTTAAAATTAGATTTCAGACAAAATTAATTTATTAAAAACAGATTTTTACTATAAAATGGTAAGATTATTGCTTTTTTAATCCGATTAATTTTTTCGTAATTTTTGAAGAATATTTTGTTTGTCATACAAAACACAGGCCTAATTGTTTTCTGAAGTGCGAAAACACAGTTTTCAGAATAAAAACGAAAGTTTTTTCGTTTAATGATTGTATTTATAAATTTTAAATATAATGAATAATGAAATTTTGGTTACAAAAATAAATCAAAATTAATATTAATTTGCGCCCTTGTTTATTAACAAAAATTGAAAGGATATTTAATACCGAAGAATATGAACTATTTTAAACTACTTTTAGTCTTTACTTTTCTTATACCAATTGTAGCTTTTTCTCAGATTAAAGAGAAAAATATTGATGCAGTAGTTATAAAATCTTCAAAAAAGAAATTGAAGAAAAAAGACAATCCTGCATACGAAATCTTGCAACAAGTGTGGAAACACAAGAAAAACAATGGTCTTTCTCAGTTTCAAGACTATCAGTATAATGAGTACGAAAAAATACAGGTAGATGTTATTAATTTAGACAGTACTTTTACGCAAAAGAAAATTTTCAACAAAGTAGATTTTATTTTTAAATATGCGGATACTGTTGATAATAAATTGTCTTTACCTATTTATTTTAATGAAACGGTCTATAAAAATTGGGGTAAAAAAGAACCTGTAAAAAAAGAGAAAAAAGAAGTTTTAGCCAATAAAGCTTCAGGATTTTCTAGTAACGAAGTAGTCGCCAATACTGCTAAAAACCTTTATAAAGACATTAATATTTATGATAATATTCTGAATTTCTTTAACATAGGCTTTACAAGTCCTGTTGCGAAGGATGGTTTTATGAGTTATGATTATGAACTTTTATCAGACCAAAATTACAATAGTGTAGATTGTTATAGAATAAAATATACTCCAAAAAGAAAAGATGTTTTGTCTATTTATGGGATGTTGTATATTTCTAAAGAAAATTATGCGGTTGTAAGAGCTACTTTGAAATCTAGCAAAAACCTAAACGTAAATTTTGTGAACAATTTTTATAATGAGTTGGATTTTGATAACCCAAATGATAGTATTTTCTTGCCAAAGAAAAATTATCAGGAAATACAAATGTCTATCTTAAGTAAAAAAGACAAGTCTAAAAGCTTGGTAATCAAAAAGAATACTACTTTTTCTGATTATTTATTCAATCAAAATTTAAAAGATGAGGTATTTGAACAGAAAACGGAATTTCTAAGCGATGAACAGTTGCAAAAAGACGAAAATTTTTGGGAAGAAAACAGAAAAACACCACTTTCTGAATCAGAAAAGAACATTTATGTAATGATGGATGAGCTTAATAATGTTCCGAAATTTAAAAGAGCTGTAAAGCTTTATGAAACGCTTGCATCTGGCTATTACAACGTTGGGAACGCTATTGATATTGGCGATTTGTATTCTACCATTGGTTTTAATGATGTTGAAGGCTTTAGGGTGAGGGTTGGCGCAAGAACCTTTTTTTCGCCAAATGATATGTGGAGGGCTGCATTTTATACCGCCTACGGATTTAAAGACGGGCAGATAAAATACGGTTTCGAGGCCAGAAAAATGTTCAACCGAGATAATAGATTTACCATAGGAATTGGCACCAGAAGAGATGTAATGCAATTAGGCGCGCAACTTACTACAGATGAGGGAATTATGACGCGTTCTTTTGCCTCTTCAGGAGTTCTTAATTCAGGGAATAATTTTAATTTAAGTTCTGTAAATCAGACCAGTGCATTTGCAGCTATAGACCCTTTTAAAAATTTTACGGTAAGATTAGACGCAACATATCAAACCATAAAATCTGCCAATCCGACTAAATTTTCGCTGGATTTTTATCAAAATAACCAACTTTTTTCAGAACTTAAAGATAGTAAACTAGCACTGAGCATTACCGCAAGACCTGGCGCAAAATTCTCACAATATGGTGTAGATCGTTACGAACATAGTACTTTGGCGCCAACATTTGTTTTGAAATATACCAGAGGTTTAGAAGGCGTTTTCAATGCAGATTTTAATTACAATAAATTGCAGTTTTACTATTATCAGCCATTTTTATTGAAGAGTTTCGGAAGATTAATTCTGAATGTAGAAGCGGGTAAAAACTTCAATACGGTTCCTTTGGCTTTGCAAAATGTAATCCCAGGCAATCAATCTTACGGGCTTACGCCCAACACGTTTTCATTACTCAATTATTATGAATTTGTTACGGATGAGTACCTTAGTTTTCAGGCCGAACATCATTTTAATGGAAAATTACTTTCTTATATTCCCTTAATTAAAAAACTGAAATTGAGAGAAGTAGCATTTTACAGAACCGCAATCGGTAGTTTAAGCGATGCGTCTAAAAATATTAATTCTACCAATATCTTGCTTTCTGCGCCACATCAAAAACCTTATTACGAGTATGGCTTTGGGATTGAAAATATTGGTTTCGGGAACATCAGAATGCTGAGAATAGATTTCAATTGGAGAGGCAATTATTTAGAAAATCCAGGTGCACAAAAATTTGGGATTAAATTCGGATTACAGTATAATTATTAAGAAAAATACATTCTTGTTTCTGTAAATTTTTAAAATCGAAGAAAAAAATCAAAAAAATATATCATATTTTTAAATAAGACATTAAATTTGAGCTTTATTTAAAAATGTATTCTGTAACAAAGCAATAGTTAACCCAACTTATTGTAAATAATTTTATTAAAAAATATGTTCAAAAAATTCAAACTCAATAGACTTTTATTTTTTGCGCCACTTGTAACGCTAATGTTCTGTTTCAATGCACCGCAGAATGATGACGAGAAGATGCAAACGATTATGATAAGTGTAAAAAATACGCTTTCTTATCTGCATTATTCACCTAAGCCGATTAATGATGCTTATTCTGCTGATGTTTATGATAAATACATGGAAATGATAGACCCAGGAAAAAGATTTTTCCTGCAATCAGAAGTAGATGAATTCAGCAAACACAGAACCAAATTAGATGATTATCTGAACAGAGGCGACCTAACTTTTTATAAGTTGACGGTTGATAAATTGTACGACAGAACCGCAGAAATCGAAAAATATTCTCAGGAAATCTTGAGCAAACCCATTAATTTTGAAGAAAATGATGAATTAATTCTGGAGCCAAAACTGAAAAAATATCCTCAGAATCAAGAAGAATTAAAAAACGAGTGGAAAAAATTCATCAAGTACAATATTCTTCAAGAAATAGAAACGCTCAATGCGAAAGAAGAAACGCAACGTGAGAAGAAAGACAGTGTAAACCGTCTGAAACTGAAAGATACCATCAAGTTAGAAATTCTTACACCTGCGCAGAAACAAGTAAAAGCGACGGAAGAAGTAAAAGATTTAATGACTTCTATGTTTAAGAGATTCCAAAAGCGTAAAAAAATGGATTGGTTCTCTGTTTACATGAACGCTTACACAGAAGTTTTTGATCCTCATACCAATTATTTTTCACCTCAAGACAAAGAAGATTTTGATGTGAATTTCGTAGGAAAAGTAATTGGAATTGGGGCAACGATTCAAGAAAGCAAAGGAAAAATAAAAATCGGAACATTGGTAGTTGGAGCTCCAGCTTGGAAATCGAAACAGATTTCAGAAGGAGACGAAATTCTAAAAGTTCAGTCTAAAAAAGGAGAAGAACCAATTAATGTAACGGGAATGTTGGTAGATGAAGCGGTGCGTTTTATCCGTGGCGAAAAAGGAACAGAAGTAGTTCTTACGCTCAAGAAAAAAGACGGAACCATCAAAGAAGTGAAAATGATCCGTGAAGAAGTAGCGATAGAAGACACTTTTGCGAGAAGTATCATCATCAATGGAGCGAATGGAAAAAAATATGGATTCATCAATTTACCAAGTTTCAATGCAGATTTTGAAGATGCTAAAGGAAGAAATGCTTCAGACGATATAAAAGCAGAACTCATTAAACTAAAAGCACAAAATGTAGAAGGAATTATTCTTGATTTAAGAAATAACGGAGGCGGTTCTCTTACCGAAGTGGTAGATATTATGGGACTTTTCATGAATAACGGACCTGTAGTTCAGGTAAAAGACGGAAATGGTAGAGTTCAGGTAATGAGAAACAAACAAAATGACCCAATTTGGACTGGGCCTTTGGTAATCATGCAAAACGAACTTTCGGCTTCGGCTTCTGAAATTTTAGCAGGTGCGATGAAAGATTACGGAAGAGCAGTGATTGTTGGTTCTCCTAATTCTTTCGGGAAAGGAACAGTACAGACTTTCGTAGAACTGAATAGATTTTTAAACAGTACAGATGATTTCGGTTCATTGAAATTAACCATTCAGAAATTCTATAGAATTAATGGAAAATCTACCCAGTTAAAAGGTGTAGAGTCTGATATCCCGATGAAAGATGTATTCTCTTATGAAGAAATCGGCGAAAGATTTGATAATTATGCTTTACCTTGGGATCAAGTAAACTCTAGCAGTTTTACGGTGAGTAATCCAATAAATGTTGCAGATTTGGCTAAAAACAGTCAGTCAAGAATGGCTCAAAATAAATTTTATCAATTGTTGCTAGAATCTGCACAGTGGAGAGAAAAATTAGACAAAGAAGAAAAGATTTCTCTTAATCTAAAAGATTTTGAAGCAGTAATGAAAACCAGAAAAGCACAGATTGATAAATTCAAACCATTGATTAAATACAATAACGGATTGAACTTCGCGCTTCACGCAGACGAAGTTACTAGAGGAAAAACTGATGAGGTTTTCGCTAAAAAATCTGAAAACTGGATGAAAAATCTGAAAAGAGATATTTACCTACAAGAAACCGTAAATATTATCTCTGAACTGAAATAAACATCTTTGATGTATTTATAACTCCTCCAAATTTTTGGAGGAGTTTTTTATTTAGAACGTCAATTCTATTCCTTCAAGTTTTAAAAGTGCGGCTTTTCTATCTACACCACCAGCATAACCAGTAAGCGAAAGGTTTTTGCCAATTACTCGGTGACAAGGAACCACCAAGCATAATTTATTTCTAGAATTGGCGTTGGCAACTGCTCTTACCGATTTTGGGCGATTCATGGCATCGGCTTGAGATTGATAACTTCTGTACTCTCCAAAACTGATGCTTTGCAACTCTTCCCAAACTTTTTTCTGAAAATCTGTACCGGTAAATTCTACTGGAACGGTAAATTTTGTCAATTTTCCTTTAAAATATTGGCTCAATTCCTTTTCTAGAAGTTTTAAAACTCTGTTATTGGATGTTTTGATGACGCCATAACCTTGCGAAATTTCTTCCATGTGCTTTTCAAAATATTTAGAATCTTCAAAATCGAGAAGAAGCAAGGCATTTTGATTGGCAAAAGCCACCATTTTACCTAGAGGAGTTTCGTATGATTTGGTGTACAGCATATTCATAATGAATGAGTTTTCAACAAATTTAGGAAGAATTTTTGCGAAAAGAAGGTTTAATTTTTAAAATACTTTTTCATTTCATCAATTTGAGTATTGTTTTTCGTGAGAATATGTTTTTAATCAGCAATTCTTTTGAAAAAAATTATAGAAGTCTTATTTAGAATTAAAATAAATAAAGTATATTTGCTCCTCAATTAATTATAGAAATCTTGCAAACAAATATTTCAAATAAATTGTGCTGTTTTCCTCGAAATAAAAAGGGGAAAATCAAAGGTTATGATAACGAAAACTTGCAGATGCCCAATAAGATTATCGAAATGGGATTATTGCCAGAAACATCATTCGTCATCTTACATCAAGCGCCTTTTAGCGGTCCTCTGTACATAGAATACGGAGAAGAAAAAACGAGAGTTGCCCTTCGTGAAGAAGAAGCGAGATTTATTTTCGTAGAACCAGAAAATTAAACCAAAATTTCTACTGAAATTTGGAAAACCATATGCCGAACTCAGCAAAAAAACAAAAACATATTCTTTTGGTAGGAAATCCTAATGTAGGAAAATCTACCATCTTCAATTTGCTTTGTAACAAAAACCAAAAAACCGGCAATTACGCTGGCGTTACTGTTGCTTCACACGAAGGAACTTACCTATACAAAGACGAAGAAGTAGAAATTGTTGATTTGCCAGGTTCTTACAGCATTTATCCCACTTCTGAAGACGAGGCTATTTTCACTAAATATTTGATTGAAGAACAAGAAAAATACAGCGGTGTAATTTACATTGCAGATGCGCTGAATCTCAAAAGAAGCTTACTGCTTTATCAGCAAATCAAAGATTTGGGAATTCCTGTTTTGATGGTGATTAACCAAGTCGATTTGGCGGAGAAAAGAGGTTTACACATCGATTCTAAAAAACTGAGCGAACTTCTAGGTCAAAATATTCTAGAAACCAATGCCAAAAAAAATATTGGGATTGATGAAATAAGAGAATCTATTTTTAAAGATGAATTTTCGGTTTCGGATAAGCCTTATTTTGATATTCCTTCAGAAAATTTAGGATTGGTTTTCAAGATTTCAAGACAAATCGAAGAGAATAATTTCTATAAAGTTTGGACGCTTATTGCTGCAGATACTTATCTCGGCAAATTAGAAAGTGTAAAAACACAACTGAATCAAGAAGACAGAAAATGTATGGTTCCGAAGCGTTTACAAGTGCAGGAAACCATCAGAAGATACCAACAAATAGACGGAATTATTTCGCAAACGATTTCTAAAAAACCTCAGTTCAAGGAACTTCTCACCGAAAAATTAGATAAAGTTTTAGTACATCCTGTTTTAGGATATTTGGTTTTTGGGATTATTTTACTCACCATTTTCCAAAGTGTTTTTTTCATCGCAGAATATCCTATGAATTGGATTGATGCTGCTTTTGCATGGCTATCAGAAACTTCCAGAACTTGGCTTCCAGAAGGTCCATTGAATTCATTAATTTCTGACGGAATTATTCCAGGAATAGGCGGAATAGTGATTTTTGCCCCACAAATTGGGATTCTTTTATATTTCTTGTATTTATTAGAAGATTCTGGTTACATGGCGAGAGTTATTTTCTTGATGGACAGATTCTTACGACCGTTTGGTTTAAACGGAAAAAGTATTGTTCCGCTCGTTTCGGGAACAGCTTGTGCGATTCCTGCAATTATGAGTACCAGAAACATCGAAAACGTAAAAGAGCGATTGATTACAATTTTGATTACACCTTTTATGACGTGTTCTGCAAGACTTCCGGTTTACAGCATCATTATTTCGCTTATTTTTACCGATGGAACTTTCTTTGGCGTAAAATATAAAGCGATTGCACTTCTAGGAATGTATTTCTTAGGATTTGCGACTTCGCTTTTAGCCGCATTTATTTTAAAATATTTCATTAAAAATAAAGGAAAAACCTTCTTGGTAATGGATTTGCCAACTTATAAAATGCCACTTTGGAAATATGATTTCAAATTGGTTTTAGGTAAAGTTTGGGAATTTATTACGGGAGCTGGAAAAATCATTTTGGCGGTAAGTGTAATTCTTTGGTTTTTAAGTTATTTCGGACCGAAGGATGATTTCCATATTTTGGAACATCATTCAGATGTGAAATTAGAAAATTCTTATTTGGCTAAAATCGGCAAGCAAATGGAACCTGTGATTTCACCATTGGGTTACGATTGGAAAATGGGAGTAGGAATTCTTACCAGTTTTGCAGCGAGAGAAGTGTTTGTTGGCACAATGTCAACACTTTACAGTCTTGATGATGATGCACCAGAAAAATCGGTCATCGAAAAAATGAGAAGTGATGTAAAACCGAATGGCGAGAAAGTATTCAGTTTTGCAACAGGACTTTCCATACTTATATTCTACGCTTTTGCGATGCAATGTATCTCTACGATTGCAGTAGTCTATAGAGAAACAAAATCTTGGAAATGGACGGCGATTCAGTTGGTTTTCATGTCTGGTTTAGCTTATCTAGCTTCCATGTTGGTTTACCAATTTTTCAAATAAAAAAAACTGCTTTTAAAAGCAGTTTTTCATTTTATTCAGCTACGAAAACGCGTTTCGCCAGTTCTTGATCAAAAAGATACAAAGCAGAAGGATTGTCTTTAACCATTTTAATTTTCGAAATCAATTGAGAAGCATTGGCTTCTTCTTCTACCTGTTCATTCACAAACCATTGTAAGAAAGCTGCAGTAGAGTAATCTCCTGCGTCATTAGCAGCTTTTACAATGTCAAAAATACTTTTGGTTACTAATTTTTCGTGCTCTAAAGCTTTTTCAAAAATTTCTAAAGCATCTTTGAAATCATGAGGAGGTTGTTTTACTTCTTGTAGTACAATTCTTCCACCGATATCGTTCAAATAATCAAAGAATTTTTCTGAATGCATCAGTTCTTCTTTAGATTGAACTCTGAAATAATTGGCAATTCCGTCTAAATCTTGTTCTAAGAACCAAGCGCTCATCGATAGATACAATTGCGCCGCATATTGTTCTTTTGCAATTTGCTGATTCAGCAAATCAAATATATAATCTCTGTTCATAATAAATGAATTTATTCAAAGATAAGAAAGAAATGTGATTTAGTTTTAAGAAATTTTATCTCTTCCTGGGCATTTTTTACATCTTTTCCCTTTCTTAAATTTCTTGCAACATTTCTTTTTACCACAATATTGTTCGTAGTTTTTGCTCTCAAAAGTTGGAACAACAAGATTGAAATAAGGGTTAGTTCTGAAATCCATGTTACAAATTTAATCTTTATTTAGAATAATTCAAAATAATTATGTAATTTTGTCATAAGATTTTTGTCATGGAAAGTTTAGTCCTTCAATACGTTATCATTTTTGCGGCTTTATTAGCGGCAAGTTATTCTATTTATAAAATTATTAAAAAAACTTTTTCTCCAAAAAAATTTGATAGTAAAAGAACGCATTGCGACAAAGATTGTGGCTGTTCTTGATTTTTAAAACGTTGAAAACCTTTTTTTAACATTAAGAGTTTATTAAGGAATTAAGAAAAATAAGTTTCCATTCTTCGAGATTTTTTCTTAATAAACTTAATCTCTTAATTCTTGCTTAATGGTTTAAAAATCTATTTTTAAATTACCGAATTCTATAAATAGGATATTGATTTACAGTACCTTCGTAATATTCAGAATTTTTGTACACCCAATCTAATTGCGCTGCTCCATCTTCTGCAAATTTAGCATCTGAAGCTTTTTTCAGTTCAAAAGCAGTTTTTAACGCTTTGTTGGTTTTTAATAATTCGGCAGCAGTATCTTCGAAAACGTAGTCAGAAAAATACTCTTTTTGTCCCAAAATTCCATCGAAATAGTTCCAATTGAAATAAGAGTCAACTGCTTCTGGTTCCAGAGTTTCTAAAAGGAATTTAACGCCTTCTTGTTTTGTAGAAACCAAATAATCTCCTTTTCTGAATTTTTTAGTCTTTAATTCTGATGAAACTTGAGTATCAAAATGTAAGTAATGACCTTCGTAAGGATTTTTTACGGTTTTAAAATCTACGATTTTATAAGACTCAACTGTTATCAAAGAATCTGATTGTAATTCTTTGAATTTGATTTGATTGCGTTTTAAATTTTCTATGATTTTCCCTTCAGATTTTGGAATCACGTAATAAGTTGGGATTGTAATTTCTTTATCAGCTTTGTAAGTGTCAAAGAATTTTACTTTTCTGGTGAAAGGTTTATTTCTGTCGTAGAAAAGTCTTGGTTTTCCAGAAATTTCACTTGGTTTTTTTCCAGCTTCATAACCTTTGAAATCAATAAAACTGTATTTTGTACTGTCTAATTTCCAACGAATTGCGTATTTTTTATTTGGTAAATAATTGGTTAATTCTTCCATCATTTTTTTAGAAATATCTAAGTAATTTTCATCTACAAAATTGATGGAGTGTCTCATGTATTCATACGTTGCTTTTACGCGGTCTTGGTAAGGTTTTAGCATGTGCGTTTCTGCCACGGTTCCCGGAATATTGAAAAGGGTAGTGTAACCTGTTGCATAACGAGGAGAATCCATAAATGCTGGAAATCCTTCATCGGGAGAATCTCCGTGAATATTGACGTAAGGAACGTTCAAAATTTTAGATTTCTCCATATTTTGAATCAGTTTCGGTTGCATTTCATTGTGAAAATACGTTCCGAGAGAATTGCCCAATCTTTCTTTATTGGTAGAAATATACGTGAAAGTGTACTGATAATCTGCTCCATTACTTACGTGATTATCAATGAAATAAATCGGTTTTAGCCAATGAAAAATCTCTTGAAAAGCTTTGGCATTTTCTGTATCATTTTTGATGAAATCTCTGTTCAAATCAAAATTTCTGGCATTCCCACGAAAACCGTGTTCTTCTGGTCCGTTTTGATTAGCTCTTGAAAATTTCCCTCTTCTCAGCATTCCAGAAATATTATACGCTTCTATAGCTACAACTTTGGTGTTTTGTGGAACTTTTATTTTTCCTAAAGCCAAATCTCGCATCAGCATCATTGTAGCATCAATTCCGTCACTTTCACCAGGATGAATTCCATTATTGATGAAAATTACGTGAATATTTTGTTTTTTTGAGTTATCAAAAATTACGACTCTAATAGGTTCTCCGTTGTCATCTTTTCCTTTTTCTACTACAGAAATGCTTTCGAAGTTTTTGTCTAAATCGTCATAGAATTTCACCATTTCTTCGTAGGTGGTGGTTTGATTTCCGTTGCCTTTTTCGTAAGGTGTTTTGAAATCTTGAGCAAAAGAAAATACGGTTTGAAAGAGGAAAAGTAGCGTGATTTTTTTCATTGAATAGAAATTTAAGCGAAGGTATTAATTTTATATCTTTGATAAAACTAAAAAATGAAAACATTCTATCTTCTATTTATTTCAATGTTAATCATTAGTTGTCAAGAGAAAACTTTTGCTGATGACATTACCCTGGTTTACCCGAAAAATACTCAAATGAAAATACAGGAGTTTAATGAAGATGGTAATTTAGGTGGTGATAATTTAATATATGTTGGAAAAATTATTCCAAAAATTGATGTAAAATATTATGAAAGTATTCTACCACCACCTCCTCCTCCGAGGAAATTCAATAAGATAGATAAATCTTTTAATGAGATAATAAAAAAAGAAATTGATTCTATTTATTTAAGTCAAAAACCATATTTTAAACGAAATTTATTGAAAATTTCTTTGTCTAAAGAAAATGAGCCTTATGATTCTTTAACCAATAAAAATCTTGAAATCATTGTAAAACAAAAAGATACAATTCCTATTTATAAACAAGATTATATAAGCCATCAATTTAAAACGTTTAAAGCGTTTCCAGTTTTTATTAAAAATATTTCTAAAAAAACTTTAAAAATTCCAACCGAAGCTACAGGCGTAGCTTTTTATACTTTTGATAATGAGAGAAAAAATTTCTATTATCTCAGAAACAGTAATTATATGATTTGCGGAATAGAAACTAATTTCTATAGCTATTTTGAACTTAAACCCAACGAAATTTTAGTGTACGCTTACCCTTATTTCAAAAAAGGAAAAACGCATAAAGCTAAAGTGAAATTTTATGATGCTTCTTCCAAAGAATTTGATATTTCTATTGATTATAAAATTATTGAAAATCAAAGGAATAGATATATTATGGATTATTAGAAATAAAAAATCCACAGAAATTTCTGTGGATTGGTATTTAAAGTAAAGACAAGTCGCTACTTGTCCCTACGTTTAATCATTCAATTTCAAAACTGCCATAAATGCAGATTGTGGAACTTCGACTCTACCAATTTGCTTCATCTTTTTCTTTCCTTCTTTCTGCTTTTCTAGGAGTTTACGCTTTCTGGAAATATCACCACCATAACATTTTGCGGTAACGTCTTTTCTCAACGCTTTTACGTTTTCACGGGCGATAACTTTTGCACCAAGAGCAGCCTGAATTGCAATATCAAACTGTTGACGAGGAATCAATTCTCTTAGTTTTTCGCACATTTTTTTACCAATGTAATATGCGTTGCTGTCGTGAATTAACGAAGAAAGTGCATCTACCATATCTCCATTGATTAAAATGTCCATTTTCACCAATTTAGAAGCTCTAAAACCAATTGGATGGTAATCAAATGAAGCATAACCTTTAGAAATTGATTTTAATCTGTCATAAAAATCAAAAACAACTTCTGATAAAGGCATGTTAAATACCAATTCTACACGGTCTGAAGTCAAATAAGATTGGTTTACAATTTCGCCACGTTTTTCGATACAAAGCGTCATCACAGCACCTACAAAATCAGATTTTGTAATAATGGTAGCTTTGATATAAGGTTCTTCTACACGATCAAGAGCAATAGGATCCATCATTTCTGACGGGTTATTAATCAAAATCGGAACATTCGGTTCTTTTTTAGAATATCCGTAGTAAGAAACGTTAGGAACCGTAGTAATTACGTTCATGTTGAACTCTCTATCAAGACGTTCCTGTACAATTTCCATGTGAAGCATTCCTAAGAAACCACAACGGAAACCGAAACCAAGTGCTGCAGAACTTTCTGGCTCGAAAACCAAAGAAGCATCATTCAGTCTTAATTTTTCTAGAGAAAATCTTAATTCTTCAAAATCTTCAGATTCAATAGGATAAATTCCCGCGAAAACCATTGGTTTTACATCTTCGAAACCATCAATTGCTTCGGTTGCAGGATTTATCATAGAAGTAATGGTATCACCTACTTTTACTTCTCTAGCATCTTTAATCCCAGAAATAATATAGCCTACGTCTCCACATTTAATTTCAGATTTTGGAGCTTGTTTTAGTTTCAGCGTTCCTACTTCATCTGCTTCATAGACTTTATCCGTCGCCATGAATTTTACTTTCTCACCTTTAGAAATTTTACCGTTTACTACTTTAAAGTAAGCTTCAATTCCACGGAAAGGATTGTAAACAGAGTCAAAAATTAATGCTTGAAGCGGCGCATTTTCGTCACCTTTTGGCGCAGGAATTCTTTCTACAATTTGTTCAAGCAATTCATGAACACCAGCTCCTGTTTTCCCAGAAACACGCAAAACATCTTCTGGTTTACAACCCAAAAGATTTACGATTTCATCGGTAACTTCTTCCGGATTAGCAGAAGGTAAGTCTATTTTATTCAAGATTGGAATAATTTCCAAATCGTTTTCTAGCGCTAAATACAAGTTGCTAATCGTTTGTGCCTGAATGCTTTGTGCAGCATCTACAATGAGTAGTGCTCCTTCACAAGCAGCGATAGAACGAGATACTTCGTAAGAAAAATCTACGTGTCCCGGTGTATCGATCAGGTTGAGAATATATTTTTCGCCTTTATATTCATAATCCATTTGAATGGCGTGAGATTTTATGGTAATTCCACGCTCTTTTTCCAAATCCATATCGTCAAGAGTTTGCGCTTGCAACTCTCTTTGAGAAACCGTATTGGTATATTCTAAAAGTCTGTCAGCAAGGGTAGATTTCCCGTGGTCGATATGTGCGATTATGCAAAAATTTCTAATGTTCTTCATTCTTCTTTTTCAATGATTTGCAAAGATATTGATTTTAAGGTAAAATCCTAAAAATAAAAAACTCCGAATTGATTTTCGGAGTATATTTTAAAGATTTTAAGGATTTGGCATCGGTTCGCGACCTTTTGGTGGTCCCATTTTTTGTCTGCGTTCCATAAATTTTTCGCGCATTCTTCCTTCTTGATTAAAAAGTTTCAGCACTTGTTGAGGTGTTAAAATTTTGAGAAACTTATCAGCATAGACTTTTCGGTTGTTAAGCAGTTGTTGGCCTAAGTCAAAGCTTTGGTTCAGCATTTTCTTCGCTTCTGCATCAGAAAGGTTTTCTTGAGAGAAATCTGCTCTGAATTTATTTTTGATGGTTTTTTGACTTTCTAGATATTCTTTTAGAAGGATTTTAAAAGCTTCTTGTTTTTCAGCAGGGACTTGTAAATTTTTGATGGCCATCATGGTAGCCGCATCCTCCATCAATTGCTTTCTTTGCTCAGGAGACATTTGTCTGATGTATTCTCTGCGCTGTTCTGGTGTCATTTCTCTAAAATTTGGTTTTTCTTGAGCTTTAAAACTCATAAAGGTTCCAAAAAATAGAAGGGTATAGATAAAATTTTTCATAATAGATTTAGTTATAAAGGTCTAAATAGATGTCGTGACTGGTGTTTTTTGATAATTCTGCCAATTCTTCTTGAGTCAAAGAATTAAGAAGTTGCTCATAATTTTCATCAGTGTTTTTAGAATTCACAATTTGTTCTGTAATTTCTGGGTTTTGGGTATGAGCAACTTCACTATTGTTTTCTTTAACAATATTTTGTGATGAATTTTGGGTGTTATTTTGTTCTGGTTTTGGCTGTGTAGTTTCTACTTTGGTTATGGATTGCACTGAATCTTGACTTGGTTTAGAAAATTCTGTTTGGTTGGTTTTCCATAAGAAAGTAAAGCCAAAAATTAATGCTAAAGCGGCAGCAATAGAAGTTACCATAGAAAAATTGATTTTAAAAATCTTCGGGTGATGTTCTTTCTTTCTTACTGTTTTATTAAGCACGTTTTCCTGCATTTCCTCGAAGGTGTTTTCGGGAATTTTGTAGGGTGTTTTTTTAGCTAATTGTTCTATATTAAAATCTTTCATTTTCTAAAATTTTTAAATTTTCTTATGATTCGTAGTTTTCTCTGATGTAGTTTTCTATTTTTTCTTTGGCGTAGTGGTAATTGGTTTTGCAAGTACTTACGCTCATTTCTAGAATATTACTTATTTCTTCGAAAGGCAATTCGTCATAATATCTAATATTGAAAACTAATTTTTGTTTCTCTGGCAATGTTTGAATGGCTTTCTGCAATAAAACTTGAATTTCTTCTGCATCATGTTCTGCATTTTGGGCGACTAAGTTTTGCATGTAATACTCTGCATCTTCGTCTGTTTTTTGCATTTTTTTTAATTTTGCCAACTGCTGAAGCGCTTCATTGGTAGCGATTCTGTAGAGCCAAGTGTACAATTTACTGTCTTGCTTGAATTGCCCAAAATTGTTATATGCCTTAATAAAAGTGTCTTGCAACACATCTTGCGCAAGGTCATGTTGTACAATTAACCTTCTAATATGCCAATAAAGCCGACTTTGATAGGTATCCATCATCGCACGAAGTCCTTTTTCCGAAGAATTGGGCTGCAACATCAAGCTGATGATTTCGTCGTCTTTACACTTCATAATTTAGTTTTCAATGGTTTGATTGTTCTTTTTAAGGAAAGTTAAATTTAAAAATAAAAAATTACAAAAGTTTATAAAATAAAAAAACCATCCCGATATTCGGAATGGTTTTATATGTAGAAAAAAGATTCTCTAATTATTCTGCTGCAGGAGCTTCTGCTTCTGGAGCTGCATCAGTTGCTACTTCTTCTTCATCTTCATCATCTTCTACCATTGCACCAGCATTTTTCATAGCATTTCTAGACATCTTCACAGCAGCTACTACTGCGTTATCTGGATGTAAGAAAGTGTATTGATCGTTTTTGATGTCTCCTACATATAATTTGTTACCAATTCTAAGTGGAGTAACATCTACTACGATTTCGTCTGGTAAGTTAGCAGGAATAGCTTTCAATCTTAATTTTCTGAAAGATTGTCTTAAAACACCACCCGCTAAAACACCTTTTGCACGACCGGTAATTCTTACAGGAACTTCCATAACTACTGGTTTATCAGCGCTTAATTGATAGAAGTCTGCGTGAAGAATTTTGTCTGTAATTGGGTGAAATTGGATGTCTTGTAAAACAGCATCAATTTTTTGACCATCTAGCTCAATTACTACCGTGTGTGCATCTGGAGTGTAAACCAAGTCTTTGAAAGATTTCTCAGTAGAAGAGAAATTGATTGGTTGCTCACCTCCATAAACAACACAAGGAACTAATTCAGCATCACGTAGAGCTTTGGTAGACTTTTTGCCCACGCTTTCTCTTTTTGTACCTTGAATTGTAATAGATTTCATTTAAAAAATATTTAAGTGTGTTAAATTTTTCAGGCTGCAAATATAGTGAAAAAAATTATATAATAAATTTATCACTAATTGATTTGTGCTCGTGTACCATTTTCATTACGTCTGCAAAAAGTGCTGCACAAGATAAAACCTTGATTTTAGAAGAAAGCTCTGATTTCACTGGAATCGTATCAGTTACAATAACTTCGCTAATCTGAGAGTTTTCTATATTTTCATAAGCTTTGCCAGAAAGAACAGGGTGAGTTGCCATAGCTCTTACTGATTTTGCTCCGTTTTTCATTAGAATTTCTGCTGCTTTGCAAAGTGTTCCGGCTGTGTCTATCATATCATCAATGAGGATAACGTTTCTGTCTTTTACATCACCAATCAAGAACATTTCTTCTACTACATTTGCTTTTTTTCTTTCTTTATAAGCAATTACTACTTCTGCACTTAGGTATCCTGCGTAATTTTTCGCTCTTTTTGCGCCACCCATGTCTGGTGAAGCAATCGTAAGATTGTCTAAGTTTAAAGACTTAATGTGGTCTACAAAGATGGTAGAAGCATAAAGATGGTCTACAGGAATTTCGAAGAAACCTTGAATTTGGTCTGCGTGTAAATCAATAGTCATGATTCTGGTTGCGCCGGCTGCAGTTAAAAGATTAGCAACTAATTTTGCTCCGATTGGCGCTCTAGGCTTATCTTTTCTGTCTTGTCTAGCCAATCCAAAATACGGAATCACTACGGTAATACTCTTTGCTGATGCTCTTTTTGCTGCATCAATCATTAAAAGAAGTTCTAGAAGATTGTCTGCTGGTGGAAAGGTAGAGCCTATAAGAAAAACTCTTCCTCCTCTAACAGATTGATCTAATACGGGTTCGAATTCCCCGTCACTAAACTGTTGGAAATTAATTTTCCCTAATTCTTGCCCATAGTGATTTGCAATTTTTTCTGCTAAATCTCGACTTGTTCTGGTGCAAAATAAATAGGTTGCTTGATCAGCCATTTTTACTTTTTTTGGTTTGGCAAATTTAAAAAAAATAAAACCACCTGAAAAATATCAGGTGGTTTTTATAAAATTATTTTTTATTATTATGGGAAAGTTACTCCAGAATAAGCATTAATGTCAACCCAAGGCAATGTAGAGCCATAAGTTTTATTTATTGCGTCAATAAAAGTGTTTGCAATAAGTGCATATCCTCTACCGTTAGGATGAACTCCATCTAAAGAGAATGCACCACCTGTTACAAAAGATGCTGTGTATTTTACACCGTTGTATTGAATGCCAGAAGTACTTCCTAGTTCTTTCATTTTAGAATTTGCATCTACTAATGCTAGTCCGTATGCAGTAGCTAAACTTGAAATTGAAGCGTTGTAAGCGTCTGTTGCAGCGATTACTTTAGCCGCTTCTTTTTCAGTTAAGACATATTTATCAGCTAGTGGAGTTGCAGTTCCTCCTTTAATTGTAGTGTCTCTTAACAATGTTAATGCTGGTAAAAGAATTATATCTTTAGCAGTAGTCTGTCTAAGAGAAGGCAGGTTATATGCAGATAAGTTTGTAAGGTCTTTATCTACGATAACAGCTCCATTTACTCCATTTTCAGAAAACTTGATAAGTCTAGCATTGTATTCCGCAGTAGTTATCGCTCCAAGGTTCTTAAGCGTAAGTAAGCCTCCATTGTAAGTTGCATAAGCTGCATTTAATTGTGACACTTGTGTAGCAGTTAGTCCAGCAATAGGAGTTGCAGGGACAGTTGTGAAATAGGGTATTGAAGTAACATACGGAATGTTTGCAATAGCACCTTTAGAATTAGCGTTTGCTGTTTTTAAGCTGGTAATTACTGTCTTAATAACATTTGCTACAACGTTAGGGTCAGAAATATCATTAGAGCCATAAGTTGATGGGTCTAAATTTCCTTTTTGATCTACTCCAGAACCTCCAGAAGTTGCATAAGAAAGAACGTCATTATTACCAATCCATAATGTATAGAAACTTGGTTTTTGAGCAGCGGCATCAGCTAAAACTGTTGTAGTAGCCGATGTAGCGAATCTTACAAAGTAAGGATTAGCTTTTCCAGCAGCTAAATTAGCAGCGCTACCATAACCTGGAGTTACTAAATGAAAAGATTTAGCACCTGGAACGCCCATATTGTTAAAGTATTTCCCTGTACCACCAATAACGTCAAGGTTAGCACCTGGAGCTGAAGGAGTTGGTGAAAGAGTTTGGCTTAACGTAAGTTTTCCATAAAACTCTGTATTTCCTGAAGCAGCATATAAATTAGTGAATCCACCTACGTTATTTGGCATTAACGGTTGAGTGAAGGTTTGTGTACCTCCAGCTAGTCCCATTTGTTTTGCGATCATTGACGGAAATGATTCGTTTTGTCCGTCTAGATATAAGGCACCATCTCTGAAACCAGATGTTAATGAATTTCCTACAGATACAAATTTTGAGAAATCTGCTTTACCAGTAGAAACAGTCATGTTATTTACGTCTCTTTCGAAATCTGTATTACAGCTTACTAATGATAAAGCTGAAATTGCGAAAGCTGATAATATTATTTTTTTCATAATTTTTTAATTAAAATGCATTGTAAGTGAAACCTAAACCTAGATACATTGCTTTAGCTTTAGCCTGTCCTCTGAAGCTTAAGTAATCGTTGTTTACTTTTCTTGCTTCTGGGAATGATAAAGCAGCTGCTAAATCTACTCCTAACTTTCCAAATTTATATCCAAGACCAGCTGTTACTACGCTAGCGTCAAAAGATGGAGTTTCTGGGATGAAATATTTGTCTTCATATGGAGATTCATCAAAATAGTATCCTAATCTACCTGCTAATTTATCCGTTAGCATATATTGTGTACCAATTCTAAATGTTTTAGCATTTTTGAAGTTTTTAGGAGATACTAAAACCGTTTTATCTGCTTGGTTTCCAACTTGAGCATTTTCAAAGTCTAGCGTTAATTTGCTGTATCTTTCCCAACCATGGTAATTGAAATCTGCAGATACTAACCATTTTGGTGTGATTTTATAAGTAAGACCAATTGTGTACTCATCTACAAGTGGTAATTCTGCTGTAAATGCATCTTGACCATCTGCTCCTACATTTAATTGAGGAGAGGTAAGCACAGCTGCAGGTACTCCAGTGAAAGTTGCTACTCCGTTATCAGCTTTCATAATAACTGGTGAACGATAAGCAATACTTAAATCTAAATTACTGCTTGGTTTAAGATAGAAACCTAATCCAAAACCAGAACCTGTTGCTTTTTCGTCATTTATATTAAATGTTCCTCCTAGGTTGGTAACTGCTTTGTCCCAATCTACCATACCTTTTGCATAGATGTAACTTACACCGATAGAAGCCCAATCATTAAATTTATAAGAAACCATAGGTTGGAAATAGAAGCTTTTCAATTCCATTTTTTGAACAACTTCTCTACCGGTCCAATCATCTGCCCATTTTACTGTACTTCCGAATGGTGTAGTAACACTTAAGCCTACAGAAACATTATTTGTAACTTTATATGCAATCGCTGCATAAAGAGGTGTTCCTACTGGGTTTTCTGTTTTGTAAGATTGTAAAGTTTCTAGACTTTGGTATTCTACTTCAGAAATTGCACCAAAACCACCCACTGCAACACTCAATTTGCTAGGAATAAAAGAGATACCTGCAGGGTTAAAAAAAGCTACACTCGCATCTTCTGTATGCGCGCTAGTGTGAGCCATTGCAAGCTGTTTTACACCTTGTAATGATACTCTAAAACCTCCTGCGTAAGAAAATACGCCAGCTAAAAGAGCTGTAGTTATTAAAATTCTTTTCATGTTAATTAATAATTATTGCGCCAAATATAGAATTTATTTATATATAAATGTTAAAATTATATTAAAAAAATTAAACAAAAATTAAATTTATTTTATTATTTATCATTTTTTTTTTGATTTAAAAAAAATAAACAATTGAATATCAAATACTTGTTAAGTCAATTAAAATAAATTATTAAACAATTGTTTAATTAAAATAATATTAAACAATAATTATGTATTGCATGTAAAGCTCGAAATATAAATTATGAATAATTTAATAATATTGCATAATATTCATTAATATTATATTAAAAAATGATTTTAATGTAAAAACATGATAATTTAGACTTCGTGATGATAGACTTATTGTTTTATGTCAAATTGTTTAAAAATTATACTAAATTTGCAAGAATTAAAATATTATTATGAGTTGTGGATGTAATTCATCCGGAGATTCTAAACATTCTTGTGCTACTAAAAGCGCTACAGGTTGCGAAAATGTCAATACCTGTGGGAATAGTTATAAATTAAGCGTCTTTGATTGGCTATCTACAATACAGGCACCTAAACAGAATAAGTGCAATTTTGTAGAAGTGAGATTTAAGAATGATAGAAAATGCTATTTCAATAATGTAAACCAGTTGCCGCTTCATATTGGTAGCGTAGTTACAGTAGAATCTAATCCGGGTCACGATATAGGTGTAGTAAGTTTAACAGGAGAACTTGTTAAAATTCAGATGAAAAAGAAACATTTTTCTGAAGATGCTGCCCTAAAAATTTATAGAGTCGCTACACAAAAAGATGTAGAGATTTGGCAAGATGCCAGAAAAAAAGAAGACCAAACAAAGATTCAGGCAAGAAAAATTGCTAAAAATCTAGGTTTAGAAATGAAAATCACCGATGTAGAATATCAAGGTGATGGTTCGAAAGCTACTTTTTATTATACCGCAGAAGGTAGAGTAGATTTCCGTCAACTGATTAAAGAATACGCTTCATCTTTCAAAACAAAGATCGATATGAAGCAAATAGGTTACAGACAAGAATCTGCCAAAGTAGGAGGAATAGGTTCTTGTGGTAGAGAATTATGCTGTTCTACTTGGCTTACAGACTTCCGTTCAGTAAATACCAATGCGGCAAGATATCAGCAGTTAAGTATCAATCCGCTAAAATTAGCAGGACAATGTGGTAAATTAAAATGCTGTCTCAATTTTGAATTAGACAGTTATGTAGATGCATTATCAGATTTTCCTTCTTCTAATACTATTCTAGAAACCGAAAAAGGAAGAGCTTTTTGCATTAAAATAGACGTTTTCAAAAAGAAAATGTGGTTTGCCTATGTAGATAATTCTATGGCTTGGTATGATTTAGACGTTGCTGAGGTTAAAAAATTGATGAAAATCAATAGCAAAGGGCAAAAATCTATCCCATTAGAAGAATTGAAAACCTTCACAGGAGCAGATAAAGTAGAAACAGTAGATTTAATTCAGGAGAATAATCTAGATAGGTTTGAGAAAAAGAAACCGAACAAGCATAGAAATAAAAATACAGGAAATAATAGAGCAGAGCAGGTAACCAAAGAGACAGAAGCTCAAAAGGATAATAATAAACCTGAAAAAACCAACGCTCCTAAAAAGTTTAATAAAAACAAAAAAAGATTTACTCCAAAAAGAAATAATAATGATTAAATATTTTCAGATATTTTTCGTTTCTATAATGCTTATTTCATGTTCCTATAATAATGAAGTGGTTTCTATGAATGAAGTAAACGGAACTTGGGATAAGAAAAAGGAACTGTTGTTCACTATGAATATAGAAGACACCAGCACTCCTAAAAACATTATATTTGTTGTAAGAAATAATAACGATTATCCTTATAGTAATCTGTTTTTAATTACTTACCTCAAAGCTGAAAATGAGAAAAATTTTAAAATAGATACGCTTAACTACATCATGGCAAAACCGAATGGAGAATGGTTAGGAAAAGGTTTTGGCGAGACTAAAGAAATATTATTTCAATATAAAAACCAATATAAATTCCCGAAAAAAGGAAAATACATTATTGGTGTAAAACAAGGAATGAGAACCAATAGTCTAGTAGGAATTGAAGATTTGGGCGTAAAATTAGAAAATTCAACACAACCATAATCATTATATGGAAAACACTGTAAAACAAGGCAGCACACTTAATTTTCCGTTGCCACCCAAAAAGCAAAAAAACTTCGGTTATAAAAAATGGGTCAAATTCATTTGGCTTGGCTTAGGAGGAATAATTCTAGGAACAGCATTTTTGTTTTTTGCTGTATCTCAAGGAATTGTGGGAGATATGCCAGATGTAAATGAACTAGAAAATCCAGATATTTACGTAGCTTCAGAAATCATTTCATCTGATGGCGTTACCTTAGGAAAATTCGAGAAAGAAAAAACCATTCCGGTTACCTATAAAGATTTGCCGCCGCATTTAGTATATGCATTAATGGCAAAAGAAGATGAACGTTTCCGTGAGCACTCAGGAATTGATTTGCAAGCTTTTGCAAGAGCGGTAGCTTATGGTGGGAAAAGAGGTGGTGGTTCTACTATTTCTCAGCAGTTGGCAAAATTATTGTTTACTAAAGGTGCTTCTCAAAATAAATTTCAAAGAGCTTTCCAAAAATTGAAAGAATGGTCTGTTGCAGTAAGTTTGGAGAAAAGATATACCAAAGAAGAAATCATCACGCTCTATTTTAATAAGTTTGATTTCTTGCACAATGCAAACGGAATAGAACTCGCTTCTAGAATATATTTCAATAAACCTACCAAAGAACTTACGCTTTCAGAAGCAGCCACTTTTGTAGCAATGCTCGAAAATCCAGTAAGAAATAACCCGATAAAATATCCTGAAAAGGCAAAAGCAAGAAGAAATGTGGTTCTAGAGCAAATGCTTAAAACCAACTATATAGACCAAGCTACTTATGACAAAGTAGTAGCGGAACCCATCGTAGTAGATTTCCATCCTGTAGAATCTGTAGACGAAGGATATTCTGCTTATTACAAGCATTATTTGAGAAAAGAAATCAATAATTACCTAGAAGAATACGAAAAAGAAACCGGTAAAGATGTAAATATTTACAGAGACGGTCTTAAAATCTTTGTAACCTTAGATTCTAAAATGCAGAAATATGCAGAAGAAGCCATTAAGGAACACATGACCAGTCTTCAGAAAAGTTTTGATTCAGAACAACGCAGAAATCCTAATAGACCTTTCTATTTCTTGAAGAAAAAGCAAATAGATGATATTATGCTCGCTGCTATGAAAAGAACTGGCAGATATAAACAATTGGCTGCAGAAGGAGTTTCAGAAGATTCTATTTTGATGGATTTCAAAACACCTACCAAAACCACCATCTTTACTTGGGAAGGAGAAAAAGAAACCGAAATGTCTCCGTATGATTCTATCAGATACCACAAGCAAATTGCACAAGCTGGATTAATGTCTATGGAACCTGCAACTGGTGATATCAAAGCTTGGGTAGGAGGAATCGATTGGAAGCATTTTCAATATGACCACGTAAAACAAGGAAAAAGACAAGTAGGTTCTACATTTAAACCTTTTGTTTATGCTACTGCGATTATGAATTTAGGAATGACTCCTTGTTCTACCGTTTCTAATGCTACTTATACTAAAGGAGATTGGGAAGTACAAGGTAATGGTGGTAATCTTACTTTGAGAGACGCTTTAGCACATTCTAAAAACCCTGTTGCGGTAAGATTAATAGAATCTGTAAGTCCTAAAAAAGTAATCCAATTGGCTAGAGATTTAGGAGTAACAGAAGAAATGCCAAATGAATATGCAATCGCACTTGGTTCTACAGATATTACCATTTACGAAATGTTGGGAGCTTACAGTTCTTTTGCAAATTTTGGAAATTACATAAAACCAGAAATGGTTTGGCGTATAGAAGATGCTAATGGTAGAGTAATTAAAGAAGTGAAAAACGAAACCAAAGAAGTCATGAACGAAATGTACGCTTATACCATGATAGATTTAATGAAAGGCGTTACAAGATTCGGTACAGCTTCTGGTGAACTAAGAAGAATGGGAATCCTAGAAACTGTAGAAATTGCTGGTAAAACTGGTACTACTCAGAATAACTCAGATGGTTGGTTCATGGGAATTACACCTAATCTAGCAACTGGAGTTTGGGTAGGTTGGGAAGACAGAGCAACCCACTTCTTTAGTACAGGAGAAGGTCAAGGTGCAAAAATGGCATTGCCAATTTGGGGAATTTTCATGAAGAAAGTTTGGGCAGATAAAGAACTCGGAATTACACCAGATGATAAATTTGCTAAACCTTCTAATTGGACAGGAGATTGTGCAGATTTACAAGGACTTGGAGGTTATGGAGACGATGGAGGATTACAAACCATAGACCAAATCAAAAATCCTAAACCAAAAGACAATCAGCCTAAAAACAACAAACCTAAAGAAGAAAATCTCAACGAAAATCTGAACAAAGACGAAGTAGATTTCAATCAATAAAAATGATAAACCGTTTCAATCTTATTTGAAGCGGTTTTTTCTTGAAAATCATTTAGTTTTGCAAAATGAATTTAGATAAAATTACACAGAGATATTTAGATCTTTTTCCAGGAGATTTTTCAGGAAATCCTATACAAAGACAAACGCCCAATTTCTTTTTTGCACTTACCGACATTTATGGATTCAAAAAAGCACAGTTATTGCACTTTAACGAAAATTTATCCGAAGAAATTGGCTTGGGAAAAATTGAAAAACAAGAGGATACAGATTTTTTAAACGCTACCAAACTTCCAGAAAATGTAAAAACATTTTCTACGGCTTATGCAGGTCATCAGTTCGGACAATGGGCGGGTCAATTAGGCGATGGAAGAGCCATTTATGCAGGAGAAATTCAAAATTCTGAAGAAAAATCAACAGAAATTCAGTGGAAAGGAGCTGGAGCGACTCCATACTCTCGTCATGCTGATGGAAGAGCTGTTTTGCGTTCATCTATCAGAGAATATCTCATGAGTGAAGCCATGTTTCACTTGGGAATTCCTACTACAAGAGCGCTTTCTCTTTCGCTTTCTGGCGAAAAAGTGGCACGAGATATCATGTACAACGGAAATGTAGATTTTGAGCAAGGAGCGGTGATTATTAGAACTTCGGAAACGTTTCTTCGTTTTGGGCATTTTGAATTATTAGCTGCGAGAAATGAACTCGATACTTTACAAAAACTCGCAGATTTTACCATCGAAAATTACTTTACTGAAATTGATAAAAATTCTACGGAGAAATATCTGGAATTTTTCAAAATAGTGGGCGAAAAAACCGCCGATATGATTGTAGAGTGGATTAGAGTAGGATTTACTCATGGCGTAATGAATACCGATAACATGAGTATTATTGGAAATACGATAGATTACGGCCCATTCTCATTTTTAGATGAATATAATCTGAATTTCACTTCCAATACAACCGATTTACCTGGAAGAAGATACGCTTTTGGTAAACAAGCGCACATTGCTCATTGGAATTTAATTCAATTAGCGAACGCACTTTTCCCATTAATTAAAGATGAAGCTGCGCTAGAAAAAATCTTGATTGATTACAGTGAAATGTTTTGGAAAAAGCATGATGAAATGATGGCGAAGAAATTTGGGTTTGAAAAACTAGAAAGATATGACGCCGATTTTTTCACTTCTTGGCAAAAATTAATGGAAGAAATTTCTACAGATTACACTTTGTTTTTCAGTCAGTTAGAAAGCCTTGAAGAAGGTTCAGATATCGTTGAGCATTTCAGAAATTCTTTTTATCAGAACTTGAATAAAGAGCAAGAAGCTTTGGTTATAGAATTTGTAGAAAATTACAGACAAAGACTTTCTTACAATCAAATTTCCAAAGAAGAAAGCCGAAAAATCATGCAAAAAGCCAATCCGAAATTTGTCTTGAGAAACTATTTGCTGTACGATTGCATTGCCGAAATGGAAGAAGGCAAAACAGAACTTTTTGACAAACTTTGGAACGCTTTACAAAATCCTTACGAAGAAATCTATCCAGAATTTTCAGTAAAAAGACCAGAAAAATATGAAGGAGTAGTAGGTTGCAGCTCACTTTCTTGTTCTTCATAAGAATCTAACCACAAAAGAGACAAAAGAATGGTTTGAAAACAAGAATTTCAAAAGTAAAAAAAAAAGAATTTTTTTACTTTTTTTACTATTGAATAACTTAAAAACGTCTTTTATCTTTTGTCTCTTTTGTGGTTAAAATAAATTATTTTTGCAAAAAATTTTATCCTTGAAAAAATTCAAAGACACTTTAAAACTGATTTTCCCAAGCAATGGGATTGAATGGGTTTTGTTCATCATTTTTCTAACTTCTTACGGAATTTTAGGAAGCTATATCGCCCTGAATTACAGAATCATATTTGATGATAGAATTCCTTGGGACGCTTATTTTAGTTTTGATAATCGCTCGATTGTAATGACAGGTGGTGGTTTTGAGAGACATCCGCTTTCTAACTATTTCTTTGATTTTATCAGAGAATTTGCACTTTGGATTTCGGATGGTAAAAAGAACGAAATTTTCCGTTTGGTTTTGGCTTGGTGCAGTAATTTTGCAGTGAGTTTGGCTTTGGTGCAGCTGTTTAAATATTTAAGAAATATTGTAAGAATTCCATTGAAAATCAATGTATTAATTACCTTTTTCTTTGCTTTTTTTACGACTCCAATTTTGCTTTCGTTCACGCCAGAAACTTATACTTATACTTTGCTGTTTTTGGTGGCTTTTAACTATTACGCAGCGGCAAAACTCAAAAAAGAGAAGAAAATTTCTCTATTTCCGCTCACTTTTGCTTCGGTTTTAGTAGGTGGTTTAACCATTACGAATATTGTAAAAGTCTACATTCCTATCCTTTTTGAGAAAGGTTTATTCAAGAATTTTAAAAACTTTTTCAATGCCACGATTAGAGTTCTGATTTCAGCAGCGGTTTTCGTGTTGTTATTTTTATACCGATTAGATTGGGATTACATGAGGATTTTCACTAAAACAGGTGAACAATACGAAAAATTCTCAAAACCGAAAGTTACGCCACTTTGGGATATGATTTCGTCTTGGTTTTTCGGGGGAAATATGATTTTTTCTAATTTCGTGGTGAGAGATTATCACAATAAAAAAGGCTTCCATTACAATGCCCTATTTATGGATGTTTTCACATCTGTAGCTCCGTATATTTTTGTTGGCGCAGTTTTGGTTCTTGTTTTTTGGAGTTATTTTAAGAATTTCAAAAACAAATTCGTTCAGATTCTAATGCTTTCGTTTTTTGTGGATATTCTCATCCATTGTGTTTTGAAATTTGGTTTGCACACTTCTTACATTTACGGCGGACATTTTATTTTTGTGGTTCCTATGATGCTCGGTTGGTTGTTTTTCGGGTATAAAAATTCTCCAAAAATGCTTTCTTTTCTGACGGTTATTGTAGGAATTTTATTCGTTTTTTTAATTGCGAATAATGTGTATAGAATGGAAGAGTTCTTTTGGTTTTTAGAACAGAATTATAAATAAAAAAATCCCAAGAATTTCTCAGGATTTGCTATTTATTTTTACTCTTTTCTTTAGAAATCTGCTCCTTAATAAAAGGATATTTTTCTTGCATGTCGCTAGAAAGACTTTCATCTAATTCTAGGGCTTTTTGCAATGCTTTTTGGCCGTTTTCCTCATCATTTAAGTGAAGATAAGAATTGCTGAGCTGATAATACAATTCTGCTCTCTGGTGAATTTTGGTAGCTTGTTCTAAAACAGTAATTGCGTCTTCATATTCACCGATAAGCATGATTACTTCGCTGTATGCATACCAATTGTAAAATCTTTTTGGCTCTACATCTACTAATTTTTTAAGACAAGAAAGTGACTCTTCGAATCTACCAGAATCTATGTAAAGAAAAGCCAATTTCTTCTGGAATTCTAAGTTGTTTTCATTCAGCGCAACTGCTTCTTTAGCAAAATGTAAGGCTTCTTTCATACTTCCCATTTCCAAATAAAGATCGCTCTGTTCCATCATCGAAAGATAAAACTGTGGGTCTTCTCTTAAAGATTTCTGAAAAGCACGAAGCGCTTCCATATTTTTTTTGGCTGCTTTGTAGCACAATCCAATTTTGTAAAAAGTAAAAGCTTTGGTGTATTCTAATTCCAGCTGTTCTTCGTAAACCTCAATCGCTTTTTCCCATTGTTCCATCGCTTCATAACACGCTGCTTTATTGGCATAAACTCCAGCTGCATCAGAATTAATCGCTAGTAAATAATCGAAAGACTGAATTGCTTTTTCGTAGTTTTTTCGGTTGAAATAGAATTGTCCCATTTCAAACCAAGCGGTTTCCGAAAAAGGAAACTGATTGATATAATTTTGCAAAAATTCTTCTGCTTCTGCATGACGAGTCATTTCGCCATAACACATCATCGCACTTTCTAGCGCATATTCATCTTGAGGATCGTGTTTTAATGCTAATTTGTAGTTTTTCAATGCATTAAAAGGGTCTTGGAGATTGTAATATTCATCTGCAATGAAATTATGCAAGAAGCTTTCTTCCTCTTCAAGTTCTAATGCTTTTTCGCAAAATTCTATTGATTTTCTGGGATTTCCGTTGTTAGAATAATATTTGGCACAACAAACCAAAAAGTCGGTGCTTTCTGAACATGAAGGTTTCAACTCTTCAATTAATTGACGAGCTTGAACGTATTTTTCGAGTTCTAAAAAGACCTCTAATTGCTTAACTTTTAGTTCGATAGAATTAGGGTGAAGGTTTAAACCATAATTCACAGCCATTTCTGCAAAATTAATGTCTCCCATTTCTAAATAAAAAATAACAATGTCTTCTACTTCTTCTGTGTCAAAGTAGAACTGTTCGTTATTTTCTATCATGTCTTCGAACTTTTTAGCAAGCTCATTTTCAAAAAATTCTTCCAAATTATTTTATAGATATTAGATTTTAGATATTAAAGGTTAGATTTTAAAATACATTTTCTAGATTCTAACCTCTGATTTCTAATCTCTATATTAAACTTTTAATTTTTGCTATCATTTTGTCTGCCAGTTCATCTGCTTCTTGCTGAGAAAAGGCTTCTGTATAAATTCTAATAATAGGTTCTGTGTTTGATTTTCTGAGGTGAACCCAATTTTCTGGAAAATCAATTTTCACACCGTCAATCGTAGAAATTTCTTCCACATTGAGCGAAGTCGAAATGTTATATTCTTCCTGCATTTTTACCAATAATGCATCTACATCTATTTCTGGAGTAAGCTCTATCTTCTTTTTACCCATGTAATAAGCTGGATATGTAGCTCTTAACTCAGAAACAGTTTTGTTTTCTTTTGCCAAATGCGTCAAAAATAATGCTACACCAACCAAAGAATCTCTTCCATAATGCAAATCTGGATAAATAATTCCGCCATTTCCTTCTCCACCAATAACTGCGTTTTTCTCCTTCATTAAAGTCACCACATTTACTTCTCCTACAGCACTTGCAAAATATTCTGAATCTAGATTTCTAGCAACATCTCTCAAAGCTCGGCTTGAAGAAAGGTTAGAAATCGCAACTCCTTTCTTATGTCTCAGCAAATAGTCTGCCACAGCTACCAAAGTGTATTCTTCGCCGAACATTTCGCCATTTTCGTCAATAAGTGCCAATCTGTCTACATCTGGATCCACTACAATTCCTACATCTGCACCTTCTTTTTTAATTAAATCGCAAATGTCTGTTAAATGCTCTTTCAAAGGTTCTGGGTTGTGCGGAAATTGTCCGTTTGGTTCGCAATACAATTTCACTACTTCGCAACCTAATTTTTCTAAAAGTGGCGGAAGCGAAATTCCACCGGTAGAATTTACCGCATCAAGAACCACTTTGAATTTTTTAGCTTTTACGGCTTCTACATCTACCATTGGTAAATCTAGAATTTTCTGAATATGAATGTCAAAAGCGTCTGTTCTAGTTTCGTATTTTCCTAAATCGTCAACTTCGGCAAAGTTGAAATCTTCTTTTTCGGCGATTTCTAGCATTTCTGCACCATCTTTTCCACTGATAAATTCTCCTTTTTCGTTGAGCAATTTCAATGCGTTCCATTGTTTCGGATTGTGAGAAGCGGTTAAGATAATTCCGCCATCAGCTTTTAACTCTGGAACCATCACTTCCACAGTTGGGGTGGTAGAAAGTCCTAAATCTACTACATGAATTCCTAAACCTTGTAAAGTAGCGGTAACCAATGAATTAACCATTGCGCCAGAAATTCTGGCATCACGACCAATCACTAAGTTTAAATCTTTTTTATTTTTATTTTTTTGAAGCCAAGTTCCGAAAGCTGCAGTAAATTTTACTACATCTACAGGTGTAAGATTATCATCTACTTTACCACCGATGGTTCCACGGATTCCTGAGATACTTTTGATTAAAGACATATGATGTTGAGATAAATTTTTATTTTAAAATTAAATTTCTGCAAAATTACTGAATTTAGCAACAGGAATACGTTTCTTGTGGAAAAATAAACCATTTTCGATATACTTAAATATCAACAAGTGTTGATTTTAACCTTTTTAGTAAATGATTATCTAAAAATTTTGTAACACAATATCCTTTTCTTTTACTAATACTTTAGTGATAAACTTTTAAACATGAAAAAAATACTTTCATTTACCTTTATTTTATTATTTTCAATTGTAATTTTTGCTCAGAAAACCATTTCTGGAACTGTAAAAAATGATGATGGAAAACCGCTTGCAAGCGCAAGTGTAACCATAGAAGAAATAGGCAAAAATGCCATTTTAGAATATGCAATTACCGATGCCAAAGGAAATTATAAAGTGACTTTTACCAGTAATGACGAAAAAATTCTTGTAAAAGTAAAAGCTTTTAACCACCAAACCATTACTGAAAATTATAATAACGCAACTCAGACTTTGAATTTTGTGCTTCAAGAAAAAGCCACAGAAATTAAAGAAGTAAAACTGAAAACTAAACTCATTACCAAACGTGGTGACACCATTTCTTATGATTTAAAATCTTTCGAAAGTAAGGCAGATAGAAGTTTAGCAGATGTTTTGAAAAAAATTCCTGGGATTGAAGTAAATAAAGATGGTTCTATTCTCTATCAAGGTGAACCGATTAACAAATTCTACGTAAACGGAAAAGATTTAATGGAAGGAAGTTACGGCTTAATCAATAATTCTCTCCCAAAAGATGCTGTGCAAAAAGTAGAAGTGCTTGAAAATCACCAACCTGTAAAAATTCTTCAAGATAAACTTTCTTCGGAGAATGCGGCGATTAATGTGCAGCTCAAAAAATCTATTACCATGACAGGAAGAGGAGAAACTTCTCTTGGTGTGGCGCCATCTCTTTGGAATGTAAAACTTTCTCCGATGCTTTTTACTCAAAAATACCAATGGGTTTTGAATTACAAAACCAATAATATGGGAGAAGAAGTAGAAAAAGAGAATAATATTCTGGCTTTTGGGAATAGATTTGAAGGAATGAGAAGAAATTTTTCGGAAAATTCTTGGCTTTCTGTAGAAAACGCGGCTACTCCTCAAAACGTTCCTGTAAAAAGATATTTATTGAACAATGTACATTATTTATCTGCCAATGTTTTGACCAATCTCTCGAAGCAATGGGAATTTAAAGCTAACGCCAGTTATAGCAATAACGCCATAGAAAGAGAAAGCATGGTAAAAACCTTCAATGCGAATAATGATTTGACAAATACTTCATTAGTGTCTAATAATTTCTATACCAACCAAGCAAAAGGTGAAATTATTTTCTCTAAAAACGCCAATAAAAGTTTCTTTAAAAATACCACTACGTATAACGGACTTTGGAATGGAGATTTGGCGAATACCAGAAACAATAATATTGCTTCTAACCAAAGAACAAAAACGCCATCTAATAGTTTCCAAAACTCATTAAGTGCTATTATTCCTTGGAAAGAAAGATTAGTAAATGCCATGTCATTCATCAGTTATAGAGATGACAAGCAAGATTTATTCATCAATCCAGCAAATTATGTGGTGAATTTACAAAATGTAGATGGTGGAAATAATAGCGAATTGGTACATCAATTCCTTAATCTGAAAACTTTCGAAGCGGTACATTCTGCATCTATTGGTTTGTCTAAAAAGAATTGGACTTTTACGCCAGAAGTTGGTCTTAATTATACCAATAACAAACTACTTACAGATGTAAATGGCGTTACAGGAAACTCTATTCAGGATTATCAATTTAGTGGAACTGCATTAGAAAATGACATTAACTTTAAAAATCTAAAACCTTATGCACAAATGATGGTGAATTACAAGAGAGAAGGTTTAGATGTGAATTTAAGTTTCCCTGTTAATTTTAATAATATTTCTGCAACTGGAACCAATAATTTAGACAAAACTCTAAATAAAGTGACTTATGAACCAAGATTGTTCATGAGATATGATTTAACTTCATTCTGGAAAATTTCAACTTTCGCGGGAATTACCAATTCTTTTGGAAGCATCAATGATGTTTATAATGGTTTTATTCTTTTGTCTGCTAAAAATTTATCTTCTAGAAATACTGATATTCAGCAAACAAGGTCTAATTTCGTTGGGTCAAGATTAGAATACAGAAATCCATTGAATAACATTTTCTTTAATGTAAGTTATAATTTTAATGATAGAACCAATAACGTAACTTTCCTTAATGAATTAGATGAAGCAAGTCAGCAGTTTATCATCAAAGGATATAATTTAGAGAACAACAGCAAAACCAATTCTGCTAGAACAGAGCTCGGAAAATATTTCCCTAAATTTAAAACCAACGCTTCTGTAGGATATAATTACTCATTAAGTAATTATCAGCAATTACCGGCCAACTCTACACCTACAGAATCTAGTTTTATAGATGTAGAAGGCGTAAATCAAGGAGTAAGTGTTAAATTTAATAACAATTATTTCTCTTGGTTAAGTGTAGATTATAATGCTAATTGGAATTTTAACAACACAAAATCTCCAGACGATGCAAGGTTTAATAACAAAACCAATTTATTTAATCACGCACTTTCTGCTTATGTATATCCTATCAAAAATCACACATTAGGATTCACTTGGGATGAATTGCATTCTAGCAACAGAGAAAGAACGGCTAAAAATGCTTTCTTTGACCTTTCTTACCAATATTCTATGTCCGAAGAAAAAATAGATTTAGAACTGAAAGTGCTGAATATTACCAATAATAATGTATTCGAAAATGTAAATTTTAACTCTACTTTTAATCAGACTTCTTACACCACGGTAAACATTAGACCGAGACAAGTGGTACTCACGCTGAAGTTTAACTTCAAATAAATTTTTCAAAATAACGAACGCAGTAAATTTTTTTACTGCGTTTTTTATGATTTTTAGCGAAAAACCTTCTATGGTTTTATAAATTTTTTATCTTTGTTAAAGACAATCATTTTTTTAACTTAAAAACAATCATTCTTTTTAACACACCATCATGAAAGGGATTTTAAAAATCTATCACCCAGAAGAAACCCTTAAATACCATATCTCTAGCACATATTGCAAGGCGGTTTATCTCAATTCAAAAAATTTTCTGGAAGTAGAAATCATTACAGATGATTCTTTAGACCATGTAGAAGACGATTCTCTACAATATAATTTTCCTCAGCTATCCTTAGACGTATTTGAATTTCCTATTGATTCTAATGAATTAGAAGGAAAAACTTTCCGTATAGAAGATACAGAGGAAGAAACCTATACAGAAGTAGACCTTTATGACGACGAAGAAGCCTATCTCTACGAGAATGAACTTAGTTTTTCTAAAGACGAGGAAGATGTGCTACAATTATTCTGGCAAGGGAAAATAGATGATTTCTATACCGGTTCTGATGAACCCATTCTTTTTAAACTGAAATGTCATTTCAAAGCAGATGATATCGAAATAGAAGAGTAACTTTCTGCTGTTTTCTTTCCCGTTTAAAACCATCAGAATCTTATTTTATTTTTAAAGTTTTTTTGAAAAGTATTTTTCAAAAAACATACATTGCTACGAGAAATTCTACAATTTTTCACTAAATTTATCGTTTAGAAATTCGAACTTAACATTTTTCATTATGTTTTTACAAGCCACGACTACTATCATTAACAATAAAGTGACAGAGAAACAAGTATTTTCACTTTGGGATGTACTTTTCAGCGGAGGAATTATAGGAAATACAATTATGATTGCCATTTTCCTTTTGGGAATTTTAGCATTATATGTTTTTTTCGAAAGATATTTTTTCATCAAAAGAGCTTCTAAAGAAACGCCTAATTTTTTAGAAAATATTAAAGACTGCATTCATGACGGAAGAATACAATCTGCTATAGATTTATGCAGAAGAACAGATTCACCAGAAGCCAGAATGATAGAAAAAGGCTTAACCAGAATAGGAAGACCCATTTCTGATATTTCAAATGCAATGCAAAACCAAGGACAGTTAGAAGTTTCTAAATTAGAAAAAAACCTGAATATTCTCGCTTCAGCTTCTGGAGCAGCTCCAATGTTAGGCTTCTTAGGAACGGTAGTCGGAATGATTATGGCGTTTTTCGAGATTTCTAATGTTACGGGAGCAGTTTCTCCTAAACTATTAGCATCGGGAATTTATACTGCGATGGCTACTACTGCAGTAGGTTTATTCGTGGGAATTCCTGCCTATTTTTTCTATAATATTTTGGTGACCAATGTAGATAGATTGGTGCTAAAAATTCAAACTCACGTGAATGAGTTTTTAGATACACTAAACAAACCACTTTAATTCTTCTAAAACCTAACCTCAAACTCTTAAGAATGGAATTGAAAAGAAGAAATAGAGTAAGTGCCGAGTTCAGTATGGCTTCGATGACAGATATTATCTTTCTGTTATTGATATTCTTTATGATTACCAGTTCAGCCATCAGCCAAAGCGCAATAGATGTGAATTTGCCAAAAGCTGCAGCTCAAGATCCTAGCGTTACAGACCCTACAACTGTTACAATAAATGCAGATGGCAAGTATTTTGTAAATGATTTAGAAACGCCAAAAGAACAATTAGAACAAGATATTGTAAAATTGGTAGAAGGTTCACCTAATCCTACTTTTACGATTAGAGCAGACGAAAATTGCAAGCATAAAGATGTAGTTTATGCCATGGAAATCGCCGAAAAAAACAAATATGGCTTAGCGATTGCTACGGTTCAAGAATAATCAATTGGAATGGACTTTAGTCCATTTATAGAAATTAAAATCAAATTTAGCCAAAACTCATATTGGAAACGATAACTCAACATAAACGAGACGAAAGAATAGACAAGCTAAAAAGTGCAACACTTACTGCGCTGATTTCGGCATTGTTGTTTTTGTTGATTTTTTATTACCAATTCGTGAGAGAAATCCCAAAAGAAGAGAAAGTAACCACTATGCTCATAAATTTTGGAGATAATAGAAACGGAAACGGAGCAGAAGAACCTGCTAATCAAGAAGGAAGTTTAGCTTCAGCAGATATTTATATCCCTGAAGAGTTAAAAACTCCTGAACCACAACCTCAAGAAATTGTAGAAACTCCAAAAGCAGTAGAAAAACCTGCAGAAAAAATCATCACAGGAAAATCTGAAAAAACTACTGCAGTAAAAACGGAGAAAACAGAAAAAAAATCTACGAAATCTTCGGAAACTACAGTATCTAAAACCACTAATTCTAAAACATCATCTACCAGCAATACCACTACCAAAAATGCTCAAGGTGACGGACAAGGAACCGCCGCAATTGGCAATCTTATCAAAGGAAGAGGGACTAAGACTGGAACGCAAGGAACTGATGGAACCGTTGGGAATTCTGGCGATCCTCTTGGTGGAAAAGGAGATGGTGATAGCAAAATTGGCGTAGACAGAAAACTTATTTCTTATATTCCCGGAACCATGGGAAAAGGTGGAGAACAGCCCTCTCATAACTGTACAGCAAACGGAACCATTACCATTTCTTATACGGTAGACAAAGCTGGAAACGTGATTTCAGCACGCAGAAGCAGCGGGATTTCTGATCCATGTGTCGTTACTGCTGCGGTAATTTGGGTGAAAAAATATGTAAAAGCCGAAAAAGCCTCCACCAATTCTACTGGAACATATAAAATTACTTTTTAGAATTTTTTGGGCGCCAAATTCCTCGTTCCGCTCCCAATCTTTTATGCGCGGCAGCGAAGCTGCCGCGCATAAAAGGATTTCCGCTCAACTCGGGGCGCAATTCAGCAACGGAAACACGGGTTTTGCTTAAATCAAATTTTTAAAATTCTAGATTTCCTTTTATCTTTGAAAAAATTTTTTTGTGTCAAAAAATAATCCAATTTCTTTTACTCCAGAAGCTTATCAAGAAGCACTAGATTGGCTTTTTGTACAAATGCCAAATTACCAAATTGAAGGTCAAAAAGCTTATAAACCAGGCTTAGAAAATATTACAAAGCTTTGTGATTTTTTCGGAAATCCTCAGGAAAAACTGAAGATGATTCATATTGGCGGAACTAATGGAAAAGGCTCTACCAGCAATATGTTGGCTTCGGTTTTACAAGAACAAGGATACATCGTTGGTTTGTATAATTCTCCTCATTTAATTGATTTTACGGAGAGAATTAAAATTAATGGAGTCTATTGTGAGAAAGAATTTGTCTTTGATTTTATTCAAAAATTGAGAAATATTCCAGAAGAAATTCTTCCTTCTTTTTTTGAATTTACCACGATTATGGCATTTGAATATTTCTATCAAAAAAAGGTTGATTTTGCCATTATTGAAGTGGGTTTGGGAGGTAGATTAGATTCTACCAATATAATAAAACCTATAGTTTCTGCTATTACCAATGTAGATTTAGATCACCAGAATATTTTAGGAGAAACTCTGGAGGAAATTGCCACAGAAAAAGCAGGGATTGTAAAGCATAATATTCCCATTATTTCTGGCGACGAAAGAGATTTGGTGAAAAATATTATTCAACAAAAAGCCATCGAAAATCATTCTGAATTTATAGATGCAACCGAAATTTCTACTGATTTAGAAACAGATTTGAAGGGAAATTATCAAAAGAAAAATATTAGAGTAGTTATCGCTTTAGTTGAAGAATTAAGAAAACAAAAAATAAAAATTTCTGAAAGTTCTGTTGAAAATGGTTTGATGAAAGTTCACCAAAACACCAAATTCATCGGAAGATGGTTTCAATTTTCAGAAAATCCATTGATTATTTGTGATACCGCTCATAATCAGGCTGGTTTAGAAATGGTTTTTGCCCAATTGAATGCCATTGAAAAGTATAAACACATTGTCCTTGGTTTTGTGAATGATAAAAAAATAGATGATGTATTGAAAATTTTACCTAAAAATGCTCAATATTACTTTGTAAAGCCCTCTATTAGCAGAGGAAGAAGTCCAAAAGAGTATGAAAATTTACTAATTTCTGCAAAAATAGATTTTCAAATTTTTGAAACAGTAGATGCTGGTTTTCAGGCAGCTAAAAAAAAATGTAAGTCAGCAGAAATGATTTTTGTGGGTGGAAGTAATTTTGTAGTGGGAGAATTTTTAGAAAAAAATTTGTAGAAATCGCAATAAGTTGTATATTTGCACCACTCAAAACGAGAAATCGTGAAAGAGGGTTCTTAGCTCAGTTGGTTCAGAGCATCCCGATTTATCATCGGGAGAGTCGAGGGTAACTAATCCCTCAAAAAAATTAGGGTTCTTAGCTCAGTTGGTTCAGAGCATCTGGTTTACACCCAGAGGGTCGGGGGTTCGAATCCCTCAGGACCCACAAAAAAGGAACGAAACCTTTTAAAAAAATTCGGGTTCTTAGCTCAGTTGGTTCAGAGCATCTGGTTTACACCCAGAGGGTCGGGGGTTCGAATCCCTCAGGACCCACAGAAATAGAAATCTCACAGAAATGTGAGATTTTTTTGTTTAAAACCATTCTCAAAAGTTAAAAATCCATAAAAATTTCGTATTTGTTATTTATTTGTTATTTTTGTAATAACAAAACACAAATGAAAACTATTCTTTTAACAGCATTCCTCTTAGCAGGAAGTATGCTCTTTGGCCAACAGAACGAAGAGTTTAGACTTATCAAGCAACATTTTGATCGTCAAGAAAATCTATTGAAAATTGAGTTTGTCAAGAAGTATAATAATGCTTTTACGGCTCAAGAAAAAGAAACCGTCAAAAAAGATTTTACAGAATTTATGCTCAAATTAGACAGTATAAGAAATACTGCGTATCTTGGTGCATTAATAAGAGTGAAGAATATAGAAGAACTTGAATATTTAAAAAGTCAATCTTCTTCTAATGCTAAAGCTTGTCATACAGAAATAGACGAAGCGCCAGAATTCCCCAATGGAATAGATGCTTTGAGAGAAAAGGTAGCTTCTTTATTTTATTCAAAAGGAATTGAATATTGTAAAAATGAACTCAATACTACCGTGAGTTTTGTGGTAGATGAAAACGGTTCAATTACAGATATCAAAGCAGAAGGCGAAAACATAAGTTTTAATAAACAAGCAGAAATTGCCATGTATCTTATTTCAGAAAAATTTACTAAGCCTGCTCTTCAAAAAGGAAATGCTGTAAAATATGCTTTCAGAATGCCTTTGAGTATTAAATTCGAATAATTTTTATGCTAAAAATATTTTTCTTTCTTCTTTTTTCTTGTGGGATAAATGCTCAACAATTAGAATCTTTAAAAATTCTAAAAATAAAGCATGACAGCATAGAAACTCAGCTGAAACTAAAGCACCAGGAAGAAATTAAAGGAAAATCTGAGTCTGAAATCAGTGAAATTTATTACCAAAATCTACTTAGCAGAAGCAAAAATAACAGAGAACGTTTAGACCATTATTTTTCTGCCGTTCAAACGTATTTAGAAACTCAAAAATTGATTGGCCCAAGTCAAGAAGCAGCCCAACAAGAAATTCCAGATAAAACAGCGAATTATTCTCAAGGTTTTCCCGCTCTATATAAAGAAGTGCATGATTTTATCAAAAATAGATATCAAGATAGATTAGATGATTATTTTTCCAAATCTGCTAAAATCCATTTTATTGTTCAAAATGACCATTCACTTTACATAGAAAAAGTTGAAGGTACGGAGAAAGAATTTAACGATTTAGCTTTGCTGGCATTTTTAATGACCACTGGAAAATGGGAAAGTGCTTTTCAAAGCGGTTCCAATGTAAAATCTAAATTTGTTTTGCCTGTAAAATTTGTAGTAGAAGAGTAATGTTTACACCAGAATATTTCATGAAACAGGCTTTGCAAGAAGCCGAAATTGCCAGAGAAAAAGACGAAGTTCCTATTGGTTGCGTGATTGTTTTCAAAGATAGAATTATCGCGAGAGGTCATAATCTTACAGAACAATTAAATGACGTGACTGCGCATGCAGAAATGCAGGCAATTACTTCTGCGGCTAATTTTTTGGGCGGAAAATATTTAAAAGATTGTACCATGTATGTTACGCTAGAACCTTGTGTAATGTGTGCGGGAGCTCTAACTTGGTCACAGATTTCAAAAGTTGTCATTGGTGCGAGAGATGAAAAGCGAGGTTTCATCAATCAAAACGTGAAACTTCATCCTAAAACAGAAATTGTTTCGGGAATTTTAGAAAATGAATGCTCAGAAATCGTGAAAAGTTTCTTTAAAAATAAAAGATAATTTTTGGGCAGCTTTTCCGCCTTCCGTTCCCGCTTTTTTACTTCACTACGTTTCGTAAAAAGAGCTTCACTCAAGTCGGGCTGCGAGATTTCGTCTAAAAAATACAGTTTTCCACAAAAGAAAATTCTACAATTTTTTGAAATTATTTGTCTTTCCCTAGGAAATAAAGACCTTTTAAAGTGTGTAATTTATCCGCGATGTCTATTTTATTGGTCAAAGGTTGATAAACATGAGAAACGCCACCTGTTGCAATAACGAAACATTCATCGTTTACTTCTTCGTTTATACGGTCGATAAAACCTTCTACCATTCCTAAAAAGCCATAAACCATCCCCGAAGTCATACAAGAAACCGTATCATGTCCTAAAACAGATTTTGGTTTAGTGAGCTCTATTTCAGGCAGTTGTGCGGTTTGTTTCACCAAAGAATTAAGAGAAGTGATAATTCCTGGAGCGATGATTACGCCCAAAACTTCTCCATCTTCGGCTACACAACTTGCAGTAAGTGCAGTTCCGAAATCTAGAATAATTTTCTTTTTGTTGGGATAGAGAAAATGAGCTGCCACTAAATTGGCAAAAATATCAGTTCCCATTTGATTAGACTTATGATGAATAGGAGAGTGCGTTTTTCTATCTACCACTATGGCTTCTATTCCGTGAATTTTATACAAAGCACTGCTGATAATGTGTGTAAGCTGAGGTACCACAGAACCAATAATGATTTTATCTACCTTTTCTATATCTACATTGTACGTTTGATACAGCATAGAAAATTGGGCGAAAAGTTCGTCTCTAGTTCCGTAAGGTTTGGTGTTAATAATCCAAGAAACATCACATTTACCATCAATAAAATGGCCAAATCTAATATTGGTGTTGCCAATGTTTATTACAATGCTCGTCATTGATTTTAAAAGAAAAATTAGAACCGAAAGTTAAGCATTTTCTGCATAAAAAAAGTTGAGAAATTTCTCAACTTTTATTTTACTTCTAAAAAATTATTTTCAGGGTTTACATCTGCTAATCTTTGAGAGAAGTCTATTCCTAAAATTTGTAAATCAGATTTTTTGTAAGGAATGGTCAAAGTGTATTCTTTGGTAGTCCAGTTCCAATAATTTAAGGTTTGGAAGTCTCCAAAATAATCTTTGGTTTTAGGAGCTCTCATCATATTTAGCGGAATGTGATAGTTCACCGTTTTTTTGTCTTTTGTAAAAATGCTAAAATCAATTGGCATAGGAACTTCACCGTTATTTACGAGCGTAATCGTAGTAGAATCATCATTGTATTTTACATCTTTTATCGCGTAATCTATGGTTTTGGTCGTGTTAATCCAATAATGATGGAACCATTTCAAATCCATACCAGAAATTTGCTGTGCAATATGGATAAAATCTCTATCTGTAGGATGTTTAAGGTTCCAGTCTTGGTAATATTTTTTCAAAATTTTAGATAAATTTTCTTCACCCACAATGTAGCCTAGTTCTACTAAGAATAATTCGCCTTTAGTGTAAGAAGCTACGGTATAAGCCGTTCCGTTATCGTGATGGTCTGCTAACCAAACTGCTGGTTCTTCTTTGCCAGATTTTACAAATCTTACATAGGACTGAATTGCATTGTAAAAAGGATTTGGCATATCATCTTTAGGGAAAAGTGCATTCATCACGAAATCTTCTGCATAACTGGTAAAACCTTCATCTAACCAAGGTTTCATGCTTTCGTTAGTGGCAAGCATTTGCTGATACCAAGAGTGCGATCCTTCATGAATCATCAATCCTAATAAATTTTCTAAACTTCTAGCTTCGCCGAGAATCATGGTACACATTCCGTATTCCATTCCGCCATCTCCGCCTTGTATAAAGCTATAAGTAGGGTAAACGTATCTGCCAAAAGTGGCATTCATTAATTGGAAAAATTTGGTAATGTAAGGTTGTGCTTCGCTCCAGAATTGTGTTTTTTCAGATTTTTGGTAGACAAAATTCACTTTTGGTCCATCTGGAACGATGAAGGTTTCTACAGAATAGTCTTTATCTGCAGCCCAAGCAAAATCTAAAATATTTTTTGCGGTAAAACGCCAAGTTGCCTTGTCGTTTTTATCTGTTTTTATCGTAGGATTTTCGGTGTAGCCTTTTACTTCTGTAGGGTTTTCTAAAACACCACCTGCTCCAACTACATATTCTTTATCAATCTTTATGGTTACATCAAAATTAGAAAAAGGAGCGTGAAATTCTCTGCCTACATAATCAAAAGTTGCCCAACCATCATAATCATATTCTGCTAGTTTTGGGAACCATTGCGTCATGGTCATATCTACACCTTCTCTGTTATTTCTTCCGCTTCTACGGATTTGTTTAGGAACTACAGAATCCCAATCCATCGTAAAAGTGGTGGTAGAGTTTGGTTTTATTTTTTCGTTGAGGTAAACCTTCATAATGGTTTCTTGAACTTCAAATTTTAGAAGTTTTCCGTTTTGTTTAATCCAGTTTACGGTTTGTGAACCTTCTTCGTTTTTAGGAATAGAAGCTAATTTAGAATTTCCGAATTCAGTTAATCTTCCGTCTGCATTTTTTCCTTGGTTTTGCACTCTTTGATCCATCAAAGAATTGGGTTTAAAAGCATTCCAATACAAGTGAAAGTACACTACCGAAAGTTCATCAGGAGAATTATTGGTATATTTTATTTCTTGGTTACCGTGATAAGAAAAATTAGCAGCATCTACATCGATTTCCATTTTGTAAGAAGCTTCTTGTTGGTAGTAAGCACTTTGTTGTGCGGAAAATAATCCGAATGCTAAAAGAAAAATTGCTAAAAATTTTTGAGTCATAGGTGATTTTTTTTCAAAGATATAATTTTTTATACACCCCGTCAAAATCTTTGATTTTGACACCCCTCTAAAAGAGGGGAACCAAAAAAAACCTCCCAAATTTTCTTTGAGAGGATTGTAAATTATAAATATTTTTTTAAAACCGCTTCTTTTTGTTTAGGAATTTCTGAAATTTCAGTTTCTAAAACTTTTATTTTTTCTTCTATTTTTTCTATTTCAGAAACTATTTTTTGTTGTTCTGAAAGTGGTGGAAGCGGGATTTTTATATTTGACAATAAAGTTTGATTCAAACTTTTAATATTTGAACCTGAACTGTCGGTTATAATTTTATTTCTAACGAAATCAGTTTTCAAATAATGACAAAGAAACTTTGAATTAATGTTTTCATTTTCAATCCGTATTCTAATTGTGAAACCAGAAAATGAAGTTTTAGTTTTTAAATTATCAATAAATAAAAATCTACCAACCAAATTAGCTGAACCATTGGATCTAACAACTAATATGTCATTTGTTTTTAATAGATAATCATCTGATAAATTACCATCAATTTGAATCTTTTCTAGTGATGCAACGTCTGGCGAAAATCTATTTTGAAAGTCACCAACTCCAACGATATTAATTAATTCACCTAAACTATTTCTAGAATAATTAAGCCCATTTTTGAAATCAGAAATTGAACCTAAATTAATTTCTTTAAATTTCAAATTTACCATTGATGATGAAATATTAAATTTCAATTTCTCCACTTCCTCTTTTGCTTTCTTTTCTTTTGCTTCTAAAACTTCAATTTCAGAAACAATTTTTTGTTGAATATCAATTGGAGGAAGTGGGATTTTTAAAGTTAAAACTTGGTCTCTGGAAATAGATTGAAAAATAGCTCCTTCGTTTCCTGTTATTTGTTCTTGATTAGATTTTAAGTAATAAAAAAGATAAACATTAAGAATTTTATCAGAAACACGCATTGCATTTAATCCCCTTCCAATGCAAATTCTTTCAAATGGATTTATATTTACAGGACCAACTGGTGCTCTAACTGTCATCAAAACATCGCCCTTTAATGATTCTTTTGTGATTTTTTCAGTCCAATATTTTGGTTCTTCTAAATATATCTCGCCAAATTCTGTTTTACCTTGATAAAAAGGTATTCCTTTTTTTTCTTGATTATAAAACTCTGATTCAGGACTTTGCCCTGAAATTAATTCTATTACATCCTCAAGTTTTACTAACTCCCACTTACTTTCAATCTTCACTTTTTTTTTAACTGAAAGCGAGATATTTTTTTCAAATTCTGCTCTGTCAAAAGTAAGCATATCTACCAAATCATGGCGAGAAACGTTGTTTTGCATGGCTTCATCTATTGGGAAATCATAATCTCCTGCAAATGCTTTATAAATATACGTACTTGCTTTGGTTGGGTTATCAAAAATATCGGCATCAAAAAGTTGGGTGCAATCTTCAATATTTTTGCCTCTTTGTATTGGGTGTATTCCTTCGCTTCCTCTTCGGTTAGAAAATTCGTAGCCTAAGAAACGTTTTTCTGCATCTTTTTCACCGCTTTTTACTAGAACAACTTTTTGTGGATATACCAAAATAAAATAGAATAGTTTTTCTTTTTCGATTTCCAAAAGTTTAGTCCAAAATTCTTTATCATTTTTAGATTTTATTTTCTTTTGGTATTCTTTGTAAAGTTCGTGTTGGGTTATAACATTGTTTGGTTCTTTTTTCAAAAGAGAAATATAATCTTCAAAGGTTACAGATTGCTTCGTTCCTCGCAATGACTGATTATCCCAAACATGATTAATGTATTTAGAAACTGGTTTTTCTACACTATTCAATGTAACTTCTAAATGATTGGTAAAGAATTTCTCTACTGCAATTTTTAGATTAATGCTGTCATAATTATTTCTACGTCTTAAAAATAAAGTAACAGTATTGGTTCCTGTTGCCATAAAAGTGTTAGAACCTAGTTCTGCAATTCCGATTATTTCAAAATTTTCTAAAATAATTTCTCGTGATTTACTGTAAATTCCTGTGTTACTCAAGATAGAACTTGGCAAAATAATACCTGCAACTCCGCCATATTTTAAGAGTTGTTTGGTTCTTTCTATGAAAAGGCATTCTATTTCTGAACTATTGTCTGTTAATTTATCATATAAATCGAAATCGCCTTCTCGATAATACTCTCTTGCAGAATTTTTAAAAGCAGAAACCGAATACGGAGGATTGGAAACCAAAACCTCAAACTGTTGGTTTTCTTTAGGGAAATCAGGTTGAGTTATGTTTAATTTATTTTTGTATTCTTTATGTTTAAAATTAGCCAAACCATCGGAATGAATTACGTTTGCTAAACCATCACCATGAAGATAGCAACCTACTTTGCCTACTTTCACCAAACGATAATCTTTCTCAATACCATAAACATATTGAAGTGCCCAATCAAAATGGCGAATTTTTGAAACTTCTATAAAACTTTTTGCTTCAGTTTTTAATTTTTTAGGATCTGTTTTTAAAATTAAACGCTGAATTTCGTGCATGCTTTCGGTAAGAAAATGTCCGCTTCCTGCTGCATAATCTATTACAAAAGGTAAAAGTTCGTCTTTTTTTCCTGCGAGTAATTTTTCTTCGACCAACTTGTCAATAGGTAAACTTTTGATAACGAATTGAGCAATAGGAACTGGTGTAAAGAATTGCCCCGATTCTTGTTTCAATCCTGTGGTTAAAAGTAATTCAAAAAAATCGGAAAGATATTGTTGTTTTTGAGTGTAACGAATTTTGAATTTTTCTAGAAGTTTTACTACTTCTTTTACCACTTTTGCGTTTTCCTTAAAAGATTTGTTGTCGTAAACTTCTTTTATAGCAAACTCATTATTTTTTTCAAGACGAAGTCTTGCAATGTCTTTTCTTAAAAGTGCTTTTAAATTTTCATCACCAGCAAAAAGAGAAGCATATTTAGAATCTAAATCATCATCAGAAAAATCGGTAACTTGTTTTTCTAAAAATTCTTCCATTCCGTTTTTATACAAATCAGTAAGTCTTAACTGGAAACTTACATCATCATCTTTTCCTTCTAACCACTGAAAATCTAATTCTTCATCAGTTCCTTCTTTAGATTTTTCATCGTAAATTTTGCAAAGAAAAAGGGTGAAAATTTTGTTGAAAGCATTTGGCTTATCAGAAACTACATTATGACGTAAAATTTCTAAAAAGCTATTGAAAATAAAGCTACTATCTTCTTGTTTTATTTCTACTAAATCATTGATTTTTAAAGCTCTACTTTCAAAATTGTAAGGATTAACCCAAGAATCAAAAACACCATTGTTTTTTGGTAATTTATTCCACTTATCATAGAAATCTTTTACATCGCCATTTTTGTAGTCTTCTTCAATTTTTACAATTTCGTTTCGGTAAATAATTTCGTTTCCTTTTAACTCAGAAGCATAAAGCATAATTACATCTGCCTTATTGCTGAATTTAAAATAAGTAAATAATTGTCCTCCGTCTTTATTTAGTTTTGTAAAAGCTTTATCAAACTCTTTTCCGTAGGTTTTACATTCAATTAAAAGATATTCAGAACCATCATCACGAGTAACGCAAATGTCTAGCCTTCCTGAGGTTCCGTGACCGGCTGGATAAACTTTTTCTAAAGAGATGTTTTCTGGTTTGTAACCTTTTTCTAAAAGACGATTAACACATTCCAAAACAACCCAGTCTTCTGGTTTTGTAATGTTTTGTGTAGATTTTTCGCCAATTTTTATTTTTCCTCCAAAATCAAAAATTTGATTTTTAAAGTCAATTTCTAAACAATAATTATTTTGATATTTTTTTATAAAAATACCATCAGTGTTTTCTTTTGGTTGAAAACCAAGTGATTGAATTAGTTTTTTAACATCCATTTTTTCTGCTCTTACAAAAATAACAAAAAAAAGTTCCTAAAAAATATAGGAACTAAAATATTATTAATATTACTTCTTTGTCTTGTTTTTAGCAGAAGATTGTAAAATCTTTTCTAAAATTCTTAGTGTGATTAAATAAGTAGGTTTTACACCCGTTAATCCTAATCCGCCTGAAGAAAGGGTAGAACCTGTTTCTAATGGATTATCAGAAGCATAATACGCATACATTACAAATAAGTCTTCAGAAATATGTTTTCTGATTTTAGAAGCTACTTGAATGGCTTTTTGGTAATGAGCTCCTTCCATTTCAAGACCGATGGATTTCCAAGAAGTAGTCATGAAATAGGTTAAAATGTCTTTATTCTGAAGAGAAGTTCCTAGAACCGTAATCATGCTTCCTTCGAAAGCTCTTAATTCATCATCTTGGAAATCTTCTAATTTCAATGCGTTTTCAAATGGATAATTATCTGCCGTTCCTTCGAAAATGTGAGAAGTAGGAATCATAATGTCTCCTTTTTCACCGGTAAGAATCCCTGCTTTACCCATGATAGAAACAGATTTTACATTCATGGTGTACACATTTCCTTCGTATTCGAATGGTCTTAATAACTCATCCATTACTTCATAAGCTTGTTCACCGAAAGCGTAATCGAAAACCATTAAAACATCATCTCCTTTGTAACCAGAATTAGCAAATGGAGAGTTTTTGAGGTCTACTTTTGATAAATCAATTAACTGAACGTCTATATTACTTCCAGAATTATCGTCTATGTAAATCATTTCTTTAGAAATTGCATATTCCAGAACTTTGTCTCTAAGTTCCTTTTTGTTAGAAATTTCTTCGTAAAGTGAATAATCTACATCTTTAGTATTCTTTTTCTTCAATGCGTCATTGGCAAAAAGCATATTTTTCACCGAGTGCATATTGGCAGAAATAATATGTAAAGGTCTGTTTAATAGATTGTTATCTCCTAAAACTTGTTTTACGTGATTCGCCCATTTTTCGCCGAAATAATGGTGACCAACTCTTTCTTTTAGAATGGCACTGAAATGAATTTCTCTTTCTCTCACTTGTTTCAAGTCGTCAAAACTTACTTTTCCTAAGTGATAGATAATTTTGAAAAGTCTATCAGGATTGTTGTCTTCGCCGAAATTATTATAAGCATTAAGCGTTTCTTCGAAAGTTCTTCCCAAAAGTGAAGAAAGATGAATAAGAGCTACTTCTTTTTCTTTTCTGCTGAATTTTTTCTCACCTTTTGCTACTTGTTCTATAATTTTCCAAGAACGTTTTGGTTCTCCGTCTTCATCTATTAAGAAAGCAATGTTTCTTATTTTGTCAGCTTCTATATATAAGAAAGTAAGGTGAGTTAGAATATCATAAATTTCTGAACGACCTAGTAGAACTTCTATGTTCATTTGGTGTTCATCTATTCTATAGCAATTTCTTCTACGTTTTTTAGGAACTATAGGTTCAAAACTTCCTTTGTCAAAACCTTCGTCTGAAGTAAGGTGAATAAATGCGCATTCTTCTATACCTTCTGGTAATCTATCTAATACATATAATAAACCATCTAGCTCTACTTTATTAGGAACATTCATGGTTCCGTAGATTTCTGGATTGATGATTTTTAGAAGGCTTCTAATGCTATCACCCGAAACTCCTGAAGGTTTAAAAAATCCTCTGTAAAACAAATGTCTCATAGAGACATAAATTCTTTCGATTGCTTCTGTTGTTTCTCTTGCTCTAGAATTTGCCATATATATTTTTTTTTAAAAAAGTCTACAAAGTTACAACTTTTATTTTGAATTTATGATAAGAGTACTTAATTGTATTGATTTTGAGATGTTTAAGTTCATTTTTGTTCAAAATGATTTTGTTTCTCTAAAGTATGAACAAAAGCACAAACAAAGATTAATTTTACATTAAAATAGATTTAAGTTATCGGTTTTATTGATTTGCTATTCAAAAATCTATGTAAAATTTACAAATACCCTTAAAATTTTAGGGGTGTTTTGTAAAAGTTTCGATTTTTTACTTAAATTTGCTGAAAATTTCAACACCTATATGTCAACATTAAGATTTAAAGCGTTAGAAACGCTTCCTTTTAAAAACTTTAGAAAAGATAATCACGTAGAAGTTCCTGCGAAATTATCAGAATTGTATTGCGAAAATGTTTTCTCTGAAGAAACCATGAGAGAATATTTAACCAAAGAAGCATTTCAGTCTATCTTAGATGCTATAAGAAAAGGAACAAAAATCCAAAGACATATCGCAGATCAGGTTGCTGTAGCAATGAAAGATTGGGCTTTGTCTAAAGGAGTGACTCACTACACTCACTGGTTTCAGCCATTAACAGGAGCTACTGCAGAAAAGCACGATTCATTTTTTACTCCAATTGAAGGGGGAAGAGCTATCGAAAGATTTAACGGTGGAATGCTTATTCAGCAAGAACCAGACGCTTCTTCTTTCCCAAATGGTGGAATTAGAAATACTTTCGAAGCGAGAGGTTATACAGCTTGGGATCCTACTTCTCCAGCTTTTATTATGGGAACTACACTTTGTATTCCTTCTATTTTTATTTCTTATACTGGTGAAACATTAGATTACAAAGCACCATTATTAAGAGCTTTACATGCTGTAGACGAAGCGGCAACAGAAGTAATGCAATATTTTGATAAAAATGTAACAAAGGTGATTCCTACTTTAGGTTGGGAACAAGAATACTTTTTAGTTGACTCTGCATTATATCAATCAAGACCAGACTTAGTATTAACAGGTAAAACGTTATTAGGACATTCTCCTGCAAAAGGTCAACAGTTAGATGATCATTATTTCGGTTCTATTCCTACTAGAGTGATGAATTTTATGAAGGAGCTAGAAATAGAATGTATGAAATTGGGAATTCCTGTTACCACAAGACATAATGAAGTTGCTCCAAACCAGTTTGAGTTGGCTCCGATGTTTGAAGAAGCAAACGTAGCAGTAGACCACAATTCACTTTTGATGGATGTGATGGCAAGAGTAGCTCACAAACATCATTTCCATATTTTACTACACGAAAAACCATTTGCTGGAGTAAACGGAAGTGGAAAACACAATAACTGGTCACTTTCTACAGATACTGGCGAAAATTTATTAAGCCCAGGGAAAAATCCTAAGAAAAACTTACAGTTTTTGACTTTCTTCGTGAATACGATTAAAGCAGTTCATGAATATGCAGATTTATTAAGGGCAAGCATTGCTTCTGCAAGTAATGACCACAGATTAGGAGCAAACGAAGCGCCACCAGCAATTATTTCTGTTTTCATCGGTTCACAATTATACGGTGTACTTTCTGAATTAGAAAAAGTGACTAATGGAAAACTTTCTCCAGAAGAAAAGACAGAATTAAAACTAAATGTAGTAGGTAAAATTCCAGAAATTTTATTAGATAATACAGATAGAAACAGAACTTCGCCTTTCGCATTTACAGGAAATAAGTTTGAAATTAGAGCAGTAGGTTCTTCTGCAAATTGTGCAGAATCTATGACAGTAATGAATACCATCGCTGCAAAACAATTAAAAGAATTCAAAAAAGAAGTAGATGCTTTAATTGAGAAAGGCCTTAAAAAAGATGAAGCTATTTTCAATGTGTTAAGAGAATACATCAAACAATCGAAAAACATTATGTTCGAAGGAGATGGGTATTCTGATGATTGGGCAAAAGAAGCACAGAAAAGAGGTTTATCTAACCTTAAAACTACTCCAGAAGCTTTAGGAAGAGAAATGGACAAAAAATTCGTGAAACTTTACGAAGAAATGGGCGTTTTCTCTCATGTAGAAGTAGAAGCTAGAAACGAAATTAAGTTAGAAAAATATTCTACAGTAATTGATATTGAAGCTAGAGTTTTGGCAGATATTGCTAGAAATCACATCATTCCAGCTGCATTAAACTATCAGAACAGATTGATAGACAATGTAAAAGGATTAAAAGAAATTTTCGGAGATAAAGAATTCAAAGCTTTGGCAAAAGAACAAATGAGTTTAATTACTCAGATTTCTGAAAACGTTTCTATTATTAAGTTAGGAGTAGAAGAGTTGTTAAAAGCAAAAGATAAAGCAAAATCTACTACCAACTCACAGAAACAGGCAGAAGCCTATTGTAACGAAGTGAAGCCATTGTTTGATAAAATTAGGGAAGCATCAGACGCATTAGAAATGATGGTAGATGATGAGCTTTGGCCACTCACAAAATACAGAGAATTATTATTCACCAGATAATCACAACTTCCCTCTCCATTTCGAGAGGGATTTTTTTTAATATTAATATGAAAATAGATATCCTAAAAACCGAATCCCATCACAAAGATTTCCAAAAATTAGTCTACGAATTAGATCTTTATCTTGCAGAAATAGACGGAGAAGACCATTCTTTTTATGCTCAATATAATAAGCTAGATGCTATAAAAAACTGTATTATTATTTATATAGACAAAGAACCCATTGCTTGTGGTGCTTATAAAAAATATGATGACCAAACCATCGAAGTTAAAAGAATGTTTACCAAAGAGCACTATAGAGGAAAAGGATATGCTAAAATGGTTCTATTGCTTCTTGAAAAATGGGCAAAAGAAGAAGGTTACAATTTTTCTGTTTTAGAAACTGGAGTTCAGCAAGTTTCGGCGGTTCATCTTTATGAAAAGTCCGGCTATTCTCGTATTCCTAATTATGAACCTTATGAAAATGTAGAAAATAGCATTTGTTTTCTAAAACAGTTAGTGTATTGATTTTAAGAAATTTACGTGACAAATTTAATAATAAAGAATTTGCTCCGTTAAAGTTTACATCATTATAGACTAGCGTTATATAATTTATAGATTTTGACAATATTTTGTTAAAAAGTCTTAAAAAAAAATTCCGCAGGATTTCCAAAATAGGAGCCTCGCGGAAATTTTTTTTTAACATATGAAAGACAAATGTTAAAAAATGTTAAATTTTTTGATTAACTGACAATTATCAAGTCCTAAAAAACTTGTATAATATACTTTTGTCTTGTCTAAAAAAGAAATCTACACAGATAATCAAATAAATATGAAGAAAAGAGTTTTGCTAAGTTTGGTTGCAATTATTTCCATCTTCTCGTTGCAATCTTGTGTAACAAACTACGTTGTTTCTACACCTACAAAATACAAATCTAGTACCAAACTAGATAAAATAAATACTAAAAATCTAAATTCTGCGAGCAAAAGTTCTTATGATAGCTATAATGCAACTTTTGAAATGGCAAAAAAATCAGAAATGGCTGCTTTGATTACGGGAGCGATTTCTCATGCTAAAACGATTGATGATATTCTAAGTGAAGCGAATACATATCTTGGAACACCATACAGATTTGGTGGTTCTACCAGAAGTGGAATAGATTGTTCAGCATTCGTTTTAAACGTTTATGAAGAAACTACAGGTTTAGAATTGCCAAGAGTAGCGGCAGAACAAGCTGAGCTAGGAGAAAGAGTAGAGAGACAGCAATTGCAAAAAGGAGATTTAGTTTTCTTTGCGCACAACAGAAGAATCTCTCACGTAGGAATAGTACAAGAAGTTACACCAGAAGGAGAAATTAAATTTATTCATGCAGCTACTTCTAGAGGTGTTATGGTTTCTTCACTTAATGATTCTTATTGGGGACCAAAATATAGATTTGCCAAAAGAATTCTAAAAGAAGATCAAAATATTGCTACTGCAGAAGCAACGAATTAATATAGATTAATTAAATTAAATAGTGATAAAAAACCTCCGCAACTAGTTGCGGAGGTTTTTTTATTTATGTCTTGTCCTGAAAAAAGTTGACTAAAAATTAGATAATATGTCAACAAAAAAGAAAATTTCAAAAATTCCAATTGCCCCACAAATTTATAGCGAAGCATTTAAACGTCAAGTTGTAAGTGAATTTGAGAGGGGTTTATTTACTAAAGCAGAACTTCGAAGACGTTACAATATTCAAGGCAATAGTTGTCTACCAAGATGGTTAAAAAAATATGGTAAATTTACCTATGAAGATAAATTAACTATTGGTCGTCCTATGAAAGATCCTCAACAACAGCGTATAAAAGAGCTAGAGGCTCAATTAGCAAAAAAAGAAGAAGAATTAAAAGTATTCAAACGATTTATTGAAATAGCTGAACGTGAGCTTAAAATTGATATTGTAAAAAAGTCTGGTTCCAAGCAGTTGAAGAAATAAATGTAAATAGTTCATTGACTATTTATGAGTTATGCGAACTGTTTGGATACACAAAACAAGCATTTTACAAGCGAAAGTCAAAGGTAAAAACGCCTAAATACAACTCAGAATTATTACGAAGTTTAGTAGTTACTATTCGTAAGCAATTACCCCGAACAGGTGGCAAGAAACTTTATGTAATGTTACAAGATGAATTTATAAAACATCATATATCAATTGGTCGGGATCATTTTTTAGATTTTTTAAAAGCCGAATATTTACAAGTACCTAAAGTTCGAAGATATTACAAAACAACAAACTCAAGACATTGGATGAAACGCTATCCAAATTTAATTAGCAATTTTGTACTTAACAGACCTGAGCAAGTTTGGGTTGCTGATATAACTTATTTACGAACAAAAGAGAAAACATACTATTTGCATTTACTCACTGATGCTTGTTCCAAGAAAATCGTTGGTTATCAACTGTCAGATAATTTAATGAGTTCAACTACAGTAAAAGCTTTAGAAATGGCTTTGATTAACAGGGAAACAAAAAATCAACTCATTCACCATTCTGATAGAGGTTTACAATATTGCAGTAAAGAGTATACCGAATTGTTAAAGAAAAACAATATTTTAATTAGTATGACGCAAGAATACGACCCGTATGAAAATGCAGTAGCAGAAAGAGTAAATGGAATTTTAAAAGAAGAATTTGGTTTACATGAAATATTTGAAAACTATCAAAATTTAAACAAACAAGTTACACAAGCCATAACTTTATACAACAATTTTAGAATACATATGTCAATTAATATGATAACTCCAAACCAAGCGCATCAACAAAAAACAATACAATTAAAACAATGGAAAAAAATAAATCGTAACAGAATTAATTCTGCTACGATTTAACTATATTTGAATTATTAACGAGTCAACCTTTTTTAGGACAACTCATTATACGAGTGAATTCTTATCTGCGTAATTTAATTTAAAGAAAATAGCGGTCATAATAGAGAATGCTAAAAGAGAACTCCCTCCATAACTGAAATAAGGTAGTGGAATTCCCACTGTAGGAAATAGTCCCATTACCATTCCTAAATTGATGGAAAAGTGCATGAGTAATATTCCAGCAAAACAATAACCGAAAACTCGGTTAAAAGTATTTTTTTGAGTTTCGGCTAAGTAAAATATTCTCCCGATATAAATGGCATAAAATAACACCAAAAGAAAACTTCCGAAGAAGCCCCATTCTTCTCCCACAGTACAGAAAATGTAATCTGTCTCTTGTTCAGGAACGAACTTTCCTTGTGTTACAGAACCTTGCATGTACCCTTTTCCAAAAAAACCACCAGAACCAATAGCCGTTTTAGAATACAATAAGTTATAACCAGAAGTATCTCGGAAAGCTTTTTCACCTTTGTAGAGAACTTCTATTCTTTCTCGCTGATGCTTTGGTAGTTTTTCCATGATTTTTGGAGTTCCAAAACTGATGCCGGCTAAAATTCCTAAGCTTCCGACAATGGTGACTATCGTAGGAACGCTCCAATGAATTTTTTGATAATTAAAGAGAATGAAAATGAGGACTAAACCTACTAGAACTCCAGTAATGTAAAGAGGATTAAACGCAATCGACAAAAGAAAAACAGCTGCTAAAACAAATCCTACTATAAATAGCCAACCATTTAATCCTTCTCTGTATAAAGCAATCGCAAACGCAGTAAATACTAATAATGAACCTACATCTGGAATGGATAAAACAACTAAAGCTGGCACTCCAATAATAGCTAAAACCGTCAACTGTGATTTTCTCATTTTCAGATTAAAATCAGGTCCAGAAACGTAATTGGCGAGCATAAGTGCTGTCCCGATTTTTGCAAATTCAACGGGTTGCATGGTAAAACCGCCAAACTTGTACCAGTTTTTTTGACCTAAAATTTCAGTTCCAAAAACATGTAAACCTGCTAATGAAAGGACGCCCAATATGAAAAAAATTCCCGCAAAGTTTTCAAAAAACTTTGTTCTCATAGTGAAAATTACAAGTCCTACCACGAGTGAAATTCCAAAAAATATAAATTGTTTGGTTCCTAATCCTTCATCTACACTATAAATATTTGCTATTGCAAAAAGTGAAATAGCCAAGTATAGAAAAATGCCAAGTTTATCAATTCCTTCTGCCCATTTCATCTTTTACGTTTTATTATTTTTAGTGGTGTCTTTTAATTTTTTTGGATTTTGTGCTGCCTTTTTTTCATTGAGTAATCTTAGGCTGTCTTCTAGTTTTTTCAATTGAATAGGGTCTGGTTTAGGCGCGGTATACCAACCTTTTTTGGTAAGATGATTGATGTACATTCGCTTGTACTCTCCCATGAAACTAGATTGTATCATTCTATCGTAGAGATAAGTTCTCTTAATATCTCCTAACAAATATTTTTCAGCGATAATGGTAGAAGCTGGACCTGCCCAAGTTGCACCAAAACCAGCGTGTTCTATTACTGCAACTACTACAATTTTTGGTTTATCAGCAGGTGCTGCCATTACAAAAATTGAATTATCTCTTCCTCCAGGAACCTGTGCAGTTCCTGTTTTTCCGAGTTGTGTGAATTCTTTAGAAGCAAGTCCTCTAGCTGTTCCGCCGATGAAAACATCTTTCATACCTTTTAGAACCACATCAAAATATCTAGGTTCTACTTTGGTCACATGTTTTTTCTTAAATCTTTCGTCTGGATTAGGTTTTCCGTCAATAGATTTTACAATATGTGGTGTAAAATACCAACCTCTATTAACAATAGCCGCAGTAAAATTTGCCATTTGAAGCGGAGTAAGTAGAACGTCTCCTTGTCCCATTCCATTAAAAATAGCAGATTGATACGGATGCCATTTTTCCCCTAATCTTTTGGTATAAAATTCTCCGGATGGAATTTTTCCTTTTGCACCAACTGCCAAGTCATTATTCATAAATTCTCCTAATCCGAAGCTATTCATGATTTCTTTCCATTCATCTATGGCTCTATTTCTTCCTTTTGGGCCGTATTTTTCGGTGATTTTATAAAAAACACTAGAAAAATAATTGTTGCAAGATTTTTCTATGGCTTTTTCCATTCCGATAGGCCAATAAGTACCACAGTGACAACCGATGGTATGTCTTCCCATTCTATAACCGTGTCTACAAGTAAATTTGGTAGAATCACTGATGACTTTCATTTGATAACCAGCTAATGCGGTCAACAATTTAAAAGGCGAACCTGGAGGATAAGCAGCTTGAACTGAACGGTCATAAGTAGGTTTGTTATCATAGATGGTGTCATTTGCCAATCTATAAATATTTCTTTTTTTGTTAGGTCCTGTAAAAAGATTTGGGTCTATGTCTGGCCCAGTTGCGAGTGCTAAAATTTCTCCATTATTTGGATCAAGTGCTACAATTGCGCCATGCTTATTCACAAGCATTTCTTCGGCGATTCTTTGCAAATCATAGTCTATAGTAAGCGTTAAATCTTTACCAGAAACCACTTCTTTATCTAACTCACCGTTTTTATAAGGGCCTACATTTCTCAGTTTAATGTCTTTCTGAATGTAGCGCATTCCTTTTTCGCCACGCAATTGTTTTTCGTAAGCGCGCTCTATTCCTGTAATCCCAGCAATATCACCAGGCAAATAATAAAGAGAATCTTTTTTGATGTAATTCTCGTTGACCTGATTGGTGTAGCCAAGTAAATTTCCAGAGGTAGAAACTTCATATTTACGCTGAGGTCTTTCTACGATATTAAAAGCGGGATATTTGAAGATAATTTCCTGAATTCTAGCGATTTCTTCTCTGCTCATATCACTTTTGAAAGTCATAGGAGTGAGTTTAGAGTAATATTTTTCTTTTTTAATAGACTCTATTTTTTTGATGAAATCTTTTTTGCTGATTTTTAATAAATTACAAAAACCCAAAGTATCAAAATCTGGCGTCATTTGACTTTGGGTGAAAGAAATTTCATAAGAAGGTTGGTTACCTACTAAAATTTTTCCGTTTCGGTCAAAGATAATTCCACGTTGAGGAATGACATAGTCTATCTTGATAGAAGTATTGGCTGCATTGAGCGCATATCTATCTGTAAGCAACTGTAAATAGACCAATCTTGCCACAAAAATTGCGGCAATGAGAAAGAGAAATAAGGTAATTTTATAATAGGCTGTTTTCAAACTTTTTCTTTGATTTTAAATGCTAACGAATAGAGGAGTACAAATATTATAGAAATAACACTGGTTACTAAAATATTAAGTATTACTTCAAAAAACCTGTCGAATTTAAAAAATTCTATACTCTGAACTAATAGTTGATGCACAAAAATACTTGAAAAAATATAAAATAGAAACTGTGACCACTGAAGATTATGGAAAGAAAATACATCCGAAGAGACTTCTGTGGAAGTTTTGAAAATAATGGTTCTAAAATAGGCGATAAGTGTAGTGGCAAATGCATTGATACCCCAAGTTCCTAAAAATGCGTCTATAGATAATCCTAAAATAAAACTCGCCGATAGAAAAATATAGAGATTCCTGTAAAAAGGATAAAACAAAACAAAAATAATGTAGATGACAGGAGTATATTTACCAGCAATATCTATTCTGTTAAATAAAAATATTTGCAATGTAACTAACATTGCGATTAATAAAACATCTGTAAATAAATTTCTACTGATCATTGTTTATCGTGGCATCAAGAGTATCTTGAATTTGTTTTACTTCTAATTTTTTTAAATTTCTTACAACATAAACTTTGTTAAGTTGCCCCATTTTTTGGCTCAGTTCTACAGAAATATCCCAATATCCTGTTTTAGAATCTACTTCGTAGCCAGCAACTCTACCAATCATAATTCCTTGTGGGAAAATTGCAGATTTGCCATCTGTAACTACCGTGTCGCCTACTTTTATTGGCACATATTTAGGAATGTCTGATAAATGCATGGTTCTAGAATTTTCGCCTCTCCAAGTAAGCGTTCCGAAAAATCCAGAATCTTTAAGCGAAGCATTAATTCTAATTTTGTTCATACTGAGTACAGATTGTACCAATGCATAATTATTAGTGGTATTGATCACAATTCCTGCAATTCCTTGTGGTGCAATTACACCCATTTTAGGGAAAACGCCATGTCTTTTTCCTCTGTTAATGGTAAAATAATTATCTTTTCTAATGATAGAATTATTTACAATTTCACCATCTACGAAAGTGTAAATTTGTCCACCACCAATCGTGTCGGTAACTCTTACAAAACTAGGATTTTTAATTTTTTCTTTACCGTATAATTCCTGCATCAGCGTTTTATTCTGAGCAACTAATTCTTCATTAATTTGCTTCAGTTTTAAGTAGCTGGTTCCTTCGTCTATGTAACCAGAAACCCAAGCATTAAACGCGGTAGTTTGTGCTGCAATAAAAGATTGTTGCATTGAGTTTCTACTGAAAATCAATGTTACGGCAATTATTTGTAAAAAAAGAAAGAACAGAAATAATCCGTTCTTGCTAAATAATCTTATCAAAAACCCCATTCTATAACTAGGTTTTTACTTATTTTATAAGGAAGTTAAATTTATCCATGTTTTTAAGAGCAATACCTGTTCCACGAACAACCGCTCTTAATGGATCTTCTGCTACGAAAACTGGTAATCCTGTTTTCTTGTGAAGTCTGTCTGCTAAACCTCTTAATAAAGCACCACCACCAGCTAAATAAATACCAGTTTTGTAAATATCTGCTGCTAATTCTGGCGGAGTAAGAGAAAGCGTTTCCATTACTGCATCTTCTATTCTGATGATAGATTTATCTAGAGCTCTTGCGATTTCTTTATAACCTACCATAATTTCTTTTGGCTTACCAGTAATTAAATCTCTACCTTGTACTGGAATATCTTCCACCTCTACATCTAAATCTTCTACTGCAGAACCTACTTCTATTTTCACTCTTTCTGCTGTTCTTTCTCCGATGTATAAGTTGTGATGCGTTCTTAAGTAGTAAGCAATGTCATTCGTGAAAACATCACCTGCAATTTTTACAGATTTATCACAAACAATACCACCAAGAGCCACTACTGCAATTTCTGTAGTACCACCACCTATATCGATAATCATGTTACCTTCAGGTTTTTGTACATCAATTCCTACACCTATTGCTGCAGCCATTGGTTCATATATTAATCTTACTTCTTTAGCATTAACTTTTTGAGCAGAATCTCTTACCGCTCTTTTTTCTACTTCTGTAATACCAGAAGGAATACAAATTACAATTCTAAGAGAAGGCTGAATTAATTTTCCTTTGATGCCAGGAATTTGCTTGATAAATTCCTTAATCATGTGTTCTGATGCAGCAAAATCTGCAATTACACCATCTTTTAACGGACGAATCGTTTTAATATCTTCGTGCGTTTTTCCTTGCATGTGTTTCGCTTGTTCTCCTACAGCAATTGCCTTTCCAGTTGAACGCTCGATAGCCACGATTGACGGCTGGTCAATCACGATTTTATTATTATGTATGATAAGTGTGTTCGCTGTTCCTAAGTCTATCGCAATTTCTTGCGTGAACATATCAAATAACCCCATTTTCTTCTATAAATTTTTAAGTGACAAAGATATAAATTTCAGAGCATTTAAAAATAATGAAAAACAAAAAATATCGTTAAAATTTTATAAATTTTTAAATGCTTGTTGTAACTTTAAACTCGAAACTTTAAAAATTATTTTTCTCTGTTGAGAATTTAATGAATTTCATTTCTTAAAATAATTTAATATTCAGATTTTCAAATGATTAAAAGAATTAGCCCAGAAGAAACCTATCTTCTTAGACGAGAAATCCTTAGAAAAAATCTTCCTCAAGAATCACATGAATTTAGTGGTGATTTTGATGACCAAACTTTTCATCTAGGTTATTTCGTGGAAGATAGAATTGTGGGAATTATTACGGTCTTGCAAAATGGCCAAATTGCTCAAATTAGAGGAATGGCAGTTTTAGAAGATTATCAGGGGAATGGAATAGGAAAAAAATTGGTAGAAAAAGCTGAAGAGATTTTAAGAGAAGCTCAAATTCATAAAATTTGGATGAATGCCAGAGAAACAGCTGCAGAATTTTACCAAAAATTAGGGTATAAAATTGAAGGTGAATTGTTTAACATAAAACCTATCGGGTTTCATTATGTAATGACCAAATATTTCAATTCATAACATCTATTAAAATATGATGAAAATTAGAAATTTTATATCATAATAATGATTAAATTTGCAAACTTGAAATGAATTCTCTTGCGAAGACATATAATACACAGAACTTCACTGTTTTAAGCATTAGTTTTGAAAAAGCCAATGCCGAAATCAGAGGGAAATTTGCGTTTTTTGATGAACACGTAAAACAATTCGTAAAAGAAATTCATGAAAAGAAACTCGGTGACGCATTTGTAGTTTCTACTTGTAACAGAACCGAAATCTATACTACTTCTCATAATTATATTGCGATTGCAGAGATGTATTGCAAGAGTGTAGACGTAAGTTTGATGGATTTCATGCAGTTTGTAAATGTGATGAAAAACGAAGAAGCGCTTTATCATCTATTCAGGGTTTCTGCAGGTTTAGAAAGTCAGATTTTAGGAGACTTCGAAATTATTGGTCAGATAAAAAATGCTTACCATAGATTCAAAAAACATAAAAGTTTTAGCAATCCTTACTTAGAAAGAGCCATTAATTCGGCGATTCAGATTTCTAAAAGAATTAAAAACGAAACCGCACTTTCAAACGGTGCAGCTTCTGTTTCTTATGCAGCGGTTCATTATATCTTAAAAACTCAAAAACAGATTTCAGAGAAGAATATTCTTCTTTTGGGAACTGGCGAAATCGGTCAAAATACTGTAGAAAATTTGGTGAAACATGTGTATCAGCCAAAAGTAAAAATCGCCAACCGTTCTTATGAAAAAGCAGAGAAAATTGCAGAAAAGTACAGCATTCCGCAAATTGCTTTTGAAAATTTCGAAGAAGAACTGAAATCTACAGATATTCTTATCGTTGCAACTGGCGCTTCACACCCGATTATTCATCAGAAACATTTTCCAAACGGAAAAGAAACCTTGGTGATAGACCTTTCTATTCCAAATAATGTAGATAAAAAAGTGGCGGAAAATAAAGCGGTGCAATTGGTAGATGTAGACGAATTGTCTAAGCATATTCAAGAAACCATCGAGCAACGTAAGAAAGAAATTCCTAAAGCGGAGAAAATCATCAAGGAAATGACCAAAGAGTTTTTGGCTTGGGAAAGAAAAAGAAAATTCGCGCCGAATATTCATCAATTTAAAGCTGCGCTGAAACACATCGAAGACCATGAAATGCATAATTTCCACAGAAAACACAGATATGTGGATATAGAAGACATGGAACTCACCGAAAAATTGATTCAAAAAATCACCAATAGATTTGCGAAATATATCATCGAAAATCCGCTTCGTGCTGAAGAAGTTACTAAGTTGATGAACGAAATTTTGGTAGAACAACCCAAAGAAGAGTTCAACAAAAAACATCAGTAATTTTAGAATTTACGATTTAGAATTTACGAAGTTTTCAAGAAAAGAAATTTTTATAATGATTAGAATAGGTACCAGAAATTCGCCTCTTGCAATGTGGCAAGCAAAAGAAGTAGAACAAAAATTACAAAATTTAGGCTACGAAACAGTGCTGGTTCCTGTGCTTTCTTCTGGGGATAAAAACCTTAATCAGCCGCTTTATTCCCTAGGAATTACGGGCGTTTTTACCAAAGATTTAGACATTGCTTTACTCAATAATGAAATAGATATTGCAGTACATTCTCTGAAAGATGTTCCTACTATTTTACCTCAAAATATAGAAGTTTCTGCCGTTTTGGAAAGAGATTTTCCGCAAGATGTTTTGGTGAGAAAGTCTTCTTCAAAAAATAAAAATTTAGCAGAACTTAAAATTGCGACCAGCAGTTTGAGAAGAAGAGCTTTTTGGTCAGAAAAATTCCCGAACACTCAGTTTTCAGATATCAGAGGAAACGTACAAACGCGTTTAAAGAAATTAGAAGAAGGAGATTTTGATGCTACACTTTTTTCTTTGGCGGGTATTAAAAGAATGGAAATGGAGTTGGGGTATGAAATACTAGATTTTATGATTTCTGCTCCTAGTCAGGGAGTTGTAGCAATTTCGAGTAGGGTAGATGATAAGGAAACCAAAGAAATTTTGCAAAAAATCAATCATAAAACCACTCAAATTTGCGTTGAAATAGAACGTAATTTCCTCAGAACTTTAGAAGGTGGCTGTACTGCGCCAATTGGAGCAATAGCGATTTTTGAAGAAAATAAAATCAAATTTTCTGGAAGATTAAATTCTTTAGACGGAAGTAAAACGATAAATGTAGTTGAAGAATTTGAGTATGAAAAATCTGAAAATTACGGTAAAAAATTTGCAGAATTTGTACTAGAAAACGGAGGAAAAGAAATGATGGAAGAAATTAAGAAACAAATAAAGGAATAGAGTCATCATGAAAATCCTTTTCACGAAAACAGGAATCGAACATGAGGTTTCAGAGAAATTAGAAACCGGTTTTTCTTGTGATTTTAAGGATTTTATAGCGATTGAAAGAATTAAAACCAAACCTTTTCCACTTAAGAATTCTTCACTTATTTTCACGAGCGTAAACGCTGTAAAATCTTTCTTTGAAAATGGGTTTCAGCCAAATGAAAACTTTCAAGAAGCCCATTATAATAAAATCTACGCAGTAGGTCTTAAAACCAAAAAAGAATTGAGAAATAACGGTTTTGGAACCTTTAAAGTGAAGAAACATCTCAATGATTTGTCTGAATTTATTCTCAAGCATAGTCAAAAAGAAAATTTTATTCACTTCTGTGGCAATTTAGCGCTTGATATTTTAGATAAAGCATTACCTCTTCAGAATATTTCTTACAAAAAAGTAATGCTTTACAATACTAAAATTCTCTACCCAAAAATTCATGAAAAATATGAGGCTGTAGTTTTTTTTAGTCCAAGTGGAGTTCGTAGTTTTGCGAAGTTTAATTCTTTAGAAAATTTGAAAATCTTTTCTATCGGACAAACCACAGAAAAAGAGCTGAGAAAATTTACACAAAGTAAAATTTTTACCAGTAAAGAAAGCAATTTAGAAGATTTAATTAAAATAATAATGTCTCACAGATAGCACAGATTTTTAATTTAAAATTTAATTCTTTCATTGATTGAAATTAAATCAGTTAAAGGCTAAGAAATAGAAATCTTGAATTTATTTTCTGTGAAAATCTGTGTAATCTGTGAGAAGCAAAACAAGAAAAATGATAAAAAACGACCTATATTTAAGAGCATTACGAGGCGAAACTGTAGAAAGACCACCGGTTTGGATGATGAGACAAGCAGGAAGATATTTGCCAGAATTTATCGCGCTACGTGATCAGTACGATTTTTTCACTCGTTGTCAAACTCCAGAATTGGCAGCAGAAATTACTGTTCAACCGATTAGAAGATTTCCGCTAGATGCAGCGATTTTATTTTCTGATATTTTGGTAGTTCCACAAGCGATGGGAATTGATTTCAAAATGAAAGAATCAGTTGGACCATGGCTAGATACACCAATTAGAAGCTTAGAACAAGTACAAAATCTGCAAGTAGAAGGAGCAGAAGAAAATCTGAAATATGTTTATGATGCGATTGACATCACTTTACAGAAATTAGAAAACGAAATTCCTTTGATTGGTTTTGCTGGTTCACCTTGGACTTTGCTTTGCTATTGTGTTGAAGGAAAAGGCTCTAAATCTTTTGACATTGCGAAGTCATTTTGCTTTACTCAACCAGAAGCAGCGCATTTGCTTTTACAAAAAATTACAGACGTAACCATCGCTTATTTAAAGAGAAAAGTACAAAGCGGAGTTTCTGCGGTGCAAATTTTTGATTCTTGGGGCGGAATGCTTTCTCCTGAAGATTATCAAGAGTTTTCTTGGAAATACATTAACCAAATTGTAGAAGCTTTAGCTCCAGAAGCTCACGTTGTAGTTTTTGCGAAAGGTTGTTGGTATGCTTTAGAAGAAATGACGAAATCTAAAGTTTCTGCTTTGGGTGTAGACTGGACGATTACTCCAGAATTGGCAAGAAAATTTACCAATAATTCTATCACTCTTCAAGGAAATTTTGATCCTGCAAGATTACATTCTTCTCCTGAAGTGATTAGAAAAATGGTTCATGAAATGATTGATAGATTTGGTAAAGACAAATACATTGCTAATCTTGGTCACGGAATTTTACCAAATATTCCTTTAGAAAATGCCGAAGCTTTTATTAGAGCGGTGGTAGAATGGAAGAGTTAAAAACCCATCTTTATATAAATTAAAAATCCTCAGAATTTTCTGAGGATTTTTTATTATTTCACTTCTGTGATAAATTTATCTTTTGGTTTTCTTACTTTTTCAAGTTTTTCTAACCAGTCTTTTTCAGTGTCTCTGTAACCAAGAGGTAAAAGTAAAACACTTCTTAATCCTTTTTCTCTTAAACCAAGAATTTCGTCTACTTTTTCTGGGCTGAAACCTTCCATTGGTGTAGCGTCTACACCTTCGAAAGCAGCTGCAATAATTGCAGCACCGAAAGCAATGTACGCTTGTTTTGCAGTGTGTACGAAGTTTTCTTCAGCAGATTTAGGAACGTAAGCGTTCAATAAAAATTGTCTGTAGTTTTCCCAACCATCATTAGTAAAACCTCTTACTTCGTTCGTTAAATCAAACATGTAGTTGATTCTTTCTGCAGTGTAAGTATCCCAAGCTGCGAAAACCAAAACATGAGAAGCATCTGCAACTTGCGGTTGATTACTTGCTGCTTCTTTCAATTGATTTTTAACCTCTTGATTAGACACCACGAAAATTTCGAAAGGCTGTAAACCGCTAGAAGTAGGAGCAAGACGAGCTGCTTCTAAAATTCTTTCTACTTTTTCATCGCTTACTTTTTCTCCGTTCATCGCTTTTGCAGCGTATCTCCACTTTAATTTATCTAATAATTCCATTTTATAAAAAATTTTTTACAAAGATAAGTTATGATGAGCGGTTTTGTCATTGATTTATGTTAAGAAAGAAATAGAAAAATAATTAAAAAATGCGATTTAAAATTCTAACCGATCTCTTTTACAATACCAATTTGGCATACAATAAGAAAGTTCGCAGCCAGCAAAATGATATTTTTTCTTATTTTTCTTCATGAAATCTAAAGTCGTTAATCCATAAAATATAGGAACAACTTTTTTGGAAGATTTACATTTTGGGCAAACAGAAGTTTTATTTTCATGATATTGGCAGAACTTTTTGACAAAAATATTTAAAGAGGTGTCTCCGTTTATTTTGATGAGAAAAAGATTTTTGTCGTAAAATTCATTGTTGATTGTGAATTGATAATCCCCATTTTCAATATTTGAAAATCTGAAATTTCCATACATATCAGAGGTTGAAAAGTATTCTTTTTCAGAATTGATTTTTATAAGTTTTATTTCAAATAGAACTCGGTCATACTTTCTACTAATGATAGTATCACGTATTTTTCCGCTTAGACTTTGCGCATAAGAATTTATTGAGAATAGGCTTAAAACAAAAATTAGAAGAAGTCTTTTCATTAGTTTTTATTCAACTCCAAAAGTGGATCGATGTATTCTCTGTCGTTGCTCAATCGTGGCACTTTGTTTTGTCCGCCCAGTTTTCCTCTAGATTCCATCCATTGATAGAAAAGTTTTTCTTTTGCCATGTGAATAATTGGCGGATTCAGTGTCATATTGAGGTAACGTTTCGCTTCGTAATCTGAATTGATAGATTTTAAAGTGTCATCAAAAATTTTAGAAAACGCTTCGAAATTATTAGGATGTTTGGCAAATTCAATCAACCATTCATGCGCTCCAGATTTTCCTTCGCTCATAAAAACAGGCGCTCCAGTGTAATCTAAAACGTGAGCTTCTGTTGCATCACATGCTTTTTTTAGCGCGGTTTCTACATTATCTATCATTAATTCTTCGCCAAAAGCATTGATATAATGTTTGGTTCTGCCGGAAATCTGAATTCTATGCGGAGAAAGGGAAGTAAATTTTACCGTATCGCCGATTAAATAACGCCAAAGTCCACCATTGGTAGTAATAACCACAGCATAATTTTTGCCGAGTTCTACTTCTCCTAGCGGAATAGCCTGAAGATTATTTCGGTCAAATTTATCCATCGGAATAAATTCGTAGAAAATTCCGTAATCGAGCATCAGAAGCATTTCATCACTGCTACTTCTGTCTTGAATCCCGAAGAAACCTTCAGAAGCATTGTAAATTTCGTAGTAATTGATGTCTTTGCCGATGATTTTTTTATACTGTTCTCTGTAAGGCTTAAAACTGATTCCACCGTGGAAAAATACTTCTAAATTTGGGAAAATTTCAGAAATATTGCCTTTTCCTGTTTCGGTTAAAATTCTTTGAAGTAAAACCATCATCCAACTTGGAACGCCGGTTAAACTTCCTACGTCTTGGTTTTTAACTTCTGAAACGATGGCTTTCAGTTTGGTTTCCCATTCTGACATCAGGGAAGTTTTTTTGCTGGGAACCGTGGTAATTTCTACCCAAAAAGGAAGATTTTCTATCAAAATAGCAGACAAGTCTCCGAACTTAGTATTGAAGCTTTCGTACAATTCTGCACTTCCGCCTAATCTTAAATTTTTATTGAGAAATAATTCATTATCAGGATGATTGTTTGCATAAATGGAAATTAAATCCTTTCCTGCTTTGTAATGACAATCTTCTAAACTTTCGTCTGAAATAGGAATGAATTTGCTTTTTGCATTAGTTGTTCCAGAAGATTTAGCAAACTGGCGAATAACTCCTGGCCAAGAAATATCTTTTTGACCTTGTCTTGCTTTTTCTATGTAAGGCTCGAATTCTTCATAGTTTACGATAGGAACTTGTTGCTGAAAATCTCGGTAAGAAGAAATGTCTTTGAAACCGAATTTTTTGCCGTATTCTGTTTCTTCTGCATGAAAAAGCTGAGAAAACAAAACTCCGTTTTGAGTTTCAATAGGATGTTTCATGAAATTCTGAATTTGGTCTATTCTTTGTCGAATAAACCAATTTACAGCCATATTGAAGAGAGCTTTTGTTGCCATTGCTCAAATTTAATAAAATTTTTGAGAATTTAGTAATTAGAATGCAACAAAAATCCGCTCTAAAAATTTAGAACGGATTGAGGATTATTTTTGAAAGAATTTTAGCAAAATTCTTCGTAAGCTGCTTGTAAATTTGCCGCAATTGCACCTGCAGGATTTCCTTCGATGTGGTGTCTTTCTAGCATGTGAACCAATTCTCCATCTTTGAAAAGTGCAACGCACGGTGAACTTGGAGGGAATGGTGCAAAATGCTTTCTAGCTTCTGCTACCGCTTCTGTGTCAAAACCTGCAAAAACAGTAGTCAAATGGTCTGGTTTTTTATCACCAGTTAAAGAATAAATAACGCCTGGTCTTGCTGCTCCTGCTGCGCAACCACAAACCGAATTTACCATAACTAGGGTAGTTCCCGGTTGTTTAAGTGCATCATTTACTTGTTCTGCTGAGGTAAGGTCTTGGAAACCTTTATCTGTGAGTTCTGCCTTCATTGGCATTACTAAATCTGCTGGATACATAATATATATTTTATTTAATGATTAGAAAATTCAAGATTTTGTAGTGCAAATTTATAATTAAAATTTGGAAAATTCTATTTAATTCTATTATCAAAAATATGCCAAAAATCTATTAAGACAAAATGACTCCTTTTTAATGAAAAAAGCCGATGAATTTTTCATCGGCTCTTTATCGTTAATATGAAAATTTAATTATGATAATAGTTTTTTCACCATTTCAGAGATGGATTTTCCATCTGATTTTCCTGCCAAAGCTTTAGAAGCAGTTCCCATAACTTTTCCTAAGTCTTTTAGAGATTCTGCGCCTACTTCGGCAATGATTTTTTTAATTTCTGCTTCTAATTCTTCCGCAGAAAGTTGAGCAGGTAAAAATTGTTCAATCACTTTCATTTGTGCCATTTCCACTTCAGCCAAATCATTTCTATTTTGAGCAACAAATTGTTCGTAAGAATCTTTTCTTTGCTTAATCATTCTTTGGAGAATGGCAATTTCTTGTTCTGCAGAAACATCAGCTCCTTTTGCTTCAGTTTTAAGCAAGAGAATTTGAGATTTTACGGCTCTCAGAGAGTCAAGAGCTACTTTGTCTTTTTCTCTCATTGCGGTTTTAATCGCTTCGTTTATGGTAAGTTCTAAACTCATTTTCTCTAAATTTTAAAAATTTTAATCTACGTCTTTGTTTAAAAACTTGTTCTCTCTGATTTGTACTCTTCCATTGTTTTCAGAAAGGAAACTAGAAATTTGCTGTTGAGAAGCATTTTCGTGACCTATATTGATGTTTTTTCTTCTGAAAGCAGGAATATTTTCAAATTCATTTTCGTTTTCTATTGTCTGATAACGAGAGTTGAACTCTTTCAATTTATCTCTTCTTGCCTGAACTTTTTCTGTAGCAGTGTTTTTTTCGATAAATTTAAATTCCTCTTCAATTTTAGTTTCTGTAAAAGTGATTTTTTCTTCAGTTTGATTTTCAAAAACGGTTTTTACTTCTTCTATTTCTTCTGCAATCTTGAAAGTGAACTCAATTGGTTTTTCTTCAACTAAAGTTTTCGTTTCTGCTTTTGGTCTATAAGTTTCAACAGTTTTTTCCTCTACAATGAAAGAAATTTCTTCTTTGGTCTCTTCTACGGAAAGTTTCACATTTTGTACTTCTTGTGCAGCATTAAACTGAGTTTCTTCAATGATTGTGGTTTTCTTTTCTTCTGTTTCAAAAGTGAAAGATTGAGATTCTAAAACGTCTTCATCATCAAATGAAAATAATTCTAAAACATTATTTTCCTGTTCTTCTACTTCAAAAGTTTGATGACTGCTTTCGATGCTTAAACTTTCGTCTTCAAAAAATCTAAGTTCTTCAATTCTTTCTTCCATTACTGCCGCTTGTGTTTCTGCAAATTGATTTACAGAATTGCTAGGAAAATCTGGAGTGCTGTTCTCATTAGAATCATCTAAGAAAAACATGCTTTTTGATGAGTTTTGCATTGGATTTTCTTGAGATTTTTCAGAAGAAGTTTTCCCAAATGGAGATTCTCTCTTCACTTTTGGTGTAGAAGGACTGTCTTCTAATGTATATCTAATTTTTTCGGTAGGACCAGCATATTTTTGATCATCTGCTGCAAAACCAGTGGCAATAACCAATACACTGATAGAATCTCCCAATTCTGCATCTGTTCCTACACCGAAAATAATATCTGCAGTGTTTCCTGCTTCGCGCTGAATGTGGTCATTAATTAAGCCGATTTCATCCATAGTAGCTTCTTCGTTTCCACTTCTGATAAGGAGAAGAACGTTTTTAGCTCCTGTGATTTTATTATCATTTAATAATGGAGAATCGAGTGCTTTTTTCACGGCTTCTTCAGCTTTGTTTTCGCCAGAAGCGGTTCCTGTAGACATGAGAGCAGTTCCTGAATTTTGTAAAACTGAACGCGCATCACGGAAGTCTATATTTACATCGAAATAACCAGTAATTACTTCTGCCATACCTTTAGCAGCATTGGCTAACACTTCATCTGCCTTAGCAAAACCAGATTTGAAGCCTAGGTTACCAAATTGCTGACGAAGTTTATCGTTATTAATAACAATTAAGGAATCTACATTATTGCGAAGTTTTTCTAAACCATTTTCGGCTTGTTCTAGTCTTCTTTTCCCTTCAAAACTAAAAGGAACGGTAACAATACCAATGGTTAAAATTCCCATTTCTTTGGCAATTTTTGCAATAACAGGAGCCGCACCAGTTCCGGTTCCGCCACCCATTCCTGCGGTTATGAAAACCATTTTGGTATTATGGCCTAGAACAGCTTTGATTTCATCAATACTTTCTAAGGCAGATTTTTCTCCAACTTCTGGGTCTGCTCCAGCTCCTAAACCTTCTGTAATGGCAGCTCCTAACTGAACTTTTGTAGAAATTGGGTTATTATCTAGTGTTTGTGCATCGGTGTTACAAATGATAAAATCTACTCCATGAATTCCTTTCTCGTACATGTGTTTCAACGCATTGTTACCTCCACCACCTACACCAATTACTTTTATGATAGATGAATTTCCTTTTGGTAAATCGAATGAAAACCCTGTATTTAATGTATTTTCCATATATTTTCGATGTATAAAAGTTACTTACTTATTTTGTGTTATTCGTTTTAATTATTCTACTTCTTCGAAGAATTTTTTTACTTTTTCAAGGATGGATTGTCCAAAAGTAGGTTTGTTTTTCTTCACTTCCTCGATGTGTTGTGAAATTTCTTGTTCCTCAGTTTTTACTTCTTCTACTGTATTTTCTGTTTGAGGAACTTCTATTACTTTTGGCTCTTCTATAGGTTTTTCTACAGGTTTTTTGTCGTGAATTTTTAAACTTTCCATCAATAAACCAATTGAGGTAGCAAACTCAGGAGATTTCAGATATTGGTTTTTGTCATTGGCAATATATTCATTGGCAAAACCAATTCTTGCATCAAATCCTGTTACATAATTGGCTAACTGACGAAGGTTTTTAAGATTAGAACCGCCACCTGTTAACACAATTCCTGCGATGAGTTTGCGTTTTTGTTCATAAGCTCCATAAGCTTTTAATTCTGTATTTACCATTTCGAGAATTTCTTCTACTCTTGCATTGATAATACTTGCCAAAGATTTTAGAGAAATTTCTTTGTCTGGTCTTCCGTGTAAACCTGGAATGGTAACAAACGTAGAATCTTTTTCTAAATCTGGTACAGCAGACCCGAATTTTACTTTCAGTTGCTCTGCGTGTTTTTCTATAATGGAACAGCCTTCTTTAATATCGTCTGTGATAATTCCGCCACCATAAGGAATGACGCAAGTATGACGAATGATGTTATCTTTAAAAATAGCAATATCTGTAGTACCACCACCGATGTCTACGATGGCAACTCCCGCTTCTTTTTCTTCAGTAGTAAGAACAGCTTCTGAAGACGCAAGAGGTTCTAGAGTAAGGGCTTCCATTTCTAAACCAGCTTCGCGAACACAACGTGCTATATTTCTGATGCTTCCCATTTGACCAACAACTACGTGGAAATTTGCTTCCAGACGTTTTCCGTGCATACCGATTGGTTCTTGGATTTCGCCTTCAGAATCTACTTTGTACTCTTGTGGAAGCACGTGTATGATTTCTTCACCAGGAAGCATGACTAGTTTTTTTACTTGGTCTTTTAAGATTTCTATATCTTCATCTGTGATATATTTATCTGGGTTTTCTCTCATGATGTAATCTGAGTGTTGCAGACTACGAATGTGTTTGCCTGCGATACCTACGGTTACCCTATGAATAGGAACTCCTGAAGATTTTTCTGCTTCTGAAATAGCAGCTTTGATAGAGCTTATCGTTTGAGAAATATTATTCACAATTCCTTTGTGAACTCCCAAACTTTTGGCTTTACCTACGCCTAAAACTTCAATTTTTCCGTGGGCATTTTTTCTGCCTACAATGGCAACAATTTTCGTGGTACCAATGTCTAAACCTACTGAATAATCATGTGTTTCCATATATTGCTGTTCTCTTTTTTTAATTAGTTGTTTTTTCTTCGGTTTTTTGTGTTCCTGTAACGGTGTTTATTGGGGTTTGTTCATTTGTTTGTAAACTGTCTTCTTCGGGTTTATAACCAGAATTAAGAGTGGTTACGATTTGGTTGTCATATTTCACAGAAATTTTAGAATATTTTTCTGGAGCTTGATATACCAAATATTTTTCTACAAATGTTTTAAAACCTTTTACTTTAAAATCTATTCTATCTAAATCACCGATTTCTACTTTATAATTTCCATCGCTGGTTGCAAGATTGTAGTTTCCGTTTTCTTTTGTAATGCCTACAAAGAAATTTTTGCAGAAACTGTCTTTGTTTATTTTTTCTATTAACTCAATGAGTTTTTTATACTCTTTCTTCTTCACATCGCCAGAAACGAGCATGCAAGAATGAGAGTATGTTTTAGAAATTGGGAACTCTATTCCTTTTTTGTCTACATAAAATCCTTTTCCGCCATTATTTAATCTAAAAACGGGAACTCTTTGTTTAATATCTACATTAAGTTTTCCATTTAAATTCAAATAAACGTTTGCGCTATCTACAGCTGGCAATTCGTTTAATTTTTTTTCTAAACTCGGGATATCTACATCGCCCACTTTTTTTGTGGTATTATACCTTTCTACAATGATTCTAATGTCTTTTTCGTCTACAAAATAAACAGGAGTGGAGCTATCATTTAATTTTACGATGATAGATTGCTCATCAATTTTTCGGTCATTGAATCTCTTCAAAGAGAAGCTCAATAGAAATCCGAAGATGACTACTGTGACAAAAATTTTGAGAATTCTCCACTTGTTTTTCATAAACTTACGTCCGAGTTTTTTCTAATTTTAATTTTTCAATGTACCAATCCAATTCATAATTGGGTCATACAAAGTGTCTATGTTTCCTGCACCTACTGTAAGCAAAATGTCAAAATCTTTTTCTTTGATTTTGTCAAAAGCTTCGCTCAAACTGCATACTTCTTTTTTCTCTAACTGTACTTTTTCTAGTAACCAATCAGAATTTACCCCTTCAAAATCTTTCTGCAATTCTCTTGCAGGATAAATGTCTAATAATAACAATTCATCTGCTGCAGCTAAGCTTTCTGCAAAACCATCTGCAAAATCTCTGGTTCTGCTGAATAAATGTGGCTGAAACGCTACCAACAGTTTTTTATTTGGGTTAAAAGTTCTGATGGAACCAATCACCGCATTCAGTTCTGTTGGGTGGTGCGCATAATCATCTACATAAATCTTTCCGTTTTCAAAAGTATGTTTGGTATAACGTCTTTTAATTCCTTTGAAACTAGAAATCCCTTCTTGAATTGCCGAAAAATCTGCTCCTAAATTGTGCAAAACAGCAATCGCAGCAGTTGCATTTTCCACATTATGCGTTCCCGGAATTTGCCATGCAAATTCTACGGTTTGTTCGCCAGCATGAAAATCAAACATCATCCAACCGTCTATAATGTGCAGATTATCAGAATAATAATCCGCTTCTTCATTCACAGCATACGTTTTACAAGGTCTGCCAATATTTACACCTTTTCTCACGAAAAGTTGATCGTTTTCTGGTACTAAATCTGCAAAATCTCTAAATCCTTGTTCTATGGTTTCTGTATCTCCATAAATATCAAGATGATCTGCATCAATAGAAGTAATAATCGCCCAATCTGGTGAAAGATTTAGGAAACTTCTGTCATATTCATCAGCTTCTAAAACAGACATTTCTGTTCCGTTAAAGATGAAATTTGACTTGTAATTTTCTGCAATTCCACCTAAAAATCCTGAAAATGGAAGATTCGCCACTTTGCAAAGATGTGCTACCAAACTTGAAGTAGTTGTTTTCCCATGTGTTCCAGCTACTGCAATACAGTTGGTATCTTCGGTAATCATCCCGAGAACTTTTGCACGTTTTAAAACTTCAAAACCATTTTCATTAAAATAATCTAAAATTCCCAAAACTTTAATCGCAGGTGTATAAATCACTAATGTTTCTTCTTTCTTCAAAGACGAAATTTTCTCATCTACCACATCTTCATAAGTGATAGAAATTCCTTCCTTCTGAAGCTCTGTAGTGAGTTTGGTTTCGGTTTTGTCATAACCCAAAACATTTTTCCCGGCAGCATGGAAATATCTTGCCAAAGCAGACATCCCGATTCCACCGATTCCTACGAAGTAAAAGTTTTTATAGTTTTTCATTTCTTTTATTTTTTACGTTTTGTCATTTTGAATGGAGTGAAACGGAATGAAAAATCTTTAAATAGATTCTTCACTACACTTTGTTTCGTTCAGAATGACAGACGTTTACTCTTTAATATTCAAATTCTTAAAAATCTCATTCACAATTTCTTCTGTTGCTTTTGGTTTTGCAAAAAAGTCTAAATTTTGAGCCATTTCCGTTCTCAAATCTTCGTTTTCGCAAATTTCTGAAAGCGTGTTCCAGAATTTATCTTTCATCTCTGTGTCTTTCACCATTTTAGCAGCGTTTTTTTCAACCAAAGTCTGAGCGTTTTTGGTTTGATGATCTTCTGCTGCAAACGGAAAAGGAACCAGCAAAACTGGTTTTTTAGCAATGGCTAATTCCGAAATCGCAATCGCTCCAGCTCTAGAAACAATTACATCTGCCGCAGAATAAGCCATTTCCATGTTTTTAATAAATTCTACAATTTGAATGTTTCTGCTGTGAATGTCTTTCGTTTCTTCTAAAATATTTTTATAATCTAGTTTACCTGTTTGCCAAATCAGCTGGTAATCTTTTTCTAAAACTTGATTAATGTTTTCTTTCCAGCCGTTGTTCAAAGTTCTAGAACCTAAAGAACCGCCTACTGAAAGTATAGTTAATTTCCCTTTTTCTAAACCTAATTTTTCTTTGGCTAAATCGCTGTCAATTATATCAGTAATAATGTTTTTTCTGATAGGATTTCCTAAAAATAACGTTTTCGTTCCGTGGAAGAATTTTTCCATATTTGGATAGGCGGTAAAAACGGTTTTTGCTTTTTTAGCATTGAAAATATTGGTTTTCCCAGGGAGAGAATTCTGCTCTTGGATAAAAGTAGGGATTCCCATTCTCGCAGCGATGAATAAAGCTGGTCCGCTTGCAAAACCACCAGTTCCTACCGCAAAATCTGGTTGGAATTCTTTGATGATTTTTCTAGCTTTAAGCAAACTAGAAATCACTTTAAACGGTAAATTAATATTAGCCAACAGATTTCCTCTGTCAAAGCCTGCAATGTTTAATCCTTCAATTTTGAAGCCAGCTTGCGGAACTTTTTCCATCTCCATTTTTCCATTGGCTCCCATGAACAAAAATTCCGCATCAGGAAAACGTTTTTGTATTTCCTGCGCAATGGCAACAGCAGGAAAGATGTGACCACCTGTTCCACCACCACTCATTAAAACTTTTAATTTTTTGCTCATATTAACGTTCTTTTCCTGGATATTTGTCAGCTGAATAATAATTTCCAAATTCTGACATTTTATTCCTTGGTTGGTTATAATCAACTATTTCTCTGTCTGAAGTAATAATTATTTCAAACCTTTCATTTTCAAACTGTCCAATTGCATTTAATCCTCTTTCAGAAGCATTTCTAACAGTTGTTCCTTTTGGTATTTTGAAATACGTTTTTTCTCCTCCTAAAATTCCAACATTTATATCTTCTTTCAAAATTCCTAATTCATAAGAAGGAGTATTAATTTTGTTCAATAACCAAGATAAGATAAATATAAAATTCATCAAAATTGAAATCGTTAAAATCCATTTTTGTTTACGATTCATAAATAATTTATGCTATATCATTTATTTCTTCTACATTTTGTTTTTTGCCCATTCCTTCTTCTTCGAAAGTGAGAATTCTTGAACTTACATTCAGAATAATTCCTAATTGAAGATAAGTCACCAACATTGAAGTTCCTCCATAACTTATTAAAGGCAACGGTTGTCCTGTTACTGGAATAAGATTTACCGCTACAGCAATATTTACTGCTAATTGCACGAAAATCATAATTCCTAAACTTAGCACCAATAAACTCCCGAAAAAAGCTCGCATTTTACTGGCAATCATCACAATTCTAATCATCATAATCATATACAACGTGATGAGTGCTAATGCTCCAAAAAAGCCATATTCTTCTACAATAATGGCGAAAATAAAATCTGAAGCAGACTGTGGAAGCATTTGTTTCAATGCAGATTTTCCTGGTCCCATTCCTGTAATTCCGCCGTGAACTATGGCTGCTTTTGCCTGGTTGACTTGGTAATTTTTTGCTTTTACAGTTTCGTCTTCTACATTGGCATTTTTCTTAGAATTGGCAAAAGTTTCTATTCTACTTACCCAAGTATGAACACGATTGCTGCCAATTAAATCTGTTTTTAAAGCCAAAAACAAGAAAATTCCCACAAAAAGTCCTGAAATTCCTAAAAATCCTAAAATGTATTTTGCGGAAAGTTGACCTACTAACATTACTGCTAATGAAACCATTAGAATCATCAAAGCAGTAGAACCATTATCTTTTGCAACCAATCCGAAAACCAATAAAACCGGTCCGAAAATGTAAAATATGTTCTCTATTGGAAGTCTTTCTCTTTTAATTTTTTTAGTTAAATATCTGCACAAATAGATAATTAACATGAGGTATGCAAAGCTTGATGGCTGAAAAGAAATTGGAGTTCCTGGAATTTTTAACCAACGAGAAGCAGACGCTCCGTCGATTTTTTGTCCCGTAAACATGGTTACAAAAAGTAAAATCACCATAATTCCGAGAAGGATACTGCTCAGTTTTCCGATGTGTTCGTATTTTACAGTTCCTACAGCTCTCATAATGGCTAAACCTAAGAAAACAAAAAACATATGCTTGATAACGTGTCCCGTAGTTGTACCATTCTGCACAATGTATTCTAAGTTAGAACTTGCAGAATAAACAGGGAACACGGAAAAGAAGGAGATTAAAATAATCACCATCCAAAGCACTTTGTCGCCTTTTAAAAGTTCAAATTTGTTTTCTTGTTGTTCCATTCTTTATTTCATAGGATTGAAATCCTATTTTATTTCTTATCGCCACTTCGTGGCTTTTTTTTAATTGTTTTTTAAAACTTCTTCTTTAAATAATTGTCCTCTGTGTTCATAGTTATTGAATAAATCAAAACTGGCACAACAAGGAGAAAGTAAAACGGTATCGCCTTTTTCTGCTAGAGATTTCGCAGTTTTCACCGCTTCTTCCATGCTAGAAGTATCTACGATAATGTCTTTTTTGTCTTTGAAAAAATTAATGATTTTAGCATTGTCAAGCCCTAAACAAATAATCGCTTTTACTTTTCTTTTTACTAAATCTTCTATTTCTGTATAATCATTTCCTTTGTCTGTTCCGCCTACAATCCAAACCGTTGGTGTTTTCATACTTTCTAAAGCATAGTACGTAGCATTTACATTGGTTGCTTTAGAATCATTGATGAATTTCACGCCATTAATTTCTGCCACACCTTCTAATCTGTGTTCTACCGCTTGGAAAGTCATCAGAGAATTTCTAATGCTTTCATTGCTGATATTCAATAATTTACCAGCGATAGAGGCAGCTAAGCTATTGGCAACATTATGTGTTCCCATCAGAGATAAATCTTCTATTTTCATAGAAAACTCATCGTGAAGTTTTACCACAATTTTTTCCTCTTCTGTATAACCTCCTTCTTCTAATTTTTCCTTCATAGAGAAAGGAATTTGCTTCACTCGCAAATCTAATTCTTGAAGCAATTTTTGACTCATTTCATCATCTTTATTGTAGATAAAATAGTTGTCATTTTCTTGATTTTCGGCAATTCTAAATTTTGCCAAAGCATATTCTTCGTAGTTGTAATTGTATTGGTCAAGATGATCTGGACTCAAATTCAACAATAAAGAAATATATGGTCTAAAATTCTGAATATCATCTAATTGGAAGCTGCTAACTTCTAATACATAATAATCAAAATTCTCTTGCGCAACTTGCATTGCGAAACTTTTGCCGATGTTTCCACCCAGTCCTACATTCAAGTTGTCATTTTTCAGAATGTGATAAATGAGCGATGTAGTAGTGGTTTTCCCATTACTTCCTGTGATGGCGATGATTTTGGCATTGGTAAATTCTGCACCGAATTCTATCTCCGAAGAAAGTCTGATTCCTTTTGCTTTGATTTTTTGAACCATTTCAGCTTTCTTAGGAACTCCTGGAGATTTTATAACCCAATCTGCAGCAAGAATTCTTTCTTCATCGTGGTTTTTTTCTTCAAACTCGATTCCGTTTTCTACCAAAACTTTTTTGTAATTCTCTTTAATTTCGCCTTTGTCTGAAAGAAAAACTTCCAAACCTTTAGTTTTAGCCAAAATTGCAGCGCCCACTCCACTTTCTCCTCCTCCTAGAATTACGACTTTCATTTTTTCCATTTTGATTTTGATTATTATAATGGATTAAAATCCAATGCTTATATATCGTTCGTTCCTCCGGAACTTAATTTTTATCTAATTTTCAGTGTTATTAAACAAATAATCGCCAACATAACTCCTATGATAACCATTCTGTTAACAATTTTGCTTTCATGGAAACCACTTTTCTGATAATGGTGATGAAGTGGAGACATTTTAAACAATCTGTTATTCTGAGCGTACTCTAATCCGTACTTTTTCTTTCTGTATTTAAAAACCGCTACTTGCAGCATTACTGAAAGATTTTCGATTAAGAAAATCCCACATAAAACTGGAATCAACAATTCTTTTCTTAAAATAATTGCTAAAACCGCTATTACACCACCTAACATTAAACTACCAGTATCGCCCATAAAAACTTGAGCTGGATAAGTGTTGTACCAGAAAAATCCTATCGTTGCTCCAATTAGAGCAACTGCGAAAATGGTGGTTTCTCCCATGTTCGGAAGGAACATAATATTCAGATAATCAGCGAAAATGATGTTTCCAGATAGATAGGCAAAAAAGGCTAGTGTTCCTAAAATTACCACACTCGTTCCTGCGGCGAGTCCATCAATTCCGTCTGTAATATTGGCTCCATTAGAAACAGCGGTCACAATGAAAATTACCAGTGGAATAAAAATAATCCAAGCCCATTCTTCCTGCGAAGATTCGTCCATCCAGAAAAGAATTTTACTATAATCGAATTCATTATTTTTCATAAATGGAACGGTAGAAATGGTTTCTCTTTCTGCTGGAGCGAAGTTTTGAGAAACGCTGGTTCTATTGATTTCGTGAGCATCAGCATATTTTCTTTTGATGGTAATGTCTGGGTGAAAATACATGGTAACTCCAACGATTAAACCTAAACCAACTTGTCCTATAATTTTAAAAATTCCGCTTAAACCGTCTTTATTTTTCTTTATTTTTTTGAGATAATCGTCTATAAAACCGATGGCACCCATCCAAAGCATGGAAACAATTAACAGAAGAACATAAATATTAAATTTTGTAAATAAGAGTACAGGAATAATGGTGGCAAAAATGATGATTAAACCTCCCATTGTTGGTGTACCTTCTTTTTGTTTTTGTCCTTCTAACCCGAGATCTCTTACCAATTCGCCCATCTGTTTGTTGCGCAGATAATTGATGATTTTTTTACCATAAACCAGTGCAATAAGCAATGACAAAAGCACAGCAAAAGCCGCTCTGAAAGAGATGTATTTCAGTAAGTTTAATCCAGGAATGTGAATTCCGTGATTGGTAAGATATTCGTATAGATAGTATAGCATTTGTTTAATTTTAATGTTTACAAGTCAAAGGCTTGGATAAATATTTGACCTCTATATTTACATATTGTATCAGCATTAATATTTGGCTTTTCATATTTTTCCCATTTTAACCCAATGTTATCATATAATTTTATTATTTCTTTTTTGTAAGCCGTATCTTTATTTTTTATGTACTTTTCACAAAGACAGTTTGCAACATCTACTTTAGCATTATTTTCCGAAAAATCTAAATATCCTGGTTTTGGTTTTTCAAATAATCCTTTGTAATAAACACCTTCACAATCTAAAACATTTAACTTTCTTTCAAACTTGTTTGTAAATAGATACAACATCAAAACTCCTACAAAAACGATTGAAATGACAGCGAATAATATTTTAAATATTTTTTTCATCATCAAATTACTTCGACATCAATTTATATAACTCTACAATCGTCTCTTTGTCATCAAAATGGTGTCTCACTCCATTGATTTCCTGATACGTTTCGTGGCCTTTTCCTGCAACGAGAACAATATCTTTTGGTTCGGCAAATTTTATTGCCATTTTTATTGCTTCTCTTCTGTCTGGAATAGAAGTGTATTTGCTAAAATTCTGCGGTTCTACACCTGCTTCAATTTCTTTGATAATCTCTTGAGGATTTTCAGTTCTCGGATTGTCTGTGGTAATAATGGCCAAAGTAGATTTTCTAGTTGCAATTTTTCCCATTTCTGGTCTCTTTGCATGGTCTCTGTCTCCACCACAACCGAAAACAGTTATTAATCTTTCGTTTTTGGTTCTAATTTCGTTGATGGAATCTAAAACATTTTCCAAAGCATCTGGAGTGTGAGCATAATCTACGATGAAGAAAATTCCGCCATCAGATTTTATGGTTTCAAATCTGCCATTCACTCTTTTTAAAGTAGAAATCGCTTGTAAAACTTCTTCTTCATTAAATCCTAATTCTACTGCAATTGCAAAAGCTAAAAGCAAATTATAAACATTGAATTTGCCCGTTAAAGTCGTCCAGAATTCTTTTCCGTTGAAATTCAGAAGCATTCCGTTGAAATCAACTTCTAAAATTTTTCCGTGATAATCTGCCAAAGTTTTCAAAGCGTAATTTTTCTTTTTCGCTTTGGTATTTTGTAGCATTACATCGCCATTTTTATCATCAGCATTGGTAATCGCTACTGCTGTTTCTGGTAATTCGTCGAAGAATCTCTTTTTGGTTTTCAGATATTCATCAAACGTTTTATGATAATCAAGGTGATCATGAGTAAGATTGGTAAAACCAGCCACAGCAAAGTGTAAACCTTCAATTCTGTCTTGATGAATTCCGTGAGAAGAAACTTCCATAAAAGCATATTCGCAACCGTTTTCTACAGCTTTTGCCAACATTTGATTCAATCGGATTACATCTGGAGTGGTGTGAGTTGAAGGAATAATTTCATCGCCAATTCTGTATTCTACGGTAGAAATCAGCGCACTTTGATAGCCTAAATTTTTGAAAATGTCAAAAAGTAGAGTAGAAGCGGTGGTTTTTCCGTTGGTTCCTGTAATGCCGATTAATTTCAGATTTTCAGAAGGATTTCCATAAAAATTAGCAGCGAGCTTGCCTAAAGTTTTAGATGAATTTTTAACTTGAATATAGTTAATTCCATCGATTAATTTTTCTGGTAAAACTTCGCAAACAATGGTTTTCGCTCCCTTTTCGATTGCCGAAGAAATATAAGAATGTCCGTCTGAAACAGTTCCTTTTATAGCAACATAGAGCGAGCCTTCGGTAACTTTTCTGCTATCGAATACAATTTCTGACACTTCGACTTCGCTCAGTGCAAGAATTCCGCTAGTTTCTAAAACGGGAATTTTATGTAATAATTCTGATAAAATCATTTTAATTCTGTAATTCCAAATAAATTCTTTGGTTTTTATTAATGACAGTTCCAGCCATCGGGAACTGATTTTTTATTTTTCCAACACCTTTATAATCAACTCGATAACCTTGGTTTTCTAATTGTGGAATAATGTTTTTGCCTATTAAACCTTTTAGATTTGGTAGAACTCCGTTTTTCACGTTTACCTTTACATTGGGTTCTAGCATTTTATTAAGGTTCACCTTTTTATCTACTAAAAGCTCCTTTTCTATATTTAGTGGTGTTTTAAGGAAGACTTTTCCTGCAATTTCTTTAAAAACTGGCGCCGAAACTACTGAACCATAATATCCTTTTGATGTTTTTGGTTGATTTACCATTACTATACAAGTGTATTTAGGATTATCAGCTGGGAAAAATCCTGCAAAACTTGCTTGATATTTTGTTGGTCCCGGTTTCCAATATTCAAATCTCGCGGTTCCAGTTTTTCCTGCCAATTTGATGTTTGGCGTGAAAATACTTTTTGCGGTTCCTTTTTCTACCGCTTTGGTAAGCATCGCAGTCATTAGATTGATCGCCTCAGTTGAAGCCATTTTATCTACCAAAACCTGAGGTTCTGCTTGGTAAGTAGTTTTACCATCTTTCATGATTTTTTCTATGAAAAGCGGCTTCACCATTTTTCCTTTGTTGGCAATTCCGTTATAGAATGTAGTGAGCTGTAATAAATTGAGGCTCACACTATAACCATATCCTAGAGAAGCCAATGTAGCTTTGTTCCATCTTTTATTTTCTGGCGTTACAATTGAAGGTTTGGTAACACCCGGAAGTTCGATTTCTAATTTTTCAAAAAGTTTCCATCTTTTCAAATGTTTTAAGAAAACATCTGGTTTATCTGCATAATGTTGTGTGATGATTTTTGCTGCACCAATGTTACTTGATTGTGCTAAAATATCACTGATGTCATACGTTCCACCTGCGTGAGAATCGTTAATTACTTGACCTCCGTAAACCCATTTAATTCCGCCAATGTTGATTTTGGTATTTTCATCTATAAATCCATCGTCCATTGCCGCTAAAAGCGAAACCGTCTTAAATGTAGAACCTGGTTCTGTAGCATCTTTCAATGCGTAATTGTAAGCATCTATATAATTTCCTTCTTCATTTCTTCTAAGGTTTACCATGGCTCTTACTTTTCCAGTAGCGGTTTCCATCACGAGAACAGAACCATGATCTGCTTCGAAATGTAGCAGTTGTTTTTCTAAAGCAGAATGGGCAATATCTTGAATTCTTAAATCAATAGTAGTATATACGTCTTGACCGTCAATTGGATCTTGAACTTTCCAGTAATCAATTGGTTTCCACTGAGATGAATTGATTCTTTGCTCTAATCTTTTGCCATCTGTTCCGGTAAGATATTTAGAAAAAGCGCCTTCTAATCCAGATTTTCCAATCTCGTTATCCATTCCTATGGTTCCTGCGCCAATTTGAGCTGTTGCTAGTTCTCTTCGGAATTTTCTATCGATAATGAGACATCTATTTTTCTTAAATTTCCCTGTTTTTTTATCTTTTTTACTGAAAATCGGGAATTTTTTAATTCTGTCATATTGGTCGAAATCTAAACCTCTAACCAATGAAAAATATTGATTTTTTTTCTTTTTTTGTTCGTCAAAGATTTTTCTGTAATGAACTCTTGATTTACCAAACATTTGACTCAAAGAATCAGTCAATGCGCCAATATTATTGTCGTAAACAGAATCTTTGATGGTTTTAAAATCGATATATGCATCGTATCTCATTACGGTGGTTGCTAAAATAGAACCATCTGATGCAAAAAGGTTTCCACGAGCAGCTTTTAAAGTGGCCTCTCTGTAATTTTTACTGATATAATTGTCTTCAAATTCTTCTACATTGGTATTTTGTAGAAAAAGAATTCTCGCTAAAAACATAATAAATACGATGAAAGCTACCCCTGCAAAAAGGTAACCCCATTTTAACGCTTTGCCGCGTTTGATATCATATTCATTACTATTTATCGCCATTTTCTAAACTGTCTACTTTTATTAAAAGTTTATGTGGATGATTTTCTAAAGACATTAGAGAATCTCCTTCCATTTCTTTGCTTAGCTCACTTTCCATTCTTACTTTAATCAATCTGCTCTGTGCGTAAGCATTTCTAGATTTATATTCTTCTGCCTGTTCTTTAAGTTGGTTTACGGTTTCTATTTTTTTGTTGACCAAGTGATTGCTGTAAATCATAATCATCAACAAGGAAAAAATGAGTAAAAAATATTTGTAATGAACTTTTACTTCATCACGGTTTAAGAAGTTTCCCTTCATGATATCCATGAAAGTAAGTTTCTTTGGTTTTTTATTATATGTTACTCTTTTTGCCACAGACTTTGTCTGATTTTAATTATATTTTTATTCCCACTCGCATTTTTGCACTTCTTGCTCTAGAATTTTCTTCTATTTCTTCTTCTGTTGGAATGATGGCTTTACTTTTTAACAATTCAAAAGCTTTAGCATAATTTCCATAAATATCTCGTTCTGGTTCTCCTTCGAACATTCCGTTTTTTAGGAAACGTTTTACCAATCTGTCTTCTAAAGAATGATAAGAAATTACGACTAATCTTCCTTCTTTTTTCAAGATTTTATAAGACTGTAGCAACATTTCTTTTAAAACTTCTAGCTCTTGATTTACCTCTATTCTAATCGCTTGGAACAACTGTGCAAAAAATTTATTCTGCTTAAATTGTGGAATATAACTAAAGACTTTTTTCAAATCTTCGGTGGTTACAATTTCCTTTACTTTTCTAGCGTGTACAATTTCTCTCGCTAGTTTTCTGGCTTCTCTTATTTCACCATAGTAGTAGAAAATATCAGCCAAATGTTCTTCTTCGTATTCATTCACTACTTTTCTCGCGTCTAGATGTTGCATCACGTTCATTCTCATGTCTAGAGGTGCATCACTTCTGGTAGAAAAACCACGTTCTGCAGCATCAAATTGGTGAGAAGAAACACCTAAATCTCCTAAAATTCCGTCTACTTCAGTTACGCCGTACATCAACAATGAATTTTCTAAAAATCTAAAATTCTGATTGATTAATGTAAATCTTTCATCATCAATTGAATTGTTAAGCGCGTCTAAATCTTGGTCAAAACTGTATAGTTTTCCTTTGCTGGAAAGTCTTTTTAATATTTCACGAGAATGGCCACCTCCACCGAAAGTTACATCTACGTAAACTCCATCAGGATTAGTGATGAGAGCGTCTATACTTTCCTTTAATAATACAGGATTGTGATACATTCTATTAGATTTAAAAAATTATAAAAATTGAGGTGTAGAGATTATTCTTCGTCAAAATTGATGTCGCCCATCACTTCTTCGGTTAGTTTCCCGAAATCAACTTCGTTGGTAGCAATTACTTTTTCATACGCTTCTTTGTCCCAAATTTCAAACTGTTCACCTGCTCCTGAAATCACTATTTCTTTATGAAGATTGGCAAATTGTTTCAAATCTTTTGGAATAAGAATCCTCTCAGAAGAATCCAGCTCTACGTTTTTTACACCGGCGGTAAACATTCTGATGAAATCTGCATTCTTTTTCACGAAACGGTTCAGTCCGTTTATCTTTTTCATCAGTTTTTCCCAAGGCTGCATTGGGTAAACTTCTAAGCAATTCTGAAACACAGCACGCTTAATTACAAAGTTCTTGTCCTCAGAACTTTGCAATAGTTTTACTAATGACGAAGGAAGCTTTATTCTGCCTTTGTCATCAATCTTGCATTCATATGTTTCGTAGAAATGAATCATTTGGAGCAAATTTATTTATTATTTTCTAAAATTTCCCACTTTTCCCCACTTTTTAACTTAATGTTGATAACTTTTTAGTTGTAGAGCTTTTTATAGCTAACTTATTGATTAATAAAATGTTAATAAATGAGTGTGATGCAAGGGTAGATGTAAGACGAATTGATGTACTTTAAATGAAATTAACACAACAAAAACCGGTCAAAATTCCATTTTTTTTGTATTTTTGCGTTTGACAGATACGTTATATGATTTTTAATACCAAAAAGGAGAAGAAATATACATTTATAGAAAGCGGAGAAGGTCATCCTATGGTGCTTCTACATGGATTGATGGGAGGCTTAAGTAATTTTGATAAAATGATTACTTATTTCTCAGAAAGAGGCTATAAAGTTTATGTTCCGCAACTTCCTATTTATGATTTGCCAGTGCTGAATACTAATCTTACCAGCATCGCAAAATATGTAGCAAGATTTATAAAAGATAAAATAGGACAACCCGTAACTTTAGTGGGGAATTCTATGGGTGGTCATATTGGCCTTATTCTTACATTAGCTAATCCAGAGTTAGTGCATTCTTTAGTTTTAACAGGAAGTTCTGGTTTGTACGAAAAAAGTTTTGGAGAAACTTTCCCAAGAAGAGGGGATAGAGACTATATCAAAAAGAAAACAGAAGAAGTTTTCTTTGACCCGAAAGTAGCTACAGATGAATTAGTAGACGAAGTTTTCGCGGTGGTAAATGATAGAATGAAAGGCATTAAAACAGTGCTTTTAGCGAAAAGTGCCATCAAGCATAACATGCTCCATGATTTGCCAAAAATAAAACAGCCAACTTGTATTATTTGGGGAAAACAAGACGGAGTAACTCCACCCGATGTAGCAGAAGAAATGGATAGACAAATTCCTAATTCAGACTTGTTCTGGTTAGATGAATGCGGTCACGCTGCGATGATGGAAAAACCAGAAGAATTTAATGAAATTCTTTACAACTGGTTAAAAGATAAAATTTAGAATTAAGAAGAAAAAATAATGATGGAAGTTGAAAAGCTTCCATTTTTTGAATATGATAGTAAAGACTGTAAACTTTGTAAAATCTAGTGGGAAATGGCAAGAGTGCCCAGAACCTACGATTCCTGAATATGCTTTTATCGGTAGAAGTAACGTGGGGAAATCTTCGTTAATCAATGCCATTATGAATCATAAAGATTTGGCAAAAACTTCGCAAACTCCTGGGAAAACACAGCTGATTAATCATTTTTTGGTGAATGAAAATTGGTATCTTACCGACTTACCTGGCTATGGTTATGCTAAAGTTTCTAAAAGTTTGAGAAAAGATTTTGAAAAACTCATCACCAATTATATTCTGAATAGGAAAAATTTAGTAACCCTTTTTGTTTTAGTAGACATAAGACATACTCCGCAAAAAATAGATTTAGAATTTATGGAATGGTGCGGAGAAAATGGGGTGCCGTTTTCTATCGTTTTTACCAAGCAGGATAAGCTAAAACCAGGAGCTGCCGACAGAAATGTAGAAGTATATAAAACCAAACTTCTAGAATCTTGGGAAGATTTACCAGATATTTATATTACTTCTGCCGAAAAGAAAATGGGTGGTGATGAAATTCTGAAATTCATAGAAAAGACCAATGCTTATTTGGTTAAAAATAAAGTGAAGTTCGTGTAGTTATGTCAACAAAGTTTTATAAAATTTTTGTTTATAGTTTTTTGTTTATTTTTCTATTAATTGTTTCTATATCATATTACTTCATCATTAATTCGGAAAAAATTAAATATGATTCAAGTTTAGCAAATCATAAATTTTTAAACCAAAGAAGCACGGAAATAATTTTTGAAAATGAGGAAAAAGTAAATTATGATGTTATTTTTTTTGATTTTTGTAAAGTTTTAAAGAAAAATGACCACTCATATCATTTTATTACAGGAAAAGAAGATAAACCCTTTAATGGATTTACACTGTTCACCTTGAATCATAAATTTTCTAAAATAAAATACTATTTTCCAAACAATAAAGAATATTATAAAGTTGATCTGGAAGAATTAACAATTAGTAAGCCTTATTTAAAAATTGGAGATTCGATATTTGGAAAATTAAAAGTTGAAATCGAACCACAATATATTGGTGCTAATAAAAAACATAAAGGAACCATTTTTTTCAAAACTGTTGTCAAGAGATATGAGTGATATTTTTAATATAACATGGAAAATAAAATCATTTGAAGAGCTATCCATTCACGAATTGTATGAGATTTTGAAAGTGAGACAAGAGGTTTTCGTGGTAGAGCAAACTTGTTATTACTTAGATGCAGATGGTTATGACCAGAAAGCGCTTCATCTTTTTGCAGAAAAAGAAGGGAAAGTGGTTGCGTATTGTAGGATTTTTCCTGAAGGCGTAAAATATCCAGAAGCTTCCATCGGAAGAGTTCTTACCCATCCTGATTTTAGAAATTTAAAACTAGGGAAAACTCTTATCCAATTTGCTTTAGAAGCTATAAAAACCAGATTTAATACCAGTGAATGTAGAATTTCTGCACAAGATTATCTCATTAAATTTTACAGTGATTTTGGGTTTCAAGACACTGGGAAAAAATATCTGGAAGATGATATTCCACATACAGAAATGGCGAGAAAATAATTTCTCACCATTCATGTTTTCGCTTGTGTTTTCTTCTTTGATTTAAAAGATTTATAATTTTAAAAGTACTGATAAAAATAAATGGTGAGATTTCTCTCACCATTCCCCGTTTAAAACTTACTCTACTCTTAATGCAAGTGTGTTGTTATTTAAAGTTATTAGTCTAATAAAAAATTTTACTCTAAATTACAAAAAAAGAGCAGACTAAAAAGTCTGCTCAAAAGTTAAATTTTTCAATTCTTTATTTCAATAGCCCAAGTTCGCCGAAATGTTTTTTGAATTTGGCTACTTTTGGACCTACTACAGCGCTACAATAAGGCTGATTAGGATTGATTTCAAAATAGTTTTGGTGATATTTCTCTGCGCCCCAGAATTTTTCAAAAGGAACGATTTGAGTAACATATTTCCCGTTCCATTTTCCAGATTTTTCTGAATTTTCCAGAGAAACTTGTGCTTCTTCTTTTTGTTTTTCAGAATGATAGAAAATTACGGAACGGTATTGTGTACCGATGTCTTCACCTTGTCTGTTTAATTGGGTAGGATCGTGCAGGAACCAAAAAGATTCTAACAATTGCGAAAAAGAAATAACAGAAGGATCAAAGGCGATTTGTACCACTTCTGCATGACCCGTTTCACCTGTACAAACTTCTTCGTAAGTAGGATTTTCTTTATGACCACCAGAATAGCCAGAAGTTACAGATTCTACACCTTTTAACATGTCAAAACATGCTTCTACACACCAAAAACAACCGCCACCAAACGTAGCATATTCTAGATTTTTGTTTTCCATTTTAAGATTTTTTTTCTTTGAAACTTTATTTTCTTGTCCGTTACAAGAAATCAGTAAAATACTCATCAAAAATATAAAAAACTTTTTCATTTAGAAATAACGTTGTTGTTTTAATTTTTATTTTAATAATAGTTAAAATCTTTTGCCAATTCCTAACATTCCTGTGGTGTTTACTTTATTTTCTCCTCCAAAATTTCGTCCTAATCCTGTTCCGATTTCTAAGACAATATCATTTTTTACCACCCACTTTCCTCCGAATTTAAATCCGACACCAAAATTGGTTTCTTTTTCTGTAGTATACATAGTGTATCCTCCATATTGAGAAGAAACATAATAAGATTTTTCTACATCTCCACTGTTAATGCTGCAATATCCGCCAATATAAAAACCATTGGCTCTTTTTTTACCAAAATAGTAATTATAATAAGGTGTTATACTGAACCCATTATTATCATCTATTATATAGTCATCAAGAAGAAAAGAAGTGGTAACCCCAATTCCTGAGTTTTCAGAAATAATTCTTTCGTACTCTACATTTACTGCTCCTAAAACTAATGCAACAGGATTTATCACGATGTCATTTGATTTTAAAGTTGTAGAATTTTGAGAAAATGTAAACGTGCTAACAGCTAGAGTAAAAATTGTAATCAGTTTTTTCATTGTATTGTTTTTAATTAATGCTAAAGTATTAAAATTTTTCTCAAAAAATCTTGATTACAATCAATTTCATAAAAAAAATCCGAAGAAAAACTCTTCGGATTTTAATGTATATAATGTTGAGTAGATTAAGAAGTAGGAATTTCTCCTTTGAATAAGAACGAAATAATTTCTTTGTTTACTTTATCCATCATTTCGCTGAACAAATGGAAAGACTCCTGTTTGTAAATTACCAATGGGTCTTTTTGCTCATAAACTGCACCTTGTGAAGATTTACGTAAATCATCCATTTCTTTAAGGTGATGTTTCCAGTTTTCGTCTATAATGGTTAAACAGATGTTCTTCTCGAAATCATTAATCATAGATTCGCACTGAGTTTCATAAGCTTGCTTAAGATCAGTAACAATGGTAAGTGTTTTGGTTCCGTCAGAGAAAGGTACTTGTACGTTTTTGAACATATGACCTTGTTGTTTGAATACATTTTCTATGATTGGGAAAGAGTTTTCTTTCAATAAAACCAATCTGTTTTTATAATCTTCTTCTGCTTTTTTGAAAACGATATCTGTGATTTCTTTTTCAGTTTTTGCCTTGAATTCAGCTTCAGTAAGTGGAGCTTCCATCGTGAAGAATTTGATGATTTCGTATTCAAATTCTTTGAATTGGTTGCCGCCTTTTGTATTGCTTACAATAGATGCTGCTACATCATAAATGGTATTAATGATGTCATATTTTAAATGGTCGCCAAACAATGCATTTTTTCTACGTTTGTAGATTACATCACGTTGTTTGTTCATTACATCATCATATTCTAGCAATCTTTTTCTGATACCGAAGTTGTTTTCTTCTACTTTTTTCTGAGCTCTTTCGATAGATTTGGTAATCATAGAGTGCTGAATTACTTCGCCTTCTTTGTGTCCCATTTTATCCATCATTTTTGCGATTCTTTCAGAACCGAAAAGTCTCATTAAGTTATCTTCTAGAGAAACATAGAATTGCGAGCTTCCTGGGTCTCCTTGTCTACCAGCTCTACCTCTTAACTGTCTGTCTACACGTCTAGAATCGTGTCTTTCTGTACCTATAATTGCTAAACCTCCGTTTGCTTTTACGTCTCCTTGCAATTTAATATCGGTACCACGACCAGCCATGTTGGTAGCAATGGTTACTACACCAGATCTACCAGCTTCAGCTACAATGTCTGCTTCTTTTTTGTGCAATTTCGCATTCAATACATTATGCGGAATTTTTCTTAATTGAAGTGCTTTTGACAAGAACTGAGAAATTTCTACAGAAGTTGTACCTACAAGTATTGGTCTTCCTGCTGCAGTAAGTCTTTCGATTTCATCAATTACCGCATTGAATTTTTCTCTGTTGGTTTTATAAACTAAATCTTGTCTATCATCTCTGATGATTGGTCTATTGGTAGGAATTACAACTACGTCTAATTTATAAATTTGCCAGAATTCTCCTGCTTCAGTTTCTGCAGTACCCGTCATCCCGGCTAATTTGTTATACATTCTGAAGTAGTTCTGTAACGTAATAGTAGCGAAAGTTTGTGTAGCTGCTTCGATTTTTACATTTTCTTTAGCTTCAATCGCTTGGTGAAGTCCGTCAGAATAACGTCTTCCTTCCATGATACGTCCTGTTTGCTCATCTACGATTTTTACTTCGCCGTCGATGACTACATATTCATCATCTTTTTCAAATAAAGTATATGCTTTTAATAGTTGATTTAAAGTGTGAATTCTTTCAGATTTTACAGCATAATTTCTGAAAAGCTCTTCTTTTTGAGCAAATTCTTCTTCTTTAGTAAGATTTTTTGCCTCTAATTCAGCAATCAAGGTTCCGATGTCTTCTAAAACGAAGAAGTTAGCATCTTGGTTACCTTGAGACATATATTCTACACCTTTGTCTGTAAGGTCTATTTGATTATTTTTCTCGTCGATTACAAAATAAAGGTCTTTATCTACAATACGCATTCTCTTGCTATTGTCTTGCATGTATTCCCCTTCTGTTTTTTGTAAAAGCACTCTTATTCCTTCTTCTGAAAGGAATTTGATGAGGTGTTTGTTTTTAGGTAAACCTCTGTAAGCCTGTAAAAGTTTAAAACCTCCGTCTGTTTTATTACCTGCTGCAATTAATTTCTTCGCTTCGGTTAATAAATTAGAAACGATTTGTTTCTGAACGGCTACAATTCTGTCTACAGAAGGTTTTAACACATCGAATTCTTGTCTGTCACCTTGAGGAATTGGTCCAGAAATAATCAATGGAGTTCTCGCATCATCAATTAATACTGAGTCTACTTCATCGACAATTGCAAAGTTTAATTCACCTTGAACTAATTCTTCAGGCGAAGAAACCATGTTGTCTCTTAAATAGTCAAAACCGAACTCATTATTGGTTCCATAAGTGATATCTGCTTGATAAGCTTTTCTTCTTGCATCTGTATTCGGTTGATGCAAATCGATACAATCGATGCTTAAACCGTGGAACTGATAAATTGGTCCCATCCAAGCCGAGTCTCTTTTTGCCAAGTAATCATTCACGGTAACTACGTGAACACCACGGCCAGGAAGTGCATTTAAGTAAATAGGTAGCGTTCCTACTAAAGTTTTACCTTCACCAGTTGCCATTTCGGCGATTCTACCACTGTGAAGTGCAACACCACCGATAAATTGGGTGTCATAGTGAACCATGTCCCAAATTACTTCTTTACCAGCAGCATCCCATTTGTTTTTCCAAAAAGCTTTGTCTCCTTTAATTTCTACAAAATCTTTAGCAGCAGCTAATTCTTGGTCATGCTCAGTTGCTGTAACGGTAAGTCCGCCGTTTTGAGCCAATCTTCTTGCAGTTTCTTTGATAACCGCAAAAGCTTCTGGAAGAATGTCGTTCAATACTTTTTCTTCAATTTGATAAGAATCCTTTTTCAGCGTTTCAATTTGCCCAAAAAGTTTTTCTTTTTCGTCTACGTCAGAAGATTTTGCAATTTGCTCATGAACTTCTACTACCTGATTGGTAATGTGTTCTGTAGCTGCATCAATTTTATCTTTGAATTCTTGAGTTTTTGCTCTCAATTCATCATCCGAAAGCTCGGCAATTGCGGGCTCTACTTTCTTAATTTTGTCTACAACTTTTTTGATTTCTTTGAGGTCTTTAGCGTTTTTGTCGCCTAAGAATCCTTGAAGAACTTTATTTAAAAAACTCATAATAATTGCTTTTGGCTAGTAGCAAAATGCTTCAGCCATATTAACGTTAAATTTATAAAAATTCAAAAAAAAGCCGATTGCCGATTGCCGACAGCCGACTGCATTTTTTAGTATTCGTCTTCGTTCCAGAGGAAGTCTTCGTCTGTAGGATAATCACTCCAGACTTCTTCTATGCTTTCATAGATTTCTCCTTCGTCTTCAATGGCTTGAAGATTTTCTACTACTTCCATTGGTGCACCTGTTCTAATAGCATAATCGATAAGCTCTGCTTTAGTCATCGGCCAAGGTGCGTCGCTTAAATATGAAGCTAATTCTAATGTCCAATACATAATATTTAAATTTTTTGCAAAAGTATAAAATTAGGTGAGATTTCAAAATTTTTCTATCTGATTTTCAACAGATTTATAAAATCTAAACTTAATTTTTAATAATGTTCTAATATAATTGTTTTATCTGTTTCTCAAAAACCATTCCACAAAAATTTTTATGCCATTTTGGTATTTTGTTTTTGGGGAATAGTTGATAAGGTTTTTCGCTTTTTGTATATCTGCGTTGGTTTTTTCTACATCTCCAGGTTGCATTGGCAGATTTTTTTTGATGGCAGATTTTCCAAGTTCTTGTTCTATTCCTGTCACCATTTCGTTTAGATTTACCACTTCGCTTTCGCCTAAGTTGATGGTTTCGTATACGTTATGATGGTTTTCTACATATTTTACAGATTTTACCACACCATCGATGATGTCTTCTATAAAAGTATAATCTCTAGCGGTAGAACCATCGCCGTAGAAAGGAATTTCTTGGTTTTCAGAAATCAATTTTGTGAATTTATGAATGGCTAAATCAGGTCTTTGTCTTGGGCCGAAAACCGTGAAAAATCTCAAGAAAATCATGTCTATTCCGTATAAATGATGATAAACATGGCCTAGAATTTCTGTACATTTTTTAGTGGCTGCATAAGGCGAAATAGGTCTGTCTACATTATCTGTTTCAGAGAAAGGAATTTTTTCGTTATTCCCATAAACGCTTGATGATGATGCAATTACGTTTTTCTTTACGCCGTATTCTTTGCACAATTCCCAAAGGTACATGGTTCCTTTTATATTCACTTCTTCATAATCTATAGGCCTTTCTATAGAAGGACGAACTCCAGCCAAAGCTGCAAGATGAACTAAAACATCTATTTTATGATTTTTAAAAATTTGAGCTAAAGCTTCTTTGTCACGAATGTCGGTATAGTAAAGAATGTAATTTTCTGATTGAGTTTGATTTACAAGCTTTTGAATATCATTTTCTTTATCAGAAAATTCAAAATCAGTAGATTGTTGAACCGATTCTAAAGTATTTTTGATTTTAACCTGATAATCATAGAAATCATCAAAATTGTCAATGTTAATGACAAAATGTCCATCTTTCAACAAATGTTCTACCAAATGTGAACCAATAAATCCAGAACCGCCTGTTACTAAATAATTCATTTGTTTGTTTTACAAAGAGTAGCAAATTTAAGAATTTGGAAATGATTATGGTCAAATATAAAATAAATTTTCGCGCAGATTGAGCAAATTAGGATGATTCTTTATAAATATGCTCAATCAGTAAAATCAGCGAACCATTTAATATCTTTTTCCTTATTTTTACTCAAAATTTTCGCAATGCAATTTAAAGGACAAATTCTCAAAATGTCTTCCGTTCTCGGAAATCCAATTCAGTATTACCTCAATCTTTCAGGAGATTTAATTTCTATGAATCAGCTATTTGGTAAAAATTTTACCATAAAACATGTTGGTTATCAGTGTGTAGAATGTGGTAAAGATGAAAAAATCTATAGAATGGGATTTTGTAAAAAATGTTTTTTCGAAAGTCCTTATGCAAGTGATACGATTTTGAAGCCAGAACTTTCTACAGCGCATCTCGGCATCGAAGAGCGTGATTTAGAAATAGAAAAAGAAATACAATTGCAACCTCACATTGTTTATTTGGCTTATACAGGTGATGTAAAAGTTGGGGTAACGCGCGAAAGTCAAGTTCCGACTCGTTGGATTGATCAAGGAGCGACTTTTGCCTTGCCGATTGCAAAAACTGAAAACCGCTATGAAGCGGGAATGATAGAAGTGGAACTCAAAAAACATATTGCAGATAAAACCAATTGGAAAAAAATGCTTCAAGACGACCGCGAAAGTGATGTAGATTTATTGGATTTTCGCAACAAGATTGCAGAACTTTTTCCTAAAGATTTTAAAAATTTTGCGATTGATGGTCAAGAAATGGTGCGTTTAGACTTTCCGTATGAAACGCCTACGAAAATTAATTCTTTCACACTAGATTCTAAGCTAGAGTTTGAAGGGGTGTTAAAAGGAATTAAAGGACAGTATTTGTATTTTAATGATGGAGATTTTATCAATGTGAGAAGCCACGAAGGTTATGTGATTGAGTTGGGGATTTCGTGAACTTAAATAAAAACTAAAACCGTGAAATATTATTATTACTTATTTTTTATTTTGTTGCTTTCTTGTTCTGGGAGTTCTCAGAAAATTACTAGAAAAGAAATTTCATATATTGAAAAAGACAAAGAAACGGGTTGGTTTAGGGTGCTTAACACAAAAAATAAATGGGGTTTTATTGATAAAGATAGTATCATAAGAATACCTTTTGAATATGATTTTGTGAATCCTTTTGAACATCAATTAGCTTATGTGAAAAATAAAGGAAAGGAGTTTTACATCAATCCTAAAAATGAAATTGTAATTGAAGGAAGTTTTGATAAAATTGATATTTTTTCTGAAGGATTAGCGTCTGTGAAGAAAGATGGAAAATTTGGTTTTATTAACGAAAAAGGAAAGCTCATCATTCCATTAATTTATGATAATGTTAGTTATTTTGAAAAAAATGGATTGGTAAAAGTTTCTAAAAACAAAAAATTTGGCTTCACTAATAAAGAAGGTAAAGAAATAATTCCTTTAATTTTTGAAGATGCAGATTATCAGCAACTTGACAACATTGTAATTGTTAAGAAAAATAAAAAGTGGGCTTTTTTCGATAATCACGGAAAACAACTTTCAGATTTTGTTTATGATAAAGTTTTTAGAACAGATTATTATGATTTCTCTAAAGATATTTTTACCAGAGACCAATCTACATTTTTTAAAAATGGAGCAGCTCTCGTTCTTAAAAATGGAAAATATGAGTTTCTTAATGAAAAAATAAAACCAGCATTTGTAAACAATAAATTTGATTCTGCTTCGGTTTTTGACACCTATAAAAACGCTATTGTAAAAAGAAACAGAAAATACGGAATGATAAAGCCAAATGGCGAAATTAAAGTTCCATTTGAATATGATTACATTGAACCTTTTGACACCAATCTCCCAAATTTCTCTGAATATTACAATGCAAGAAAAGGCAAAATCTATTCTTTTTTCAACAAAAATTTAAAGAAAATTGGAGAGTCTTATGAACCAATTTATAATGATTTCAGCACCAATAATACAGAGATTTCTTTCAAAAGCTTAAAAGATAAATATGGTGTTGTAGATTGGCAAGGAAATGAAAAAATCCCTTTTGTATATGATGAAGCTTTAGATTTTAAAAGGAGTAAAAATTCTATCGCCAAGAAAAATGGAAAATTTGGAGTTATTAGTTATCAAAACAAAGAAATATTTCCCTTTATCTATGATGAGATTAATGAACTTGATGAAGTTGAAAATCTTAAAAACACCTATCTACTTTCAAATAAGAAAGAAGATAAGATCGTTAATATCAATGGGGAAATTTTTCTTTCAAGTTACCAAATGATTCATCCCATTTTTTATGATCATTCTAAATTTATCGTAAAGAAAAATAATAAATTCGGAATTGTAGATTTACAAGACAAAATTCTGTTGCCAATCATTTTTGATGAAATCTCAGATTGGGTAGAATATGGACCAGAAGACAGACACATTGTAAAAAGAAACGGAAAGTATGGAATGGTAGAATATAAAACATTCAAAGAAAAAATTCCTGCGATTTATGATTTTGTTTTTATTGCTCGAGACAAGGTTTTTGTAGGTAAGGATGAAAAATATGGAATCATAGATTTAAATAATAAAATTATTTGTCCACTCATTTATGATGAGATAAAACCAAGTTTTGGTTATGGCTTTGGAATGTTAGAAAGCAGAATTTTTGCCAGAAAAGGAAAACAATATTTAGAAATTGACGAAAAAGGAAAAGTTTTGAAAGAAATTTCTCAAAAACTATATAAAGAGAATACAGATAGAAATTTTGATCAAATTCAAGAGCCGCCAAAAGCGCCAAGAATTAATTGAGTCTTAAAATATAAACATTACTCAAAATCTTGTAACCCAAAAAGCTAATAACCAAATACTTTTGCTCTATGAAGAGAGCTTTACGAATTCTATTTTCCGTTATTTTTGGGTTTGCAGTGATTTTGGTTTCGGCAAATCTGTATTTCCATTATTGGTTGCAGCATCATTTGCCTCAGTACATCGAAAATAAATCTCCGTATCATATTCATTATCAGAAATTAAACATAGAATTTATAAGCGGAAATATTTCTGCAAGTAAAGTTAAAATTACTCCAAAACATATATATAATCTAAAACTCTTACAGCTTAACGGAACTGTAGATTCTCTTTTTATTTCAAATCTTGGGATTTACGATGCTATTTTAAATAAGAAAATTAATGCTAAATACTTAAAACTTTTTCGTCCAAATCTTCAGATTGTTCTACCTGAAAATCAACAAGGTGATAAGAAAAATAAGCGACCTTTGATTTCTAAAAATTTGATGATTGAAGACGGCAATATTGAAATCCTAAGATTTGATAAAAGTAAATTTTTGTCAATTGAAAATTTAAGTTTAAATATTGAAAATCTGAAATTTACAGAGAAAGAGGTGTCTCGTAAATTGCCAATTGTTTTTGACCAATATTCTATAAAAAGTAAAGCATTTCATTTTTATCCAGATGAAGTGTATCACATTTCAGCTGCCGAAATTAATACAGAAAATGGCCAAATGTCTGTGACAGATTTTTCAATGAAACCTTTGATGAGTTTTTCTGAATTTTCAAGAAAATTTCCTAGAAAATCACTTTTTGATATTTCTTCTCAAAAAATGAATTTCAAAGATATGGTATTGAAGAAGAATAAAATTAGTTTGTCTGAAGTTCGGTTTTCTGAACCTAATTTAACGTTGTATTCTTCTGAAAATCAGAATAAAAATAAAAATAAACCTTTTACTTATATTGTTGAATTACAAAATGTTTTCTTTGATAATGGAAAAGCAAAAATTATCAAAAATGGACAAAAAAAGTTTTCCGTAGACAATATAAATGCTCATTTTGAACAATTGGTTTTAGATGAAAAAAATCCCAATAATGAATTGCCTTTTCGATATGATAATTACCAAATTTCGGGAAGAAATATTTTTTTAGATGCTGGAAAATTCTATCAGTTGTTCATTAATAATGCTGATTTTCAGAAAAATTCTATGGATTTAAGAGGATTGCATTTACAACCTAAGTTTACTAAAACCCAATTTACATCTAAAATTTCTACCGAAAAAGATTGGTATAATGTAAAAATTGCACAAACGAGAATTACTGATTTTCATTGGAAATTAAAAGATAGCCAACCGAAAATAAATGTTGGTAATGTATTGATTAACAATTTACAAGCTCAAATTTATAGAAGTAAAAGTCCTAAAGATGATTTGACCAGAAAAAAACTTTACAGTGAATTGCTTCGTTCCATAAAATTTCCTCTTTTGGTGAAAAATTTGAATATTAGAAATTCAAATTTAATTTATGAAGAGGATTTACCGAATGGAAATAAACCTGGAAAACTTACTTTCAGTCAATTTAATTTAAATGCCCAAAATCTCAATTCAAATAAAGATTTCAAAAGCACAGTTGTTCCCATTAAAATACACACACAATTTATGAATGTAGCGCCTATGAAAGTAAACTGGAGTTTTGATACGGCAAATCTTCAGGATGATTTTACGATTTCAGGGCAAATAAATGATTTACCAGCCGAAAGTATTAACGCTTTTGTTACGCCCTATTCTCATAAAAAAGTTGAAGGAAATATTCACGAAGTACGGTTTAATTTTAGAGGAAACAGGACTGAAATTTCTGGAAATTACACGATGAAACATGAAAATGTGAAAGTGAAAGTTTTAGATGAAAAAACTAAAAAAGAGAAGAAATTGATGAGTGCCGTTACAAATTTAATCGTTCGCACGAATTCTAAATCCGAAACAGAAAATGTAGTAGTTCACACCACTAGAAATCCTACGAAATCATTTTTTAATTTGCTTTGGAAAGGAGTAGAAGAAGGTTTGAAGAAAACTTTGGTGGGTAAAAATGTAGAAAAAACTGAGAAAACGGTAAAACAGGTAAAGCAAAAGTTAGGTTTGCAAGATTCTGTAAATCAAAAAGAAAAGCTTAAAAAAGAAAAAGGATTTTTTAAAAATTTATTCAAAAAATAAACCGCAGAAATATCTGCGGTTTTTTATTGCTTTCTGAAAATTATTTTTTCAATTCTTTAATTCCCATTTCATAGAGTGCAAAACTCATCAAATCTGTGTTTTCACCAATAACTTGGTCTGTACTTCTACCAGCTCCGTGTCCTGCATTTACTTCAATTCTTATTAAAGCAGGATTGTTGCAGCTTTGTTTTTCCTGTAATTCTGCCCCGAATTTAAAAGAGTGTGCCGGAACTACTCTGTCATCATGATCACTCGTGATAATCATCGTAGAAGGATAACAAGCGCCTTTCTTTACATTGTGAACTGGTGAGTATGATTTTAAATATTCGAACATTTCTTTTGAATCTTCCGCAGTTCCGTAATCGAAAGACCAACCAGCTCCTGCAGTAAATTTATTGTATCTGAGCATATCAAGAACACCAACTCCAGGAAAAGCTACTTTCGCTAAATCAGGTCTCATCGTCATGGTTGCACCCACTAATAAGCCACCGTTTGAACGACCAGAAAGTGCCATAAATTCTGGCGAAGTGTAGCCGTTTTTCTGTAAATATTCACCTGCAGCTATAAAATCTTCAAAAACGTTTTTCTTTTGCATTTGTGTTCCAGCAACATGCCATTTTTTGCCGTATTCACCGCCTCCTCTAAGATTTGGAACGGCATAAATTCCGCCGTTTTCCATCCAGATTGCATTCACTACGGAGAAATTTGGGGTAACAGAAATATTGAAACCGCCGTAACCGTATAAAATAGTTGGATTTTTACCATTAAGTTTAATTCCTTTTTTGTAAGAAATCATCATGGGCACTTTTGTTCCATCTTTTGAAGTGAAAAATACTTGCTCAGAAACATAATCTTCTGGATTGAATTTTACGTTTGGTTTTTGGTAAATTTCAGAAGTTCCGTTTTCTACATTGAATTTATAAGTAGTTCCGGGCGTGATATAATTGCTGAAAGAGTAATACAATTCTTTTGCAGTTTCTTTGCCACCAATATTAGAAGCGGTTCCAATTCCAGGAAGAGTGATTTCTCTGATTAATTTACCGTTATAATCGAACTGTTTCATATAAGAGACAGCGTCTTTCATGTATTTAGCGAAGATATAACCACCACCAGTTGAAGCGCTTAGAACGTTTTCGGTTTCTGGGATAACGTCTGTCCAAACAGAAGGATTTTTAATGTCAAATTTCTGCAATTTCATGTTTGGAGCATTTTTATCGGTCATGATGTAGATAAAATCTCCTTTGGTGTCTAAAACATCGGTATTGTAATCAAATCCTTTTTGAATCGCAATCCAGTCGGTGTTATTTTTAAGGTCTTTCACGTACAATTCATTTCCGTTGGTTGCAGTTGAAGCATTTAGAATCAAAAATCTTTCGTCATCTGAAACGCCGATGTTCATGTATCTGCGTTTGAAATTCTCATCTCCGATGATATGTTTGTCTTCAGATTGCTTGGTTCCTAATTTATGGAAATAAACTTTGTGCATATCTGTTTTTACAGAAAGTTCTGAACCTTGTACTTTTCCGTAAGTAGAGTAGAAGAAACCTTCGTCTCCCAACCAAGAAGCGCCAGAAAATTTAACATCGGTAATGGTTTCGTCTATTTTTTCTTTGGTAATCGCATTGATGATGACAATCTTTTGCCAATCACTTCCTCCTTCAGAAATATTGTAAGCGGCAAGCGTTCCTTTTTTGTTAAAAGACAAGCCAGACATAGAAGTAGTTCCTTTTTCTGAAAATTTATTAGGGTCAAGGAAAACTTCGGTGTTGCCATTTTTATCCGTTCTGTAGAGTACAGATTGTGCTTGTAAACCGTCATTTTTGTAGAAATAGGTGTAGTCTCCTTCTTTAAATGGAGCAGAAATTTTCTCGTAGTTCCAAATGTTTTTTAACTGTGCACGAATTTCTTCACGAAACGGAATTTGATTAAGATAATTTTGTGTAAAAGCCACTTCACGCTGAACCCAATCTTTAGTATCTTCAGCACGATCGTCTTCTAACCAACGATAAGGATCTGCCACTTTAGTCCCAAAATATTCGTCAGTATGTTCTACTTTTTTGGTTTCAGGATAGTTCAATGAATTTTTCATAACTTGTGATGAGCACGAGGCGAGGAATAATCCTGCTAATGCCATAGTGAATGTATTGATTTTCATTTGTTGAGAATTTCCTCAAAAATAAATAAAAAAAACCGAAGAATTTCTTCGGTTGGTGTGGAATTATTTTTTTTCGACTTTAAAGTTCTTAAAACCTTTATCGTTTTTGATGACCAAGTAGTAAATTCCTTTAGGATAAGAGGTTATGCTAATCCTGTCTGTGTTAGGAATACTTTGTAAAACTTTTCCAGAAGAATCCATTAAGGTTAAGTGATATTTTTCTAAGGTTTTGCTCTGTACATAAACATAATCGCTACTTGGATTAGGGTAAATATTTACCGAAAGTTCTGGTTTCATAATGTCATCTGTGGCTAATCCTGAAGAAGTAGCGAGCCAGATAACAGCATTGAGCAGTAGGATTCTGTGATTACCAACTGCATTAAAGAAATAACCGTCATATAAAGTGTCTCCAGGATCACCGGTTCCATCATCTGGTACAGAGCTATCTCCTACAGCACAAACTTTTCCAATGCCATAAATGGAAGTCGCAAATCTAACATTATTGCTTGAAGTGTTATCAGCATTTGATTCATAAACCAGTCCTTTAGTGTTTGGATTGGCGCTTTTATCAAGTACCATGGTTGTTCCATTGTAATAATCTACCTGAGAAACCTTTCCATAAGGTCCGTTTAAAATTACATTGTTAGAATCATTAATAACATTTGCAGTTTTAGACGTAATGTTTTCGTAATTGAAATTTATTCCGAAAGGATTGGTTTTGATGGAATTATTGTTAAAAAAGTCGTTATAAATTTGTGGTGCGTCCCAATTGTCAGCATTTCGATCAGCTCCTGAGTGATTGGCTACCATAAAAAGACCTCCTCCATTAGAAACAAAATTGATAAGTGCTGATTTTTCTGTAGAAGAAAAAGGAGAATTAGGTTCACAAATAATAAATACTTTATAATTAGATAAGTCTTGTGGATTGGTAGAGTCATTGTAAGTTATTCTACCATCATAAGGAAGTGTTTCTACAAAATAACCATGTTTTACTAAATCAATTGCCCAACCACTAATTCCACCTGTCCAAAAATTTTCTGGAGTAGTGCTGGTAATATTTGATTGGTCTGGAGTAGGAAATCTCTGAGGGTTTGATTCTCTTCCGCCAATAGTAACGGTACTATTAGAGTTTGTTCTAAGGTTAAATTCGTCTGCATCTATTACCCAATCTGCATTTCCTGCCATTTCGGCTTTTGTTGCATCAAATAAAATTTTGATTTGGGCATTGGTTGATAAAAATACAATTAAGGTAAAAACGGATAATATTTTTTTCATAAATAAACTTGCTATAAAAAGGGAAGCGAAGTTACAGATTTTCAATGCAAAGACAAAGAATTTTTTTTGATGAATAATAACATAAAAAACCTCAGCGAAAAGCTGAGGTTTCTAAATTTTTATAACGCTTAAATTATGCGTTTGGTTCTACAGATACAAAAGATCTGTTGTTTGCTTTCTTAGTAAAAACTACTTTACCGTCTACTAATGCATGCAAAGTGTGGTCTTTACCCATTCCCACGTTTTCACCTGGGTGGTGTTGTGTACCTCTTTGTCTTACAATAATATTACCAGCAATAGCGCTTTGTCCACCGAAAATCTTCACACCTAATCTTTTAGAGTGAGATTCTCTACCGTTTTTGGAACTACCAACTCCTTTCTTGTGTGCCATTTTATTTTAAGGTTTTTTGGTTTTTAAAATTAATCTTCAGTGTCTTTTTTTGCAGTTTTTTTAGCAGCTGGTTTTTTAGCTGTTTTTTCTTCTGCTACTACTTCTTCAGTTGTTTCTTTTTTGGTAGCTTTTTTAGCTTTTGGAGCATCTGCACCACCAATTGATACAATTTGAATTTGAGTTAATTGTTGTCTGTGACCATTTTTCACTTTGTAACCTTTTCTTCTTTTCTTTTTGAAAACGATTACTTTATCTGCTTGTACATGGTCTAGGATTTCTGCTTGAACAGAAACACCCTCTACAGCTGGGGCACCTACAGTGATTGCTCCGTCAATAGTAAGAAGAACTTTGTCAAAAGAAACTTTGTCTCCTTTTTCTCCTTTTAAACGGTTTACAAACAACTTTTGGTTTTGCTCAACTTTGTATTGAAGCCCTGCTATCTCTACGATTGCTAACATTGTTTATAATTTTTTTAGTTAATTCAGGGTGCAAAAGTAAGAAATATTTTTGAGTTATCCACAATAATGCTAAAATTTTTTATTTACACTGATAAATTGTAAATTTGAAATTACTTAATAAACTTTATGAAACGAGACCTCTACATTGATTTTGCCAAAGGCTTGGCTACTCTTTCTATTATTTTTATTCATACTGCTTTTTGGAGCGGTCAACTTTATCTTCCTTCGGAAGTGAGAACGTTGAGTTTACTCATAGATGTTCCTGTATTTTTTGCGTTAAGTGGCTTAACTTCTGGGAATAATGTAGAAAAAACTTTGTACAGATTGCTGAAACTTCAGGTCACCTATATGATTTTCGTGACGTTCTTATTTTTCTTGGATGGATTTATGAAACTCGGAATCTTCAATATTTTTGGAGCAGAAGGCATGCAATCTTATTACACCGTTTTCGGGACTAAATATGGTGTACCTAATCTAGATTCAGCATTTAATTGGGATATGCTCGGCAATTGGTGGCTTCACAGCTATAGCAATTGTGATAGTTTTCCTGTAGTGATGGGAAGTTTTTGGTATCTTAAAGTCTATTACATCGTAACTGTTTTTGGAGTTTTAGCCTTGAAATTTTTCCCAAAACATATCAAATGGTTAATAGGAGTTTGTTTAGCGCTCACGATTTATTTCAATATTGATAATGATGTAATGAAAAACTTTGCACCATATTATCCGAGCGGACAAGTTGGTTACGTTGCTTTTTATCTTGCCATTTTCTTAATTGCCACTCAATTGAAAGGGAAAAGAATTAAAAATGTTTTTGTTCCAGTGTTATATGGTTTAGTTGCACTGAGTTTGGTTTTGGTTTTCTGGTATTTCGGGAACGAAGTTTTCTATAAATTTAATAAGCAAAAATTTCCGCCAAAAATTCCTTACATCGTTTGGAGTTTACTTTCTTTGGTGACCATTTTTGTATTGTATAACCGATTAAAAATCACCAAAGACAATTTCATTAACTACATTGGTAAAAACGCCATTTTCTATTATTTTGCGCAAGGAATGAGTTCTTCAGTAGTGTATTTTTTAATTCCGCCACTCAAAGACAGCATAAATATTTGGGTTTTGATGGTGATTGTATATGTTTTGAATGTGATTTTAGCTATTCTTTTCGCAGAAGTTTTGAAAAAAGTAGACAATTACGGCTGGAAAATTTTAGAATTTCTGAGAAAGAAAACTGCCGAGAATTAATGTAAATTTGCAAAAAATTAGAAATAAAATGTTCAAATTAAAATTACCTACAGATCCACGTTGGGCAAATATAGCAGAAGGAAATTTAGAAGAAATCCTTACAGATCACGCTTGGTGCGAACAAAAAGCCGCCACTAATGCGATTGGTTTAATCACCATGATTCCTGAACATACAGAAATTGTGACCGAACTTTTGGCAATTGCACAAGAAGAAATGGACCATTTCAATCAAGTGCACGAAATCATCAAAAAAAGAGGTTATGTTTTAGGAAGAACCAGAAAAGACGATTATGTAAATCAACTTTTTAAATTCATTATTCAAGGAAGTAGAGAAGATTTAATTATAGACAAAATGCTTTTTGCAGCAATGATTGAAGCGAGAAGTTGTGAGCGTTTTAAAGTTTTGACAGAAAACATAAAAGACGAAGAGCTGAAAGAATTCTACAAAGAACTCATGATTTCTGAAGCCAATCATTATACTACTTTCATCGGTTTCGCAAGACAATTAGGCGACCCAGAAAAAGTAAACAAACGCTGGGAAGAATGGTTAGAATATGAAGGAGAAATCATAAAATCTTACGGAAATAAAGAAACCATTCATGGTTAAAAATAAAAAAGCTCATCAAAAATTGATGAGCTTTTTTGGTAAAATTAAAGGGGATTAATCTTTGTTGCCACTTCTTGATACAATCGCGATAATTGCAATAAGAGCTACTGCTCCTATAACCCAATAAAGTGGATTGGTGTACCATTCTTCTGTGGTGGTAGTGGTAGAAGTGGTTACTTCTACTGCTTTTTCCTGTGCAAATGCTAAAAAGCTTACCAAAAATGCAAATAAACTTGCACTCATTTTCTGTAAATTTTTCATAGGTTTTGTGATTTAATAGTTGTTAATATTTTGGTGTGGTGAAAGTAGAATGAAACATTAAAATTTAGTTTACATTTTTTATCAGAAAGTTTATGAAATTATTATCTTTACTGCGATATTTTTAAGAAAGTGAGAATTAAAAAGCCAAAACCCGAAGACTACTTAAATCTTTTCGTGAAATCTTTCTTGAAAGGGCTGATTATCATTGGTCCTATTGCGGCGACTTTGTATCTCATTTTTTTGGTTTTTGACACCATTGATAATATCATTCCGTTTGAAAAATTCTTCCCTTTTCTCAATAGAACTGGAGTTGGATTTTTGTCTTTGATTCTATTTATTTCTGGAGTAGGCTATTTCTTTAACAAATTTGTTTTTGGGAAAGTCGTTTTCGAAAGTTTAGACCATTTTTTAGAAAAAACACCAGGAGTAAAACATATTTACACGCCGACTAAAGATGTAATGTCCTCATTTGTAGGAGATAAGAAAAAATTTAACACGCCAGTTTGGGTAAAAACCAATGAAAATCCAGAAATCTGGAGAATTGGATTTCTCACTCAAAAAGAAATGGGCGAAGTAGAAAAACATAATTTCGTGGCGGTGTATTTGCCTCATTCTTATGCTATTTCTGGCTGGGTAATTGTCACCGAAGAAAAAAATATAAAACCTGTAGTGGGAATGAACGCTGCCGAAGCTATGAAATTTGCAGTTTCTGGCGGAGTTGCAGGTTTCCACAGTGATAAAAACGTTTTCAAAGCACCAGAGTGAGATTTAGGTAAAGACAAAGGTTTAGAAATTTAAAATTTTGTCAAAAAATGGTAGTGTAATTCACTCAACCTCAACCTTAATCTTAATCTAAAATGAAACTTCCTTACGCAGAACCCTTCCGCATAAAAATGGTGGAAGAAATTTCGCAATCTACACGCGAACAAAGAGAAATTTGGCTTCAAGAAGCACATTATAATTTATTTAATTTAAAATCTTCTCAGGTTTTTATCGATTTGCTTACCGATTCAGGAACGGGAGCAATGAGTGACAAACAATGGGGAGAACTTATGATGGGAGATGAATCTTATGCAGGTTCTCGCTCTTTCGAAAAACTCCAAAAACAAGTTGAAAAATTAACAGGATTTCAGTTTCTTTTACCAGTTCATCAAGGTAGAGCTGCAGAAAATGTGCTTTTTTCTACGATGATTAAAGAAAATGACATCATTCCCGGAAATTCTCATTTTGACACGACTAAAGGACATATAGAATTCAGAAAAGCTCATGCCGTAGATTGTACTATTGATGAGGCTTTTGATATAGAAAATCTTCATCCTTTCAAAGGAAATTTAGATATTCAGAAATTAGAAAAAGTTTATCAGTCTTATCCAAAAGAACAAATTCCGTTTTGTTTAATTACCATTACTTGTAATACTTCTGGAGGACAGCCTGTTTCTTTGGAAAATATAAAAGCGGTTAAAAATCTTTCGGATCAATACGGAATTCCAGTGATTTTTGACGCTGCGAGATTTGCCGAAAATGCTTATTTCATTAAGCAAAGAGAAGAAAATTACAAAAATTGGAGCATCAAAGAAATCTGTAAAGAAATGTTTTCTTACGGAATTGGGATGACCATGAGTTCTAAAAAAGATGGTTTGGTAAATATTGGTGGTTTTATCGCTTTAAATGACGAAGAAATTTTCAGAAAAGCGTCTAATTTCACCATTATTTATGAAGGTTTTATCACTTACGGAGGAATGGCAGGAAGAGATATGGCTGCACTTGCGCAAGGTTTAGACGAAGCCACTGAATTTCCATATTTGGAAAGCAGAATTTCTCAAGTAGAACTTTTGGGAAATCTCTTGATAGAATACGGAATTCCTGTTCAGAAACCAATTGGCGGTCACGCTGTTTTCTTAGACGCGCTTAAATTTCTACCAAATATAAAAAGAGAAGAATTTCCTGCGCAAACATTGGCTTTAGAAATCTATAAAGAAGCGGGAATTAGAGGGGTGGAAATAGGAGCTATTTTGGCAGATAGAGATCCAGAAACCAGAGAAAATCGTTATCCGAAACTGGAATTGGTGAGATTGGCATTGCCAAGAAGAACTTATACGGATAATCATATTCGCTATATTGCAGCAGCGCTTAAAAATGTTTTTGACCGAAGAGATGAAATTACAAAAGGTTATAAAATCACTTGGGAATCAGAGATTTTAAGACATTTTACAGTAGAGCTAGAACAAGCATAAAAAAATGCCGAGAATTTTCTCGGCATTTTATTTTTATATGAATTTTTTTAGTTGTCGATATCAAAAGACACACCAATATTTACTGCAAATTGATTGTTTAAATTATCAAAAGCAATTTCAGATTTTTTGTATTTCGCGATTGGGAATTGCATTTCTGTATAAAGTCCAAAACCTTTATCGAAGAAATATCTAGCTCCAAGATGTCCACCGAAATTTTTAAGTCCAAGGTTTAAACCAGGGTATACATCTACATTTGAAGGAAGTTTCAAAACACTTCCAAGGTTAGCATTTAATCTTACTTTTAAATCAAATCTATCTCCGAATTTTGGAATTTCTCCACCAATTTCTTTTACACCAAGAAGATATCCAGCTTGTGCACCAATTGAGAAACTCTCACCTATACCATAATCTACAGAAGAAATGATTCCTGTTCCACCATCTTGTAAATTAGCTCCCAGATTTACTTTAATATCTCCAACTCCTTTATATGCATCGGTTTGAGCCATAACTAAACCTACTGTGAAGATCATTGCACTTGCAAAAATTTTTTTCATAATTTTAATTTTATTGAATTTAAAAACTTTGGCAAAGATAAAATTTATTTTAATTTGAAATCTATAGCCCTGAAAACATCTGCCGTATCTGTAACAAAATAAATGCCATTTTCTTTCTCTACCAACTTCGGTTTGAACCCGAAAATTGCAGTAGATTGAGCTATTACATTGACTTTAAATTTTTTATCGGTTTTATTTTCTGGAGTAATTTCTTGTAAAATATTATTGAGCACTACAGATTTTGGTGCAATAGAATCATGACTTAGTTCAAATTCTACCCAATATCCTTTTTGGTCAGCATTAGAATAAGAAGAATAAGTGGCGTTTTTTACCTTTGGTAAAACGTTTGATTGACAAGAAGTTACTGCAATTGAAACTAAGATTGCAGCTAAAAATGATTTTATTATACTAATTTTCATAAATTTATCGTTAAGTTTATTACAAATCTATTCAAAAAAATGAAACTAAAATATCTATTTAACGCACTATTTTTAACATTAGTATTTATCTCTTGTTCTAGAGATGACAATAATGATTCTGGTTCTACCAATAAGCCTGATGAAATCAATAATTTTGTTTGGAAGGCCATGAATTCTTGGTATTATTGGCAACCAAATGTTCCTAATTTGGCAGATTCTTTTGATGATAATCAAACTACATATGCTAATTTTTTAAATGGAAAAACCCCAGATAAATTGTTTTATTCTTTGCTTTATCAAAGAGGTACGATTGACAGATTTTCTTGGATTGAAAACAATAATGAAGTGGTATATTCTTCTAAAATTGCCGAAGTTGAAAAAAGTGGTGGTTTTGATATAGGAATTTATCCTAAAGATAATACCAATACTACCGCAGTTGCTCTCGTAAATTAGGTGGTTCCTAATTCTCCTGCAGCTTTAGCTGGTTTAAAACGTGGTGATGTAATTACCAAAGTAAATGGTTCTCCTTTGACGCTTAATAATTCTGACTTATTGTATAACAATCAAGTTACTATTACATTGGCTGCAACGGTACAATTAACGAGTGCAGGACTTATTACCACAGATAAAACTTCTTCTATTTCGATTACTCAAGCAGATATAGACGAAAATCCAATCGCTTATTATGAGAAAAAAGTGTACGGAACTAAAAATATTGGATATTTGGTATTTAATGCTTTCAAAGCAGATTATAATGATGAATTGAATGCTGCTTTTGCTCAAATGAAAGCAGATGGAATCAATGAATTGGTTTTAGATTTAAGATATAATGGAGGTGGTTCTCTGGAAACAGCAGTTGCTTTGGCAGGAATGATTAACGGCAATTATAGCGGAAGTCCGTATGTTTTTTTAGATTTTAATAATAAACATAATAGTGAAGACGGCTTTGATTATTTGAGCAATCAAATGAATACTTACAGTTTAGTGAATAACAGACCCTAAAAATCTGGAACACAAACCATTAATAGTCTTAATCTGAATAAAGTTTATGTATTGGTAAATTTCCAAACTGCTTCAGCAAGTGAACTTACGGTTCAGTGTCTTAAAAAATATGTAAATGTGGTAACGATTGGTTATGATACAGTAGGGAAATTTGTAGGTTCTATCACTTTATACGATTCTCCAGCTCAAGATTATACTTCTTATGCGAACAGAAATACGAAGCACAACTGGCAACTACAACCGATTACTTTTTCTTATTACAACAAAGACAAAGAGGTGAATCCAGAATTTATCGCTCCGAATTATGAAGTAAATCCTTATTCTATTTTCAATAATTTAACTGCTTTTGGCGATGTAAGAGACCCATTTTTGAAAAAGGCTTTAGAGCTCATTACAGGTCAGTCATTCAGAATGGGTAATACTTCTACCAACAGTTTTGAAAATAAAAATCTGCAAAAATTCAATCCTACAAATGCTGCAAAAGGACTTTATATTCAAGATTTTCAGAATTTTAGATAGAGCTTTTGACTAAAAAATAATTTGATTATACAGAATCGCTAAAATTTTTAGCGATTTTTTTTGTGAAAAGTTTGTGTGTTTGAAAAATTATTCTACATTTGTAGAGTAAATTTTATTTTTGTAGAAATGAATAAGCTAACCGAAGCCGAAAAAGAATTAATGGAAATACTTTGGGACAAAGAAAAAGCTTTTATGAAAGATATTATAGAAGCTTTCCCAGAACCAAAACCTGCGACAACTACCATTGCAACTTTGCTCAAAAGGATGCAAAATAAAAATTTGATAGATTATAAAACTTTTGGCAACTCTAGAGAGTATTTTCCTTTGGTAGAAAAAGGAAATTATTTTGCCAAAGAAATGCAAGGTATGATTGGTAAATTTTTCAATAATTCTGTAACGCAATTTGCGTCGTTCTTTACAGCTAATTCTAAATTAAGCGAAAAAGAACTGATTGAAATAAAGAAAATTATAGAAGCAGAAATTCAGAAAAAGAAAGACTAATGGAAACGTATATTTATAAAATGATTGCACTTTCTGCAATTTTCATTTTACTGTATTTTGTTTTTTTAGAAAAAGAAAAGAACCATCGTTTTAAAAGGTTTTATCTTTTAAGTAGTGCTTTATTTTCTGTGTTAGTGCCTTTACTATCAATTCCTTACGGAAGTATTGAAGTGGTAGAAAGGATTAATCAAAATAATTCTGAACTCATGAGTTTACCAGAAACCAAATTGGTAGAATCATCCATTTTTACTAAAGAAAATCTTCTTTGGGCAATTTACATTTTGGGATTTTCAATTCTGTTTCTAAAATTTTCTTGGGGAATTTTTAAACTAATAAAAGAAATTAAATTTTCAGAAAAAATAAAACAAGACCATTATCAATTCATTTTAAAACAAAATAAATTTACACCTTACAGTTTTTGGAACGCTATTTTTCTTAATAAAAGTGATTTTTTAGAAGGGAAAATAGATTATAAAATTATTCTTCACGAGAAAGCTCATGTGAATCAAAAACAAAGCATTGATGTAATTTTTATAGAAATTATGCTTTGCGTATTTTGGTTCAATCCTGCATTCTTTTTTTATAGAAAAGCAATTGTTACCAATCATGAATTTCTTGCAGATGAAGCGGTTTTAAGCCAAAATAAAGATATAATTAGTTACCAAAAACTTATACTAGACGAACTTATTTCGGAGAAAATATTATTTACACATCCATTTAATTTACACAACACTAAAAAAAGAATCGTTATGATGACCAATAAATTAACTAAAATAGCCAAACTGAAGTCTTACTTGACTTTACCAATATCTGCATTATTATTTTTTGCTTTTGTTGAAAAAGTGCCTGCAAAAATTGAAAATACAGTAAACAATTCTCTTCAAAAAATTGTTAAAAAAGGAGAGGCGCAATTTTCAGAAACTCAAGTTTCAAATATTGAAAAAAGCGCATTTAAAAATGAAATGATCTCAATTAAAAAAGATACCATTAAGCCTAAAAAGCAAAAGGTAGAAAAAGTTAAGGAAGAAAATACAGAAATGATTCCACCTACACCTCCTGTAAAAGAAATTTCTTCTCAAACAGAACCAGAATTTCCTGGAGGACTTGCAGCATTAAGAAATAAATTAGCTGAAAATTTTGATGTGAGTAAAATGAAAAATTCTAAAGGAACATTAAAAGGTGTTCTTATTATAATTGTTTCTGAAGATGGGAAAAGTTATAATGCTAATTATCAATTTGATGATGAAAATTTCAAAATAGCAGCTAAAGATGCTCTAGAAAAAACCTTAAAAGGAGTCGAGTGGAAGCCAGGTACGCTAAATGGAAAGCCAGTCGCATCTCAATTTAAAATGCCAATAACCATGAATTTTAATTAAATCATTAAAGAGCAGAAATTTCTGCTCTTTTTTTTGTCTTTATTCTTTTATCTTTGTTCTTTATTCTAAAATATGAATTTCAAACTCCATTCAGAATTTGCGCCAACTGGTGATCAACCTACAGCTATAGAAAAACTCTCCGAAGGTTTACAAAACGGAGAGAAATATCAGACTTTGCTAGGTGTTACTGGTTCTGGTAAGACTTTTACCATTGCAAATGTGGTAGAAAAAGTTCAAAAACCGACTTTAGTTTTAGCGCATAATAAAACTTTGGCGGCTCAACTTTTTATGGAATTCAAAGAGTTTTTTCCAGATAATGCGGTAGAATATTTCGTTTCTTACTACGATTATTATCAGCCAGAAGCTTACATTGCTTCGTCTGGAACTTATATTGAAAAAGATTTGTCTATCAATGAAGAAGTAGAAAAACTGAGACTTTCCGCTACGGCAAGTTTACTTTCTGGAAGAAGAGACGTTTTAATCGTTGCTTCAGTTTCATGTATTTACGGTATCGGAAATCCTACAGAGTTTAATAAATCTTTGATTGAGCTAGAAGTTAATTCTAAAATTTCTAGAACGGCGTTTCTTCATAAGTTGGTAAATGCATTGTATTCTAGGAGTGTAAACGAATTTGCGAGAGGTACATTTCGAGTAAAAGGAGATGTAATAGATGTTTATCCAGCTTATGCTGATAACGGAATTAGAGTGCAATTTTTCGGAGATGAAATCGAAAAAATTCAAAGTTTTGATGTCATTTCAGGAAACGTAACTTCTAGTTTTGACCGAATTAATATTTATCCTGCCAATTTATTTGTGACCTCTAAAGAAACTTTAAATTCTGCAATTCGAGAGATTCAGGACGATATGGTAAAACAAGTTGACTTTTTTAATTCTATTGAAAAACCAATTGAAGCCAAGCGTTTACAAGAACGCACCGAATTGGATTTGGAAATGATAAAAGAACTCGGTTATTGCTCTGGAATTGAGAATTATTCTCGTTACATGGACGGAAGAATGCCTGGTTCTAGACCTTTCTGTTTACTCGATTATTTTCCAAAAGATTATTTGATGGTCATTGATGAATCTCACGTAACCATTCCGCAAGTTCATGCAATGTATGGTGGTGATAGAAGTAGAAAAGAAGCTTTGGTGGAATATGGTTTCAGACTTCCTGCTGCGATGGATAACAGACCGCTTAAATTTCCAGAGTTTGAAGAAATGCAGAATCAAGTGATTTACGTTTCGGCGACTCCTGCTGATTATGAATTGGGAAAATCTGGCGGAATTTACACTGAACAAATTATAAGACCAACTGGACTTCTTGACCCAATTATTGAAATAAGACCTACCATGAATCAAATAGATGATTTAATTGAAGAAATTCAAAAAAGGGTAGAAGAAGACGAACGTGTTTTGGTGACGACTTTAACCAAAAAAATGGCAGAAGAATTGACCAAATATTTTACCAGATTTGGGATTAGAACACGCTATATTCACTCAGATGTAGAAACTTTAGAGCGTATCCAAATTATGCAGGATTTGAGAACGGGATTATTTGATGTTTTGGTGGGTGTAAATCTTTTGAGGGAAGGTTTAGATTTACCAGAAGTTTCGCTGGTAGCAATTCTGGATGCGGATAAAGAAGGGATGTTGCGTTCTCGTCGTTCTTTGGTTCAGACCATTGGTAGAGCTGCGAGAAACGTGAACGGAAAAGCAATTATGTACGCCGATAAAATTACCAATTCTATGCAAAAAGCGATTGATGAAACCAATTATCGCCGCGAAAAACAAACACAATACAATTTAGAACACAATAAAGTTCCGACTCCGCTGAACAAGAAAATTTCTGAAAATTTAGTGGGAAGAAGTAAAGATTTCCCAGATTCTCAATACACGCAGAAAGAAATCATTCGTCAAGTTGCGGAAGAACGAGAAACTTATGGAAGCGTAGATGTAGAAAAACTCATCGCCGAAAAACAAAAAGCGATGGAAGCGGCTGCGAAAAATCTAGATTTTATTACTGCAGCTAAATTGAGAGATGAGATTGCTGCGTTGAAAGGCTAGGCTATAAATCCCAAATCTATAATACAATTTTCAGGGTTTTTAGGATCATAAATTAGTGTGGTTATTTTATGAAAATCGAAAAGTATTTCCACACTTTTCATACTCATTGGTAATTTTATTTCATGTAGATAATTTTCCCCATCAACTGTATAGACTAATTTAACAAAAGAAATGTAATCCGTTTCTTGCCTTTTTTCTTTAATATCAACAAAACCATTTTCAACAAATTTATCAAAAGTTGCTGATTCATTAAATTCTGTGATTCTTTTATCCTCTGTAATGCTTATAACAGATGTTGTTAAATCAATTTCAATTTTTTTACCATTTTTTAGAAGATAATCAACATTGTTACTATGTTTAATGGTTCTGAATGAATTATAAATGAATTTAATTAAGTATAAAATTCCAAATACAATAGAAAGAAATATAAAAAGGTATGCAATCTCTTTTCTTAAAAAAGTACTGCTTAAAAAAAATAATAATTTCATATCCTAAAACTTATAAACCCTTTTCTTCGGTTTTTCATAATTCACTTCGCCACGAATTGGAGTAAGTAAATCCATTAAACCATTAATTTTTATTTCATAAATGGTGGAAAGTTGCATGCCGAGTTTTCCTTTTGGCATTCCTTGTCGGTGAAACCATTCTAAATAAGAAATGGGCAAATCTGCTAAAACGATTCCAGCATGTTTTCCGAAAGGCATTTTTGCCTCGCAGATTTCTTTTAGTATTTCGGGGTTAATTCCTTGCATTTTTTTAAATATCAATGTCAATTTTTGGTTGAAGTGGCGTTTCGCTTTCGGGAAGAACAATGTCATTCGGAGAATCTTCTGTTTCTTCAGAAAATTCGTCTCCATAAATTTGCATCAGCAAAATAGTTATAGAAACTAAAATCGGCCCAAATATTAAACCAAAAAAGCCGAAAATCTTTAGTCCTAAAATAATTCCAAAAACGGTATTTAATGGATGGATGTTTTCTAATTTTTTTAAAAAAGTAAATCTGAAAACATTATCTACCAATCCCACTACTAAAAATCCATAAGCTAGAATGCCGAGTCCACCAAAAGTGTCGCCACTTGCAAGCATAAATAAACCAACAGGTACATAAATAATAGCAGCTCCCACAATCGGAATCATACTGCCAATAAAAGTAAGGATAAATAATAATAAAGGACTTGGTGCACCAAAAATAAAATAACTAATTAAGGAAACTAATGCCTGAACAAGTGCTACAACTGGAATTCCTACCGCATTGGCAATTACCATTCTTGTGAATTTTTCGCCAATTTTCTGGTCATTCGCTTTCTTTAGCGGAGAAATTGAAGTAAGAATTCTTTCGAATAATCTTCCTTTGGTAAGCATAAAGTACAAGATAAAAAACATACCCACAATTACACTAATCATATTCACTGTAGTATTCAGAATAGCAGTGGAAGCTTGCGTAGCAAATCCTGTGATTTTTTCTAGATTTCCGCCACTTAAAATTTCAAACCCTGTTTTGGCACGAATATAAGTTTCTATTTTTTCAAAAAATTGAGTAATACTTTCTGTATAAGCTTTTGCATCACTTATTTTATTCACTAAAACTTCAATGGTGAAATACGTGGGAATCACAATAATAACTAGACAAATTAAGATAATGACCAATGCTGCAACCCAAGGTTTCCAGCCTTTTTCTTCGACGAGTTTAAAATTCCAACTTCTAGAAATAATATATAACGTGATGGCTCCCAATAAGGAAGGCAAAAAATCACTGAGATTGTATAATATTATCGCTGAAAGAATGATAATGACCGCCAACATGAAAACTTGACGGATTTTGTTATTGCTGATTTGGTCTGGGTGCATTTGTTTTGTTTTAATGCGAATTTAATAAAAAAAGCAACAGTAAAATCTGTTGCTTTCTGTAAATTGTTTATAAAATTTTAAGATTTTACTTCGTAAGGTGCTCCGCAAATCGCCGAATAGATAGAATATCTTGCAGTAAAGAAAAACGGAAAGGTAAATAGAACTCCAACTAAGCAAAATAAAAATCCTGCACAAGCAATAATTCCTGCTAAAAGCCACAATACTAATACCGTGATAAAATTAGCATGAACCAGAGAAAATGATTTTCTAATGCCTTCTATTGCTGAGGTATTTTCAAAAAATACAATCGGTAATCCTATGAAGAATGCGAAAGAAAGGTAAATGCCAATCAGCATATTGATTTCTAAACCAGCTTGAATAAGCGCTGTAGTAATGAATCCATAAATAATGATTTGTACGGTGTTTTGTCTAAAACCAATGAATAAATCACCAAATTCTACCTCTTTTTTAGCGCTGAACTGATAAGAAATGTAAATAATTCCTACTACTAATGGAGCCAATAACGCCGAAGTAATACTTTTAGAAATCACTTCAGAAATCATTACAGCAGTAGTTCTGGCCGCTTCTAAACTGTTTTGTAATTCTGTAATAGCATTAAGGTCATACTTTTTGTCTTCTATGAAATCATTCATGACTCTCATGACTTCATTTTGATAATCTCCACCGCCTGGAATCAAGAAAGACAACAGACCATTAAAGATGAAATACGCTAAAAGGTAAATGACTACAAAGACTAATGCATATAAAAAAGTTCCCGTAAAATTTTCGAATGCATGAGAAAGAATACTTCCTATTTCCTTTTTGGGTGTAATAGGTTGGTTTACTTCGGTAAAATTTTCCATAATTTTTTCAATTGAGTTCTACCAAAATTAGTTATTTTTCTCAAAGTTTCGTTACATTTTATACAAATTTAATGCTGAAGAATTTTTTGAACAGCGTATAAATAATAGCATTCCAAAAAGGATATGTGAATAAAAATCCTACGAAAAATAAGATAAATCCGCTATAACTGAATAAAAATGCGATGATAGCACATGGTAAAACAATTTTCCAATTTGCCCAAGCTACTTTTGCGCTGATATTGATGGCTTCTAACATTCTCATTGGCGTGAAATACAATAACGGACCTACAAAAACAGTAAGAAACACCCATAAAACACCTGGAATGAAAAAGAATGACATCCCGAAACTGAAAATTACATTCCAGAAAATTGCATAACCCCAAATTTTAAAGAAATTACTTCCTTTATAACCATCTAAAACTTCTGATATGCTAGGTTTTTTGCCTTCATCAATTAAAGTATAAACTCTGAAAAGACCAATGAATAAAGGAAAAAGTGATGCTTTTAATAATGAGATAACAATCTGGAAATAACTTCCGTTTTCCGTAGCGAGAAGTTCTCTTATTTTTAAATTAAATTTTATGGGATCTTGTAAAAGTTCTGGCGTGAAAATGTGTAATTGATCTCCGAAATAATACTGCACCAACTGAAATACTGAAATAAAAATTATCCCAAAATATAAAACGGTCACCACAAACTGAAACGAAAGCGTAGCTTTCCAATATTTAAAAGACTGATTAATCACCTCGTCTAAAGTAATTTTTGCCTTTGGTAAATTTTCTTGATTCATGCTGCAAAAGTAATGTTTTTTGATGTAAAGTAGAGCAATCGTAAAATCGTAAAACGAGAAACCGTTTAAATTTTAAAAATTCTGAAATCTCAAGTTCTAATTTGTAAATTTGCGCGATGTTAAAAATCAACGAACAGAAATTTTTAGAAATGGACGAGCTTTCTCTGCAGAAAGTTCCTTTCTTTTTTGTGATTGATTTTTTAATGGAAAATGTGCTTATTTTTAGTCAAGAAGATTTAGAAAGACAAGAGATTTTAGTGGATTTCCCTAATTTTAAAAATGTTCAAAAATCAACTTATGAAACGAAAGAAGTCTCGTGGAAATCTTTTCCTCAATCCAAAGAAGATTACCAAAAAGGTTTTGAAATCGTGCAAAATCATTTGAAATTGGGAGATTCTTATTTGATCAATTACACTTGCGAAACTCCTATTGAGACTAATCTTTCTTTAGAAGAAATTTTCTATCAATCTGATGCAAAGTATAAAGTTTTACTTCCAGAGAATTTTACTTTTTTTTCTCCAGAAACTTTTGTGGAAATTAAAAATCAAGAGATTTTTACGCATCCTATGAAAGGAACTATCGAAGCGTCTGTTCCAAATGCGATAGATGAACTAAAAAATTCGGTGAAAGAAAAAGCAGAACATTACACCGTAGTAGATTTGCTTAGAAACGACTTGAGTATGGTTGCAGATTGGGTGAAATTAGATGAATTCCAGAGGATAGATTTCTTAAAAACTCGAAACAAAAATCTCTATGCAATGAGTTCTGAAATTTCGGGAAAAGTAAAGCCAGAATTTCAAAATAAAATAGGAAGTTTGATGAAAACCTTACTTCCTGCAGGAAGTATTTTGGGCGCTCCAAAACCCAAAACCTTAGAAATTATCTTAGAAGCAGAAACTTATGAAAGAGGGTTTTACACAGGAGTTTGTGGTTATTTTGATGGGGAGAATTTAGATTCTTGTGTGATGATTCGGTTTATTCAACAAAATGGAGAAAATTTAACATTCCGAAGTGGCGGTGGAATTACACATTTGAGTAAATTAGCAGATGAATACCAAGAAATGAAAAATAAAATTTATGTCCCGATTCATTGAAAGCATTAAAATAGAAGACCAAAAAGCCTTTTTGCTAGACTTACATCAAAAACGAGTGAACCAAACTTTTGCACATTTTGGCAAAGAAGGTTCTATAGATTTGGCCAAAATTTTTAAAAATTTAGAACATGATGAAGATGGTTTGTACAAACTGCGCATCGTTTATGATTTAGATAAAAAATTCACTACGCAACTCATTCCTTATGCGATTCCCGAAATAGAAAATTTTCAGTTGGTGGAAAATAATTCTTACGATTATTCTTTCAAATTTGAAGATAGAAAGGAATTTGAACGCATGAAAACCAAAGCCAAAACAGAAGAAATCATTGTAGTGAAAAACAATCACATTACGGATACTTCTTATACCAATATTCTTTTTTTGAAAGGCAAAGAATGGTTTACGCCGACAACTTATCTGTTAAACGGTGTGATGCGTCAAAATTTGCTTCACGAAAAGAAAATAAAAGAAACCGAAATTACACTTCAAAATATTAAGGAATTCTCTCATTTTCAGTTGATTAATGCCATGAATGATTTCGATGATATGTTTATTTATCCTATCGAGAGAATTGTAAATTTACCAGAAAGTTCTGATTATTTGGGTGTTTAGTTTATGAATGCATTTGATTTGTTTATGAAAGATAATTCTCTGATTTGGTGAATTTTTTGTTTATTTTTTGGTTTAAGTATTATTGTGTACTCTATAAAGAATACTAAATATTCAAAAAGAAGATTAAAAGAATTAGAGCTAGAATTGAAAAATGATCATTCCAAATATTTTAATTATGGATTAAATAAAAGTATTTTTTATAGAGCTATTGTTAGTATTATTCTTGGAATTGGATTTGTTTTTTATGGAATTTTTGTTATTATAGGCTATTCACAAAATTTTAGAGAATAGTATAATTAAAAAAACAATTTTAGATAGCGTTCCTACGGAACGCCTTTTTTATGACGAAACATTACTACACATATTCGGTTCCTACGGAACCTTTTACGGTAAATTTTTATGTGAGTAAGATTAAAAGTTAAAAATAGTGTTCCGGATAGATTGCTCCAATTTATCGGTAAACGTAATGTTTTTAAACTTTTTTTTGTTGTTATTAAAAAATAAGATTAAAAGATGATAAATCTTGAGTCTATTTTCAAACCTTACACAAGAATCTGCTTAATCAGCAAAATCAGCGAGAAAAATTTTTGAAAAATATCTACTTCAAAAACTTAAAATATTCTTTCAAAACTTCTGCGTTTTGAATATCGGCTGTGTTGATTTCTAAAATTTTTGGCTTAGCTTCTGGCTTAAAGAAATTGTCTAGAACTCTTAGCAGCGTATCTTCGTCATCCACTTTAAAATATCCAAAACCGAAATGTTTGGCTAGATTTTCGCAGTTTTTCTGATGTTTGGTTGCGATAAATTCGTCTATTGCGTTAGAAGTGGTAGGTCCCGGAATAATTCTAAAAATATTTCCTTCACCGTTATTCATCACGATAATTCTAGTGTACGGCGGAATGTAATTGTTCCAAAGTCCATTAATATCATAGAAAAATCCAAGTTCGCCAGAAATCAAAATTGTAGGATTTTCGTTCATCATCGCAAAACCCATGGCAGTAGAAGTAGAGCCGTCTATACCGCTGGTTCCACGGTTGCAATAAATGTTGTGATTTTGTGAATACGGGAACAATTCTGCATAGCGAATCGCCGAAGAATTAGAAATATGAATGTTATAATTGTTCGGAATTTTTTGTTCTAAAATTTGGAAAATTTTAAAATCTGAGAAATCTATTGTCTTGCAATATTCATCGTGTTTTGCATCTTTTTTATCACGAAGAACATCCCAAAGATTAAAATAAGCTGATGGTTCTAATTTGGCAAATTTCAACAACTGACTGAAGAAAATCTCTGGTTTTGTTTTGATTTCTTGAGTCAAAGCAAAATAAGTGTTGGGTTGCCAAAATTCATCAATATGCCAGTGATTTTGAGGTTTTGCTTTTCTCAAAAATTCTTTCACTTTTTTAGAAACCACATTTTGCCCAATCGTAATGAGTAAATCTGGAGCGTAGCTTCTGAAATCTTCTTCGTTGAAATTAAAAACATATCGGTCAATATGATTGAAAAACTTGTCGTGATAGAGGTTAGAATTCGCTTCTGTAAGCACAACCACCGAATGATTTTTCACGAATTGCGACAATAAACTTTGGAGTTCAGGATTTTTGTCAAGCGTTCCTGCTAAAATCAAAATTCTTTTAGCCACATTAAATTCAGAAACTAGAGTAGAAGAAATCTCGAAATCTCTTTTCTGAATGGTTTTTTCAATGCTAGGAAAAACTGGCAATTCTGTAGCGTATTGGTATAAAGGTTCTGTAAGCGGAATATTGATATGAACCGGACCTTGTTTCTCAAAACACAATTCTATCGCTGTTTTTACGATTTTTAAGTTCTCTTCTTCTGCATTTTCTTTGTCGTCTTCCAAAAGCTGAAAATCTCCATAAGAATGCTGTTGAAACAAATTTTTTTGACGAATGGTTTGTCCATCAAATAAATCTACAAAATCTGTAGGTCTGTCTGCGGTAAGTACCAAAAGTGGAACGTTCTGATAAAACGCTTCTACCACAGCTGGATAATAATTGGTAGCTGCAGAACCAGAGGTACAAGAAATTGCTACTGGTTGTTTAAGCGATTTTGCCATTCCCATCGCTACAAAAGCAGCGCTTCTTTCATCTATGATGCTGAAACATTCAAAAGAATCTAGCTCTGAAAAATGAATAGCAAGTGGAGCATTTCTGCTTCCTGGCGAAATTACCATTTTGTCTATTCCATATTGTTGAAGAACGTGTCCTAAAATCTGAATACTGCGTTTTGATGAGAATTGTTTCATAAATACAAAGGTATGAGATTTTTTGGAGTTTTTTAAATTTCAAAATAAGTTCGGGAGATGATATTTGATATGTCTCATTTTAATTTTCTCAAATTCTAGAAAGGAATATGATTTTTAAAAATTATATAGAGTTTGCCGAAAAGTATGCCTTTTTTAACCAAAAAGACCACTGACTTGAGAAATTCTAGTGGAATAACTTTTATAAAATATTGAGAATGAAATAAAAACAAAAAACCACCACATTACTGTGATGGTTTTGGCGCCTTTTGCTGGGCTCGAACCAGCGACCCTCTGATTAACAGTCAGATGCTCTAACCGACTGAGCTAAAAAGGCTACTCTTGTTGTTTTGAGTGGTGCAAATATAATACGTTTTTTCTATTTGCGCAAAATATTTTTTGAAAAAATTTACATTATTTTAAAAATGGTGAAATGATAAATTTGTAAATATCTGATCCAAAGATTAATAGCATTAATCCCATTAAAAAGATTACTCCAATCATTTGTGCATTTTCTAAAACTTTTTGAGGAACTGGTTTGCCTGTGATGAGTTCCCAAGTCGTAAATAAGGCGTGACCACCGTCTAATCCTGGAATTGGAAGTATGTTTAAAAATGCTAACCAAGCAGAAAACATAGCCGTAAAACTCCAAAAAGCAACCCAATCGATTTCTTTCGGCATCATTTTCACAATTGCAATCGGGCCTCCTACATTTTTGTAGCCTTTGATTTTTTTGTTGAACATTAATTTAAACTGCTTAATCTGCATCGTAAGAGATTCTACAGTTCTCTCAAAACCTCTGCCAATTGCTGGTAAAAAGCTGTATTCTTGATTGGTTACTGTGTTGTTGAAAGCAGCTTCAGCTTCTTTAAAATCTGGTCTGAAGCCTATTTTTCCTTCTTTGTTTGTATTGAAAGTAAATCTTTTTAATTCATTATTTCTAAAAACATCTACAGTAATTGGTTGGTTTTTCTTTCCAGCTAATCCGTCCGTAAATTCATCAAAAAATCTAATCGTTTTACCGTTAAGTGCTATAATTTTATCTCCTTTTTGAAACCCAGCTTTCTTTGCAGGGCCTTCTGCTAAAGAATCTACTACTGGCGCAAATCTGTTTTGTATATAAAGTTTAGCCGTTTTTGAACCTAAAATATGGGCAATTCCGTCTTCTTTTGGTGCGAAAGAAACTTCTTTACCGTTTCTAAGTACTGTGATTTCATTGGCAAGAAGCATATTAATCATAGAATTTTCCATTCTTACGGCAGGTTTTCCATCTATTTTTAAGATTTTGTCGCCGTTCATCAATCCCATTTTTGCCCCTTCTTCAGAAACCGCAATTCCATTCTCAAATTTTGCTAAATCATGGTATTTTTCGCCAACAGATAAATTCAATCCTGTGTAAATAGCCCAAGCTAAAATAAGATTCACGAAAATACCACCTAACATAATGATAAGTCTTTGCCAAGCTGGTTTGCTTCTGAATTCCCAAGGTTGAGCAGGTTGTTTCAGTTGTTCAGTATCCATACTTTCGTCTACCATTCCTGCGATTTTTACATAACCACCAAAGGGTAACCAGCCAATTCCGTATTCGGTTTCGCCAATTTTTTTCTTTGCCAAAGAAAACCATGGATCAAAGAATAAGTAGAATTTATCTACTCTACATTTAAACCATTTTGCAGGTAAAAAATGCCCTAATTCGTGTAGAATAACGAGAATTGAAATACTTAATATAAACTGAAATATCTGCGTTGCTAATTCCATTAAATTTTAATTTTTTTAAAGTTATGCAAATGTAATAATTCTCTCTCACTAAAACTGTACCAAATAAAAAAAGACGCCAAAAAGCGTCTTTTCCATTAAATATTGTTGAATTTTTTATTAGAAGTTAAATGATAAACCTATGCTACCATTGTTACCAGCTTCTATAAATGCACCTACATTATTGTTGAAGAAATATCTTACACCTAAGTGTGCACCTAATCCGAATGTGTTTCCTAATAAACCTACATCTAAACCAGGATATAAATCCCATTTACTCGGCATATTAAGAGCGTCTTGAAGGTGGAAATTTACTCTACCAAAAACGAAAACGTTATTGTCTTCATTATTGTCTCTGTATCCATCAAAATAGAAATTTGCTCCTGCACCTAAAGAAACTACGTTAGAAAGTCCGTAGTCATACGTTGCTGTAACACCAGTTCCGTTTCCGTAACCGTTAAAACCAACTTGTAATTTTTGGTCGCCTTTACCTTGCCATGCTTGTGCAAATGCTAATTGTCCTGCGAACAACATTGTGCATGCTAATACTAATTTTTTCATAAGAATATTTATTTTTAAGTTTTATTTGAATTTCTGTTTTTCTAACGACAAATTTATAGTAATGTTGCCTAACGAAGAGACTTTTGTGGTAATTTTGTAAAACATTTTAAAAATTCTGAAACCTAAGCATTATGAAAATCATCGGTTTAAGTCAAAATATTATTTGGAAAGAAAAATATGAAAATTTTCTTTTGATAGAAGAAAAATTTAAAGATTTAGAAGCAGATTTGTTTTTGCTTCCAGAGATGTTTACCACTGGTTTCTACATGAAAGCTCAGGAAGTTGCAGATGAAGAAGAACAAGCATTGTCTTGGATGAAGAATTTTGCCAAAACTAAAAATGCTGCAATTGGAGGAAGCGTTTCTGTGAAGGATAATGACAAGTTCTATAACCGATTTTATTTTGTAAAACCAGACGGAACTTACCATCAATACGATAAAAGACATCTCTTTTCTTACACAGGTGAAGATAAAGTGTACACTGCTGGAACAGAAAGAGTAGTGGTGGAATACTTAGGATTCAGGTTTTTATTACAAGTTTGTTTTGATGCAAGATTTCCAGTTTTTGCGAGAAACAGAAAAGATTATGATGTCATTCTAAATGTCGCAAATTGGCCAGAAACCAGAGTTCTGGCGTGGGAAACATTAAATAGAGCAAGAGCAATCGAAAATCAAGCCTATGTTTTTGCCCTAAATAGAACTGGCGAAGACGGAAATAACTTAAAATATCAAGAGAGTAGCCATTGTTTTTTTGCAGATGGAACAGATGTTTCTACTAAAAATGGAGATTTAATCTTTGCAGAATTAGATTTGCATAAATTAGAAGCTTTCAGAAAAGAGTTTCCTTTTTTAAATGATGCAGATGACTTTAAAATAGGAGAGTTTTAGAATATTACAGATAAATTTTTCTCTACAACTCTACCATTCTATAGCTAGTTTGTATGGTCTGAAATAATTTTCCAGCCGTCATTAAATTTCTGGAAAACCAAGGTGTAAATTCCATTAGGAGTGTCATTAGCACGGATAAGTTTCCACTTTCCGAAAACATAAGCATGTTTTTTACCTAGCATTTTCACTTGAATGTCAGAAAATTCTAGAATGCCCATCATTTCTTTGTTGGGATAAGTTTTTTTGTAATTGTCTAGTGTTTTTTGCCAACCGTAAGTTGGTCCTTTTGAACCGATAAAAAGAAGTGAATCATCTTTCCAATATCCTTTAATAAAATTTTCGATATCGCCATTATTCCAAGCGGTTTGTTGTGTATGCAAAACTTTCAAAATGTCTTTTTCTTGTGAGAAAAAGATGCCGAAACTTGATAACAAAATAATTGTAAAAAGATTTTTCATATGAAAATATTTATTTTTTTCAAAGGTCATATGCAATCGCTGGCTCAAAAGCTTGCTCGAACTTAATGAAGTTAATTATCAATGAATATTGGTGTTTTTTTATTCATTGCGATTTCATAATTCATTAACTTTGGGTAAAAGTAACAAAAGTTACGCTCAGTCAAGCATTAAATTCACAAATTTGAAAAAACAATTATGAAAACAAGAATTTACTTAACGCTCGCAGTTTCAGGAATATTTTTGGTTCAATGTTCCAAAGAAACGGGAAATAAAGGTGTTTTGCCCAAGGAAATTATTCCGCAAAAACAATTAACGAAGGCTGATTTTAAAAAAATCGCCGAAGAAACCAAAAAGAATTTGGTGACCAATCTTACGCAGAAAATTTCTGAAAAAGGAGCTGAAAATGCTTTAGAATTTTGTAATGTAAACGCCATTCCGCTTACCAAACAGTTGGAAGACCAGCATAATGTGATGATAAAAAGAGTTTCTGATAAAAATAGAAATCCTGATAACGCAGCAAATGCTGCTGAATTGAAAATTATAGAACAGTTCAAAGCACAATTGGCCAAAAAAGAAGAACTAAAAGCAACGATGGAAAACGGAGTTTTTTATGCGCCAATTACCACTAATAATATGTGTTTACAATGTCATGGCTCCGAAAAAGATATAAAACCTGAAACCTTAGCGAAAATAAAATCACTCTATCCTAATGATAAAGCAATTGGGTATCAAGAGAATGAAATGCGAGGTTTGATGGTAATTAAACCGAACTAAATGAAGTGTTTCCATATAAAGAAAGTCGGCTTCAGAATTTCTGAAACCGACTTTTTGTATATATGAATGAATGATTGGGTTATCTTTGGTTTTGAACAAATTTGTTCAATTCTCTGGCGTAACTTTCGAAGTCAAAGGTGTCGTATAATTCGAAATAATTTCTTTTGTCTACACAATTTCTATAAGCCATCTTTGCAAATTCTAATCTGTTTTTATCAAAACTAAACTCTTTCATCACCGCTTTGATTTGTCTTGTGTTAAAATCAGTTCTATTGAGTTGGCTTTTTAAGAAATCTAATCTTCTGTCATCAAAACTTTGTTTTTTCAGCATTTGTAAGAAAGAAGAGAATTCTCTGTCACTCATTACATTTCCGTAAGTATCTCCGTATCCGTAATCGTTTTGATAATCATCATAAGGATCCCAAGAGTTTCCGTTTCCATTACCGTAAGGACTGTTCCAAGTGTCATTCCATACATTTCCGTAGTTGTTTCTTAGGTTGTAAGTTCCTAAAAGATATAAACCTTGATGTGTAAAATAGTCTAAAACCAATCTGGTGTTGTTTTTAATGTTGATTCTAGTTCTGTACACTAGGAAATTTCTTTCATAGATAGAAATAACGTTGTTTCCTGGCATCAAGTCAAAAAATCTAAATTTACCTGACGCGTTAGAAATTTTTTGGTCGCCAATTTCTATGCTAAAGTAACCTTGCTCTGGAATTCTTAAGAAAACTTCGGCGTAACCATAAGCGTAGTTTTGGTTCCAATTATAATTAGGTCTTGACTTTTCTGTAGAATTTCTAAAACCATTATCGTTTCTAAAAACTGAAGATTTATCTTGAGAATTATTTCTGCCAAAAGCTTCATTTTTTGCAGAAGTTTCGGTTTTGCTCGCTTCGTTTTTTAATAATTCTCCGGCTTTTCCTGCTTCTTGTGCACTAAATCCTAGTGCGATGAATGCGGCTAATAAAAAATAAAATTTTCTCATATTATATTTATTTAAATAAGTTTTTCTTGGCTGCTTCTAAAGTCTTGCCTCGAAAAACTTAGGGTTGCTGTTATGAGATATTCTATTTCCGTGCCAAAGTCAGAAAACGCTTTCTGGAAAGGGTTTATAAAGGAAAAACGCAACAAAATTTTATGATTTTAGTTGCGTTTTTTATAAAAAATATGAAAAGTTTTGCGTTTGTTCTGAGTGTAATTTTACAATACAAAGGTATGCTAAGAATTGCAATAAATTCTTGTAAAAAATCTTCGAGAAATGGTAATTTTTATTTATTAAGATGTTGTCTGAATTCAGAAGGCGAAATCTTAGCGTGTGTTTTGAAAAACTTGGTAAAATACGAATTGTCTTCAAAGCCTAATTGAAAAGAAATTTGAGAAATGCTTAATTCTGAGTTGATAAGCAATCTTTTGGCTTCTAAAATAATCCTATTTCTAATGATTTCTCCAGCCTTTTTGCCTGCAAAAGTTCTACATACGAAATTGAGGTAATTTGCAGTAATCGCGAGCTTGTCTGCATAAAATTTGGGATAATGTTCAGCGGTATAGTTTTCTTCTACCAGCTTTTGGAATTTATTAATTAAAATTCTTTGATTGGTAATATTTATGTTTTCGTCTGTATTTTCTTCGTCGTTTAAAATGAAGTAAAACAATTCGAGAAGATAAATTCTGATTAAATCTTCGGATTTTCTTTTTTGTTGTTTGTATTCGAAATTAATTTTGTCAAAAATTTCTTTGAGTTCTTCAGCTTTGTCTTTTTTGATTTGATAAGAAGTGAAGTTTCCATTAATTCTGAAAAATGGCAATTTATCTATACAATGAGATTTTGCGAGAAATGAAGTAAAAAATTCTGCATTGAAATTAATCAAATAACCTTTGGTCACTTGTTTTTTGAAATTCAAATCATGTACTTGTCCCGCAGAAATAAAATAAATGATGGGCGAATCTATAGAATAATCTTCGAAATCTATTTTATGAATTCCAGCGCCTTCTTCTACGTACAGAATCTGGTGAAAAGTGTGACGATGAGGTTTTTCTGGAATAAAACTTTTTTCTGTCAATAAATCTTGCAATTCATGAACTACGATTTCACTTTCTGAATTTTCAGTAGAAATTAAATCGCAAGCGCTATAAACAGGAAAATTACTCATAAATGAGATTATTTGTGTTGATTGATGAGATTCACCAAGGTATTTACATCATGTACGCCACTTTCTCTCCAAAGCATTTCACCTTTTTTGAAAAGAGCAAGGGTAGGAACGCCTCTCACGTTATATTGAGCCGCAATATCAGGATATTGGTCTACATCTATTTTTATAATTCTGGCATTATCTCCTACTTGTTCTTTTACAGTGACTAATACAGAAGATTGTACTCTGCATGGTTGACACCACACTGCAAAAAAGTCTATTAACACTGGTTTTTCAGAACTGATGATTTCTTGAAATTTTTGTGACATATCTCTTTGTTTTATAAAAAGTTAAAACAAATTTACTAAAAAAAGACAGAGAAACTATGGTAGGTTTTTATGATTTGTGACAGTACAATTTCCTGAAGCGCAACCAAATTTAAAAACAGACATGGCAACAAAATACAACCCAAATGGAATGAGAATCCACATTTTATCCATTACAGATTGTGCTACAATCCATATTCCGCCAATCAAATAGACGATTCTTCTCAAATTCCAATCACTAAAGAAATTTCTCATTTTATGATAATTTGTTTTTGAGGCTCATCCAACCGCCACCATTATAAACTTCTGTAAATCCACTGTTTTGTAAAATGCTTTTTGCAGCAGCACTTCTTGCGCCACTTGCACAACATGTGATTACAGGTTTGTTTTTATTGATTTTTCCTAAATTTTGACTTAGCGATTGTAGCGGAACGTTTTTAGCGCCTTTTACATGACCACCATTAAATTCTGCAGGCGTTCTTACGTCTATAATTTGAGCTCCATTTTTTACTAATTCTGCGTAGTCCACACTTTTACCGCCAAATAAGTTTTTTAAAAATCCTAACATGTTTTATTTATTTTCTTTTGTTTTTTCGAAAGTTGAAAGAATAAGATAACCCATCACCATACCATAAACCGAACTGTTGATAGGTTTAGACGTAATGGCACAAGTTCCTGTGTTGCACCCAATAAAATGGTAATAAGCGTAACCTAAAATTCCGCCTAATACGATTCCGATGAGTCCTAATTTGTATTTTTTAATAAAATTTTCCATAATTTTTGATAAATTTTGCCAAAGTTTTTAAAAACTCAACTTTGGCAAAATTTTAATTTTTACTCTTTTTTGCAAGTGTTAATGCCAAATAAAGTATAAAGCGGACAAAAGCCGATGGCTCCTGTTAATAGAAAAACGAAAGCAACTGCAGTTGCTGCGATTCCCCAAGTTCCTTCAATCACTTTAAGGTAAACCAAAACGGCTAAAATTAATGCAACGAAAAGTCTGATGTACTTATCTGTTGCTCCCATGTTTTTTTTCATATTTTTTGTTTTATGGTGAGTTTATTTTTTAGTGAAGTTAATAAAAACTTCGGTGTTTTGTCTTGGTTTTATACTGTTGTAGCAGTTTTCTAATTTTTTAATCTCGAATTTTTCACTGAAAAGAGATTTATATTCCTCAATATTTCCACCAAATGGAGGGAATGGATTCCCAAAGTCTTTATTGAACATTACTCCAATGATTTTGCCATTTTCGGTAAGTAAATCGTGCATTTTTTCTACATATTTTGCTCTTAAAACTGGATCAAGTGCGCAGAAAAATGTTTGTTCTACAATGATGTCATATTTTCCTTGGTGTTCGAAAAAATCTTCGCAGATAACTTCTACTTCATGATGAGAAAATTTCTGAGAAATCACATCGCAAGCTTTCTGAGCAATGTCTAGAAGCGTGATGTTTGTAAAACCTTCTTCTAAAAGCAATTCTGCTTCGTGAGCATTTCCGCAGCCGGGAATTAATATTTTTACCTCTTTATCTTCTACTTGCAAAAAATATTCTGCAATAGGTGAAGAAGCTTCGCCTATGTCCCAACCTATTTCGCCATTTTCCCAGCGTGAATTCCAAAAATTTTGATCGAATTGATTCAATTTTATAACTCTTTTACAATTAAGAATACATTTTCTATATCTCTTCCTACTACTTCGTGTTCTACATTTACGGGGATTTCGTAAACATCTCCATCTCTTAAAACGACGGTTTCTCCAGAGATGTTAAAATCTACTTTTCCTCTTAGTAAAACTAAAGTTGCAGGAATAGTTGTGATATGCTTTGCTAACACTTGTTTTTCTGATAAGCCTACGGTAAAAAGGTTGACTTTTTCAGATTTTTTGATGCTTACCACAGAAGGTTTATCTCCTGTGAAGTCTGTTTTCTCGAAAATATTCATTACAATGCAGTTTTACTTTGACACACAAAATCTGTAGTAGGAACTTTTTCTGTTTTTTTAATTCCGTTAAAACCACCTTCTACTTCTGTGAAGTTTCTATAACCTCTTGCTTGTAAAATACTTGCGGCAATCATACTTCTGTAGCCACCTGCACAATGCAAGAAAAAATGTTCATCTGGATTGATGTTTCCTACCCAATCATTAATGTATGCTAATGGTTTGCTATAAGCATCATTTACGTGTTCTGCGGCATATTCTCCTTCTTTTCTTACGTCAATAACCTTGCTGTTTTCATTGAATTTTTCTGCAAATTCTTCTGGCGAAATTCTATGAACGGTATCAATTTCTTTTCCTGAATTTTTCCAACTTTCAAAGCCGCCTTTTAAGTATCCTAAAACATTATCAAATCCCACTCTAGAAAGTCTAGTAATGGTTTCTTCTTCAGTACAATCATCACATACCAAAAGAATAGGTTGTTGTACGTCTACAATCATGCTACCAACCCAAGGTGCAAAATCACCTTTCAACCCGATATTAATCGATTGAGGAATAAATCCTTTGTGAAACTCTGCAGCATTTCTAGTGTCTAAAATTAAAGCTCCAGTTTCTTCGGCAGCAGTTTCAAATTCATCTACTGAAAGTGAGGTTTTACCTTTTGCTAAAACTTCATCAAAACTGGTATAGCCTTTTTTGTTCATCGCTACATTCATACCGAAATATTTCGGTGGAGCGGTTAAACCATCTAAAACTGCAGCAATAAAACTTTCTTTAGAGGTTTGTTTTAGAGCATAATTGGTTTGTTTTTGATTTCCTAAAGTGTCTACTGTTTCTTTTTGCATGTTTTTTCCGCATGCAGAACCAGCACCATGAGCTGGATAAACGGTAATATCATCTTCTAAAGGAAGAATTTTATGGTACAATGAATCATAAAGCAAACCTGCTAATTCTTCTTGTGTAAGATTTGCCGCTTTTTGAGCTAAATCAGGTCTTCCTACATCTCCTAAGAATAAAGTATCACCAGAGAAAATTGCATGGTTTTTACCATTTTCGTCTATCAATAAATAAGTAGAACTTTCCATGGTATGACCAGGAGTATGAAGAACTTTGATTTTTATTTTTCCAATTTCAAAAATTTGATTGTCTTCTGCTACGATGGCTTCAAATTCTGGCGCAGCAGTTGGGCCATAAATAATAGGAGCACCTGTTTTTTTAGATAAATCTACATGACCAGATACAAAATCTGCATGAAAATGGGTCTCAAAAATGTATTTGAGTTTTACGTTATCTTTTGCTAATCTATCAAGATAAGGTTGTACCTCTCTTAATGGATCAATGATGGCTGCTTCTCCTTCAGAAACAATGTAATAAGCTCCTTGAGCTAAACAACCGGTATAAATTTGTTCTATTTTCATTTTAATATTTTTATATGTTACTACACTACGAAGTTACAACAAAAAATCTATGACTTTTTTTTCTTCGCAATTTGTAGTACAAAAATGGGGTAAATTTTAATAGATTTCTGTAACAAAAATCACATAGTTCGATAGAGAAATACTATTTAAAAGATTTAGTGAAAAAAGATTTCTTTGATGATGATATAAATTCCCATCATCAAAACAAACCAACCGAAAATAGGTTTCAGTTTTTTGCCATCTATTTTTTTTGCCAACTGAATTCCAATCATCATTCCAATGACAGCAATTGAAGTGAAAATCAATAGAAATTGCCAATTGATTCCTGTTTTTTGAGAACTTAAAAAACCTAAAAGAGAATTCATAGAAATAATCATCATAGAAGTTCCGATGGCTTTTTTCATTTCTAAATTCAGCAACATAACCAATGCAGGAACAATGAGAAAACCACCACCTGCTCCAATCATCCCTGTAATCATTCCTACAGCAATTCCTTGAGTAACCAACATTGGATATTGCGGACTTTGATTAGTAGTTTCTATTTTTTGATTTCCTACAATCATTTTAATGGAAGAAATGAGCATTAACGCAGCAAATAGAACTAAAATGAATAGATTTTTCTCAATAGGAAATGTTCCTATGCTGAAAAGAGGATCAGGAAGATGAGGTAAAATAATTTTGCGAACAAAAATCACAGAAAATACAGAAGGAATCCCGAATAATAAAGCGGTTTTGAAATCTACATTTCCTTGTCTGGCGTTTCCTGTAGCGCCAACTGCACTCGCAACTCCTACTACAAAAAGGGAAAGAGTAGTTGCGGTTAAAGCGTTCATATCAAACAGATAGACAAAAATTGGAACACCTAAAATACTGCCACCACCGCCAATTATTCCCATAATTAGCCCGATGATAAGTGCGAAAAAGTATCCTAAGATTTCCATTAATCAAATTTTTGCAAAGTTCTGTTTTGTAAAAATAAAAAAATGCAACTTAAGTTGCATTTTTATGATAAAAGTTCAATTTTATTTCTTCCTAATTTTAATTTGCCATCTTCTTCCAGCGATTTTAGTAGTCTGGAAACCACTACTCTGGCTGTTCCTAATTCATTGGCCAATTGTTCGTGTGTGGTGTGAATGATTTTAGAATCGGTAAGTTCTGATTTTTTTTGAAGCAAAGAAAGCAATCTATCATCCACTTTTTTGAAAGTTACTTCATTTACCATTTCCAGCAATTCTTCAAAACGTTTATGGTATAATTTGAAAATATAATCCAACCATTCTGGATGCGTTTTGATGAGTTGCGCAACTTTTTCTGTGGGCAAGAACAATATTTCCGCATCTTCTTCTACTTCGGCTTTTACTTTAGAGGTTTCCCCGTGTAAACCACCAAGGAAAGACATTACGCAACTTTCACCAGCTTTTATATAATAAAGTAGAATTTCTCTACCATCTTCTTCGGTTCGCATTACTTTTATACTTCCTTTGGTAACGATAGGAATAGAACGAATTCTTGCGTTTTCGTCTAAAATAACATCGCCAGCTTCGTAATTTTTTATAATGCTGTATTCGTATAACTGTTTTAAAAGTTCTGGTGTTGCGCTAAATTCTGTAGTTTTTGACATTTAAAAAATATTTTTAATTTCAAAGTTATCACTTCCCATTTCTATGGTTTCGCCTAATGTTTTGCCTTTTACGTTTTGGTAAATAGGAGCATCTTCTGAGAACGAAATTACATCCTTGTCTCCCAATTTAAATGCAGGAACAGAAACCCCGATGAACAGATAATTCTTATTGGTCTCTAATAAAGCACCAGCTTCTGCAATTTCCTTAGTTTCTAATTTAGAATCTTCTAAAAATTTCAGATTTTGTTTGGCTTCGTTCAGCATTTTTTCAAAACGAAGTTGCATATCTTTGGCTTCTGTTTGTCTGGCATAATCTTCTGGGTCTAACGTGTTATCTTCGTCAATATCAGATTCATGCTTGTAACGTTCCACCGAAGCTTTTAGGTTATCAATAACTTTTTGATACTCATCTATAATTTTAGATAAAATAAATGCTTTATCCATGATTTTTTATTTTTGATGATTAACAAATTTAAGCAAAATTATTGACATTCTCATGTGTGAAAAGAGATGAGGTTTGTCAACCTTCTAAAAGTAAAGCCTAGGGAAATTCGCTAGGCTCTCTTAGACTAAAAAATAAAACTTTTGTGCCTAAAATGTTTTAGACACAAAAGATAAAAAAGTATTAAAAATTATAGCTAAAACCAATGTTGAAGCTTCTACCAACGGCTAAAATTCTTTGTTTTTTATTGGTAGAAAGTGTTCTGTTTAAATGTTCTGCATAAGCACGGTCAAAAATGTTTAAAACATCAAAACTTAAAGTAGCATTTTTGAAAACATTGTATTTTGAGGTGAAATCAAACACAGAAAATTCTGGAGTAGTAAATTCACCAAAAGTAGGATTGATTCTGCTTTGTTTTGCAGAATATCTGTAATGAAGTCCCAAACTTACTGGCGAAAAATCTGCTAACACATTCCAACGGAAATCTAGCGGAGCGATTTCTGGCAAAGGATTATTAGTGCTCAAGTCTTCTGCATAGGTATAAGCTGCCGCCAATTCTGTGCGAAATTTTGGTAAAAATTGCCAATTAAATCTGGTTTCCACTCCCGTTTTGAATGCTTTTTCTATATTTTGGATTTGTCTGGTTCCTGGTGCCGTCATAGAATACGGTTTGATGGGAACAATCACTCCAGAAATATAATTTTCTAAATAAGAATAGAAAACATCTGCTTGGAAGAAAATATTATCTTTTTTATGGGTGAAAATAAGGTCGATTTGATTGTTGGTTTCAGGTTTTAATTCAGGATTTCCTACCAATTCATAAGCGTCTATTCCTACAGCAAATCTATTGATATATCTTTCGGTTAAGCTTCCACTTCGTTGTGCTCTTCCTAGCCAAATTCCTAACTGATTATGGTTGCACAAATTTTTATTGTAACCTAAACTCAAACTGTGATTAAAATTTTCTGCTTTTCCATCTCCATAAAGTGTTTTGAAAAGATTAGAAAGGGCTTTTGCATCACCTTTATTGTAATCTAAACGAAGAGAAGCTACTAATTTTGAATTTTTAAAATTCATTTGATATTCATTAAACCATCCGATTTGTTCAATAGAAGAATCATGCCAAGAAGTTCCATCTCTCATTGGCATCATTGCAGGCATAATCATTCTGATATTTTCTGCGCCTTCATGTTTGTAATCTAAACCAGTGTAGAAAATGTTTTTTCCAAAAACGAATTTAGATTCTAATCGGGCTCCATAAGTGGTAGATTGTACGTCAGAAACCATTTTTCTATCAGGAGTTCCCATAGAATGGTCTACGAAAGAATAATAAGAATTAAAATCTAAATGTTTTAAATATTTTTGGTTGAATTCTGCCAAATGTTTTAACTGGAACATCCATGTTTTATCATAGATTAAATCCATGTTTAGCGCAGCAAATTCTACATCTCTTCCTTGATTGGTATTGATTTGTAATGTGGTTATATTTTGGTCATTCCATTTGAAATTTCCTTTAGTTCCCATGTTGTATCTTAGGAAAGCAGAACGAACTTCGTCACCGTTTCCATCTTTGTAGCGGTCTCCTTTTTGATAAGAACCGAATAAATCCCAAACAATTTTTTGGTGTGAAAGTTGAGAAAATAATTCATTTCTAAAAACGTTTCCATTGCTTTCGTAGCCGGATGAAATTCTACCGCCTAGTTTTAAATTTTCTGTAAATTCTGGAGCAAGGGTCACGAAATTAATGGTTCCTCCGAAAGAATTTCCATAACGGAAATGATAAGGACCTTTGTAAATTTCAGCTTCTTGAACCATGTTCATATTCACTTGAGAAACTGCAGGATCCATTCTACTTGGGCACGCATTTACGGCATGAGCTGCTCCGTCAATAACAATATTCAACTGCTCATATTTGAAACCTCTCAAAACAGGGTCTGTAGCATAATTTCCTGCTTTTTTAATTCCGTTAATTTCTGGAATAGAATTCAGGAATTTTCCCGCATCGTGATTCAGTAAATCAGATTGTTTAGTTTCTAAGTTTTGTTTGTTTTGAGATTTAGGTAAAACTTTGGTAATTTTTACTACTTCTATATTTCGGTAAGTGCTGTCTTGTTCTTGTTGAGCGAATAAAGTGTGGGTTGTTGCAAAAAATATTGCAGCAATGCTATAAAGTTTAATATTCATTGTTTTTAAAATTTAGATTAAATAATCATGTGTCACTGCACTTCATCAAATCATGATAAAGAGAAATGTTCTGAGCGAAAAAAGTGATTAGGTTTAAGCTAAATTTTTCGGAGGATCCGGTAGAATGTGAGTATAACCATCTAAAGTGAAAATATGGTTATATGAAAACTTTTTAGTTTTGAGTTCCAAAGAAAAAGGATTTTTGATTTCAGTTTCTATGGGTTTAGAAGGGAGAATGTTCAGTTCAAAAGCATATTTAATCTGTGAAGCTGGATTTTGAGATTGCTCCGTTGCTTTCTTAACCTGACATTTACCGTTACAGTCTAATTCTGGTTTTTGTTTGTTAATACAATACGTTTCGTAGAATTCTGTATTGATTTGATAGTCTACATAGAAAAGTGAGTTCTGGAAACTTGCCAGAAATATGATAGAAGATAATATGAAAGAAATAGCACTTTTCATTGCATTACAAAAATAGGACAAATTTGTCTTATTATGCAAATGATTTTAATCAGGGCAAAAATACATTTAAAAAATAATTTCGCAGAAGTATTTCTAAATTTTTTAAATTTAAAGGTTGAAAAAAAAGAAAATAATGGCAGAAAAATCAAAATTTATAGAAGAACTTAATAGTAGATATCAACCAAAAGGAGAATATATCGTTCTAGGAAAGGGAATGTTAGACGGAGAAGTAATTACCGAAGTAGATGTTACCGTTCCTCTAAAAACGGTCAATAGACATGGTCTGATTGCAGGAGCTACAGGTACAGGAAAAACCAAAACGCTACAAGTTTTTGTAGAACAGCTTTCGCATAAAGGTATTCCAACTTTAGTGATGGATATTAAAGGTGACCTTTCTGGAATTGCTGTAGAAGGCGAACAAAATGATAAAATTAACGAAAGATATGCGAAAACGCAATTGCCATATCAGCCACAATCTTTTCCAGTAGAACTCATGACTATTTCTGCGGAAAAAGGTTTGAAACTGAGAGCTACCGTTACAGAATTTGGTCCAGTTTTACTTTCTAAAATTTTAGGATTAAATGAAACGCAGTCAAGTATTATGTCTATCGTTTTCAAATATGCAGATGATAAAGCATTGCCGCTCATTGATTTAGAAGATTTGAAAAAAGTTTTGCAATATGTAACTGATAACGCAGAAGGTAAAAAAGAATTAGCAGATAATTATGGTTCTATTTCGCCAGCTTCTCTAGGTGCAATTCTTCGTTCAATTGTAGCGATGGAACAACAAGGAGCAACTAGTTTTTTCGGTGAACCAAGTTTTGATGTTGAAGATTTACTGCAAACCAGAGGCGGAAAAGGCGTGGTAAACGTTTTGAGAGTTGCAGATATTCAGAATCAACCGCAATTATTTTCTACGTTTATGCTTTCGCTTTTTGCAGAAATTTACATGACTTTTCCAGAAGAAGGAGACAGCGGAAAACCAAAATTAGTCCTTTTTATAGACGAAGCGCATTTGATTTTCAATGAAGCGAGTAAAGCTTTGCTTTCGCAGATAGAAACGATGGTGAAGCTCATCCGTTCAAAAGGAGTAGGAATTTATTTTATTACTCAAATTCCGGGAGATGTTCCAGAAAATGTACTTTCTCAATTAGGGCTTAAAATTCAGCACGCTTTGCGTGGTTTCACGGCAAAAGACAGAAAAGAAATTGATAAAGCGGTAGAAAATTATCCTATTACCGAATATTATGACGCAGCCAATTTAATTCAGAATTTAGGAATTGGCGAAGCTTTCGTCACAGCGCTTGATGAGAAGGGAATTCCAACTCCATTGGTTCATACTTATTTGATTTCTCCAGAATCTAGAATGGATGTTTTGACTTCTGAAGAGATAGACGATTTGGTTAATTCTTCTGATTTGGTTAAAAAATATAAAAATGAGGTAGATAAAGAATCTGCCTACGAAATTTTAGCCAAACGCATGGAACAAGCTGCGGAAGTAGAAAAAGAAGTAGCACAAGAAAAATCTACGGCAAGACAACCCAAAGAAGAACCAGGAATGTTCGAGCAAGTCATGAAATCTAGAGCTGGAAGAACATTCACCACAACTTTAGCCAGAGAAGGCGCCAAATTTGTCCTCGGAATGTTTGGTTTGAAGATGAGAAGGTAAAAAAATCTTATAATTTTATAAATCCCACCAATTTATAAACCGTAAATTTGTGGGATATTTATTTTTCGTTTTGTATACCATAATAGACATAGAAGGAAACGGAGCGCCTTATAGAAAAGAAAGCATTATAGAAATTGCGATTTTTAGATATGATGGCCACGTTATCACAGACCAATTTATTTCACTTGTTAATCCAGAAAGTGAAATATCTCCATTTGTACAAAAACTGACAGGAATTACCCAAAAAATGGTAAAAACCGCTCCGAAATTTCATGAAATCGCGAAAAGAATCATAGAAATTACAGAAGGAACCATTTTAGTAGGACATAATATAGATTTTGATTACAGAATGCTTCGTCAAAGTTTTAAAAGACTAGGTTTTGATTTTAAAATCAATACTTTAGATACCATTCCTTTAGCAAAAAAACTGATTCCTCATGAAAAAAGTTATTCTCTGGGGAAATTATGTAAATCTATTGGGATTCCTTTGGTAGATGAGCACCGAGCTTCTGGTGATGCAAGGGCTACTTTGGAACTTTTTAAATTGTTAAAAACCAAAGACAACAGCCATGAAATTATTCAGCAACATCATGAAGAAAGTAACGCAAAATCTTATATCAATAAAATAAAAGAACTTACTCAGGATTTACCTTCGGAGAAAGGTTTTGTGTATTTTCAGAATGCTTCTGGAGCTATTATTTTTGAAGATTATGTAGATGATATTTTCAGAGTTTCTAAAAAATTATTCAATTCTAAATCTGTTAAATGGCAAAGTATTCAGGAAGAAGTCACACAAATTAATTACGAACTTACGGGAACAGATACTATTGCGAGACTAATGTTGCTGAATCAGAATAAATTGAAGAAGCAGTTTTTACCTTATGGTTTGTTCTACATTGATGGAAAATTTAAGGTTGAAAAAAACTCTAGTCACTCAGAAAAGCCATTATTGAAATTCAAAAACTTTTCTCAAGGCAGTAAAGTGAAGCATTATATCACCGAAAATGAATCGCTTAGCGATTATAAAACGCTGAAAGAGCTTATTACGCTGAAAGGTAGAAATGAACTATGGATTGGAAAAGGCAGAAGTCTCGGCGAAAAATCTTTTCTCATTATAGAAGAAGGAAAATTGATTTCATTTGGGTATTATGAATTGTTCCATCAGATTCAGTCTAGGAAGAAATTAAATAAATTACAGTTAGAAGTGAAGAAAGTTTCGCCAGAAATTATCAATGATTTGAAACTATCTTTATTGAAAAACGAGTATAAAATAGAAAAATTACCTAAATAAATCTAAAAAATATACTCAAAATAGATAATTTTTACTAAATAAAATTATTGTTTGGTTTTAAAATCTAAAATTTATATTTTTGCAGTAAAATTTTTATTATGACAAATCAAGATTTGCTTCAGATTGCAGAAGAATTCGGAACGCCGGTTTATGTTTATGACGCCGATTCTATAAAATCTCAGTATGAGAAACTCACCACTTCTTTTGCAGAGAGCACTAAGTTTTTCTACGCTTGTAAATCACTCACCAATATCAACATCCTAAAATATGTAGAAAAATTAGGAGCGAATCTTGATTGTGTTTCTATAAACGAAGTAAAATTAGGGTTAAAAGCTGGTTTTTCCGCAGAGAGAATTTTATTTACGCCCAATTGTGTAGACCTTGCCGAAATAGAAGAAGCAATGGCTCTAAACGTTCATATTAATATTGATAACATCTCTATTTTAGAGCAATTTGGGACTAAATATGGCGATTCTTACCCAGTTTTTCTAAGAATTAATCCACATATTTTTGCGGGAGGAAATTATAAAATTTCTACGGGACACATTGATTCTAAATTTGGGATTTCTATTCACCAAATGCGTCACATAGAACGCGTGATGAAATCTACTAATCTTAACATCGAAGGTTTGCACATGCATACTGGTAGCGAGATTAAAGATCCAGAAGTTTTCTTGCAAGGTTTAGAAATTATGTTTGAACTTTCAGAAAGTTTCCCAAATCTTAAATATATTGACATGGGAAGTGGTTTCAAAGTTCCTTACCAAAAAGGCGAGTTAGAGACAGATGTGAAAGCTTTGGGTAAAAAAGTAGAAAAAGCAGTGACTCAGTTCAAAAAAGAAACAGGTAAAGATTTTGAATTGTGGTTTGAGCCAGGGAAATATTTGGTTTCTAAATCTGGACATTTTTTGGTAAAATCTAACGTGATTAAACAAACCACTGCTACCGTTTTTGTGGGCGTGAATTCTGGTTTCAACCATTTAATCAGACCGATGTTCTATGATTCATATCACGTCATTGAAAATCTAACCAATCCTAAAGGAACAGAAAGGATTTATACAGTAGTTGGAAATATCTGTGAAACCGATACGTTTGCTTGGGACAGAAAATTACACGAAGTTAGAGAAGGGGATGTTTTAGTATTCAGAAATGCAGGAGCTTATGGTTTCGAAATGAGTTCTAATTTCAATTCAAGGCTGAAACCTGCTGAAGTTTTATTCTTAGATGGAAAAGCGCATCTCATCAGAAAAAGAGAAGAATTCGATGATTTATTGAAAAATCAAATCGAAGTTTTATAAATTTTAAATAAGGGTTGTAATTCATTTACAACCTTTTTTTGTAAATTTACTATTAAATTTTAAGACATGAAAAAGTTTTTATTATTAGTGATGATGACGTTTTCTTTCGGTTTTGTGAGTGCACAATATTTGGTGGAAGACAATGATATTACAGAAAATTCTAAAGAATTTGGTAGAGCAGATATTTCATTAGATATGAATAATCCGCTAGAATTTTACAGACTAAAATGTGCGAATGCTACTTATGCGCAATATATTGGCGGAGAAAATGGTTTTAAAGACAAATTATTTAAAAATCTAAAAGCCAGTCTTTCTAACAACTTATACTCTGTAAATGGAACTTTTGATTTCATTTTCTACATTGATAAAGAAGGAAATTTAAAGGATTTTGTACTAAAACCAGAAGTTCCGAATAGTAATCTTTTGCAAACAGACATTAATAATGCGGTAAAAGCCATGAATCAAAAATGGATGCCTGCAACTTGCGATGGTGCAAAAGTAGATTCTAAAATAAGACTGAAAGTCAATTTCAGGACAGATTTATTCGATATGTAAAAATTAAAAGTCGCTTGAGAAAAGTGATTTTTTTATTTTCTTAATAGGTGTTTCTCCTGCCATTTTGTCAGAAAATTCCTTATCTTTGCACTCAAAATATTTGAAAAGTGCAAGAAAAATATATAGACGAAACTAAACAAGGCGAAGCTTTTGCTATTGCAGAAAAACCAGAAAATTCTAAAAAATTGTTTTTAGAAAGTTACGGTTGTCAAATGAATTTCTCAGACTCAGAAATCGTAGCCTCTATTCTTAACGAACAAGGTTATAATACCACCATGAAAGTAGAAGAAGCAGATTTAATTTTGCTTAATACCTGTTCTATCAGAGAAAGAGCAGAACAAACCGTGAGAATGCGTTTGTCTCAATTCAAAAATTTGAAAAAAGAAAATCCAAGTCTTACGGTTGGTGTTCTTGGTTGTATGGCTGAACGTCTTAAAACTAAATTTTTAGAAGAAGAACAATTGGTAGACTTAGTAGTTGGTCCAGATGCGTATAGAGATTTACCAAATCTTTTGAAAGAAACAGAAGACGGAAGAGACGCCATCAATGTTATTTTATCTAAAGAAGAAACGTACGCAGATATTAATCCTGTTCGTTTGGGTGGAAACGGTGTTACCGCATTCGTAACCATTACCAGAGGTTGTGATAATATGTGTACCTTCTGTGTAGTTCCCTTTACCAGAGGTAGAGAAAGAAGCCGTGATCCGCATTCTATCATTAAAGAATGCAAGGCATTAGCGGAAAATGGCTACAAAGAAATTACGCTTCTTGGGCAAAACGTGGACTCTTATCTTTGGTATGGAGGTGGTCCTAAAAAAGATTTTGATAAAGCTTCGGAAATGCAAAAAGCTACGGCGGTAAATTTTGCTCAATTGTTAGAAATGGTAGCAAAAGCAGTTCCTGCAATGAGAATTCGTTTTTCTACTTCTAATCCGCACGAAATGACGGAAGAAGTTTTCCGTGTGATTGCAAAATATGATAACGTTTGTAAATATATTCACCTTCCTGTACAAAGTGGAAGTGATAGAATTTTGCAGAAAATGAATCGTCAACATACACGTCAGGAATATTTAGATTTGATTAAAAAAGCAAAGGAAATAGTTCCAGACATTGCTTTTTCTCAAGATATGATTGCTGGTTTCTGTGGCGAAACCGAAGAAGATCACCAATTAACTCTTGATTTAATGAGACAAGTAGAATACGATTACGGTTATATGTTTGCGTATTCTGAAAGACCAGGAACTCCAGCTCACAAAAAAATGGAAGATGATGTTCCTGCAGATGTGAAGCAAAGAAGATTAGCCGAAATTATTGCTTTGCAAGGAGAATTATCCAGAAAAAGAATGCAATCTTACGTTGGCAAAACCTACCAAGTTTTGATTGAAGGAATTTCTAAGAAAAATAAAAACCAATGGAAAGCCAGAACTTCTCAGAATGCTGTAGTGGTTTTTGACAAAGTAGAAGGACAAAATATTGGTGACTTTGTGACTGTTTTCGTAGAAGATTGTACACAAGGTACACTTTTGGGGAAAACGATTTAAGAAATTATTTTAATTTCTGTATTTTAAAAACATAAAACCTCAAATCTCAAAAATTATGAGCGACTTACAATCCATAAAAAACCGTTTCGGAATTATAGGGAATTTTCCCGCACTTAACCGTGCCATAGAAAAAGCAATTCAGGTGGCACCTACAGATATTTCCGTTTTGGTTATCGGAGAATCTGGAGTTGGTAAAGAACATATCCCGAAAATTATTCATAGCGAATCTCGCAGAAAACACCAACCATATATTGTGGTAAACTGTGGTGCAATTCCAGAAGGAACAATAGATTCAGAACTTTTTGGGCACGAAAAAGGAGCTTTTACAGGCGCAACTTCTACCAGAAAAGGGTATTTCGAAGTAGCAGATGGTGGAACGATTTTCTTAGATGAAGTTGGGGAATTGCCTTTGCAAACTCAAGTAAGACTTCTAAGAGTTTTAGAAAGTGGAGAATTTATGAAAGTGGGTTCTTCTCAAGTTCAAAAAACCAATGTGAGAATCGTAGCTGCGACTAATGTGAACATGATGAAAGCGATTGAAGACGGCAGATTCAGAGAAGATTTGTACTATCGTCTCAATACGGTTCAGATTGATATGCCACCTTTGAGAGAAAGAAAAGGAGATATTCATTTGCTTTTCAGAAAATTCGCCATTGATTTTGCCGAAAAATACAGAATGCCAGAGTTGCAATTGACAGATGATGGTGTTAAATATTTAGAAAATTATACTTTCCCAGGAAATATTCGTCAGTTGAGAAATTTAGTGGAACAAATGACGGTGGTAGAACAAAATAGAAGCGTAAATTCTACTAAATTATCAGAATATATTCCGATGAATGCTCAGCTTCCTGCTGTGGTTTCCAGAGGTGGAAATTCAGGAAATTCAGGAGCAGATTTCGGTTCAGAAAGAGAAATCATGTACAAAATTCTTTTTGACATGAGAAATGATTTAAATGATTTAAAATCCTTAACTTCGGAACTGATTAAGAATAGAGGAAATCAAAGTTTTTCGCATCATGAGCAAGATTTAATTGGTAGAGTTTTTAAAACTGAAACCCAACCGGTTAATACAAGTTCTATTTTGTATTACGAAGATCAACCAGCTGCGCCAACTCCTAATTTCTACAATGATACTGAGGAGTACGAAAATGGAGTGGAAGATATAGATTTAGAAGAAGAACCAAAAGAAGAGTCTCTTTCTTTAATCAATAATGAGAGAGATTTAATTGTAAAAGCGCTCGAAAAACACAAAGGCAGAAGAAATAAAGCTGCTGATGAATTGGGAATTTCTCAGAGAACGCTTTACAGAAAAATAAAACAATATAATTTAGAAGATTAATGAAAAGATTTCAGATTTTAAATTTCAGATTTCAGACCAAAAATTTTAAAATTTTTGGAGTTTTATTCTTGGGTTTCTTTTCCTTGGCTCTTTTGTCTTCTTGCTATAGTTTTACAGGGAATTCTCTGAATCACGACGAAAAAACCATTCAGATTAAAAATTTCCCTAATAATGCAGCTTTGGTGAATGCTAATTTAAGTCAAGAATTTTCTATTGCTCTTCAAAATAGATTTTTGCAAAGGTCTGGTCTAAAGGGAACTACGGAAAATCCTGATGTTCTTATTGAAGGAGAAATAACAGATTATAGCATTTCGCCTACCACTATTTCTACACCAGTTACTACAGACGGTGGAAATATTCAAGCGGCACAGAATAAACTCACCATTACAGTAAAAGTTCATTACGAAAACAGTAAGTTTCCAGAAGCGAGTTTTGATAGAACCTATTCAGACGAAGCGGTTTTCAGTAGTGATTTAGATATTAATGCCATAGAAACTTCTCAAGTGAAATTGGTAAACGAAAGGATTATCAATAAAATTTTTAACGATATTGTAGCCAATTGGTAAAAGATGAATGCACGAGTTTTAGAATTGCTTCAGCGCCCAGAAAATATTTCTAGAGAAGACATTTCGCTTCTTCAGAATGAAATTTCTAAATTCCCTTATATGCAGAGTATCAGAACTTTGCGTCTTTCGGCAATTTTTAATTTCGATGCTGAAAATTACCAAAAAGAACTAACCAAAACCGCAGCGTATACTACGGATAAAAAAATTCTCTACACTTTCATCAATAAAAAGAAGGAAGAAGAGAAAAAAGAATTGACGAAATTCAAGAAAATTGTACTCGCTAAAACTGAATATGAAGTTGAAAAAACCATTGAAGAACCTGTAAAAATCGTTGAGGTTCCAGAGCAAAATATCACTAAGAATTCTTCTGAAAATTTAACCGAAACGGTAGAAAAAATAGAGGCGGAAAAACCTGTAGTTACGCATCCGGAAAGTGTAGTAGGTGATACCGAATTAGAAGCGCCGATTCTTGACAAAAAAGAAAATGAGTTCGAAGTTCTGAAAGAATTGGAGATTTTAGAGATTGAAAATCAATTGCTTGAGCAAGAAAAAGCGGAAGAAGAAAATGCAGAAATTGCGTTCAAAACGAGAGAAGAAGATCTTAATTTCAGTAAAGAAACCGTTTTAGAGCATATTGATCAATCAGATGACAAGGAAATTACGTCTGTAAAACCTTCGGATATTAGTTTTAATGGTTTCGAAAGTTTCTTGCCAAACGTAAAATTCACCGTTCCTTCTACTCTAAAAGAAGAACCGAAATCTGAACCAAAAGCAGAAATTTCTGCACCAATTTTTGAAGAAAAACCAACCGAAGAAAAAATAAAATCTGAAGAAATTCCATCTGAAAAAACTCCAGAATTGAACATTTCAGTACCAGAAAAAACTGAGATTTTAGAGGAAAATACAGAAATGACGATTGAAAAAGAAGCGCCTCAAGTAATTAATACTCCTATTTTGAAGGAAGAAAAAGAAGAAATTGAAGAAGAAATTCATACCGATTGGAAACCGATGAATTTTATGATGAATCCACTGGATTCTATGATTCAAAAACCAGCAGTTTCTCAACCGAAACCTACCGAAAAACCAGTTGTGGTAAAACCAGAAATTGCAACTACAGAAGAGAAGAAAATGGTAGAAGAAGTTGCGCCAATCGAAATGAAAAAAGAGGTTTTAGAAGAAGTTATAATTAAAGAAAAACCTATTGAAAAATCTATTCTAAATACTTCTTTCTTTCAAGAAACTTCAGTTCAAACTATTGAAAATCAAGTGGAAAAACTTTCGGCGGAAGAAAATAATAGCAACGTTCCAGATTTTGTAAATACTTGGCAAAGTTGGCTTAAAATTGACCGTTCCGGAATTAAAACTCCTGAAAATATTCCAGTAAAAGTCATTGAGAAAAAAGCGGAAATTATCGATAAATTCATTGAAGAAAATCCTAAAATTTCTCAGTTAAAAGAAGAAGTTAGCTTTATAGTAAAAGAAAAAAATGACGACATCTCACACTTGATGACCGAAACTTTAGCAAAACTTTACACTGAACAAAGATTGTACACCAAAGCAATTAAAGCTTACGAAATCCTTCAAAATAAGCATCCAGAAAAAGCCGAAGATTTTAAAGCTAAAATTCAAGAAATCAAAGATTTAAAGCAAGGTAAATAAAACAAAAACTCCAAAAAATTCTTGGAGTTTTTTTATTGAATGTCTTGTCCTGAAAAAAGTTGACTAAAAATTAGATAATATGTCAACAAAAAAGAAAATTTCAAAAATTCCAATTGCCCCACAAATTTATAGCGAAGCATTTAAACGTCAAGTTGTAAGTGAATTTGAGAGGGGTTTATTTACTAAAGCAGAACTTCGAAGACGTTACAATATTCAAGGCAATAGTTGTCTACCAAGATGGTTAAAAAAATATGGTAAATTTACCTATGAAGATAAATTAACTATTGGTCGTCCTATGAAAGATCCTCAACAACAGCGTATAAAAGAGCTAGAGGCTCAATTAGCAAAAAAAGAAGAAGAATTAAAAGTATTCAAACGATTTATTGAAATAGCTGAACGTGAGCTTAAAATTGATATTGTAAAAAAGTCTGGTTCCAAGCAGTTGAAGAAATAAATGTAAATAGTTCATTGACTATTTATGAGTTATGCGAACTGTTTGGATACACAAAACAAGCATTTTACAAGCGAAAGTCAAAGGTAAAAACGCCTAAATACAACTCAGAATTATTACGAAGTTTAGTAGTTACTATTCGTAAGCAATTACCCCGAACAGGTGGCAAGAAACTTTATGTAATGTTACAAGATGAATTTATAAAACATCATATATCAATTGGTCGGGATCATTTTTTAGATTTTTTAAAAGCCGAATATTTACAAGTACCTAAAGTTCGAAGATATTACAAAACAACAAACTCAAGACATTGGATGAAACGCTATCCAAATTTAATTAGCAATTTTGTACTTAACAGACCTGAGCAAGTTTGGGTTGCTGATATAACTTATTTACGAACAAAAGAGAAAACATACTATTTGCATTTACTCACTGATGCTTGTTCCAAGAAAATCGTTGGTTATCAACTGTCAGATAATTTAATGAGTTCAACTACAGTAAAAGCTTTAGAAATGGCTTTGATTAACAGGGAAACAAAAAATCAACTCATTCACCATTCTGATAGAGGTTTACAATATTGCAGTAAAGAGTATACCGAATTGTTAAAGAAAAACAATATTTTAATTAGTATGACGCAAGAATACGACCCGTATGAAAATGCAGTAGCAGAAAGAGTAAATGGAATTTTAAAAGAAGAATTTGGTTTACATGAAATATTTGAAAACTATCAAAATTTAAACAAACAAGTTACACAAGCCATAACTTTATACAACAATTTTAGAATACATATGTCAATTAATATGATAACTCCAAACCAAGCGCATCAACAAAAAACAATACAATTAAAACAATGGAAAAAAATAAATCGTAACAGAATTAATTCTGCTACGATTTAACTATATTTGAATTATTAACGAGTCAACCTTTTTTAGGACAACTCACTTTTGATAACATGAAAACTACTTCCAATCTTATTTTTACTTTACTAAATCTCTTATTTATTTCCGCATTTTCTCAACAGAAAATAAAAGTTATTGATTTAGAAAACAACCAGCCTATTTCCTATGCAAAAGTAATTTTGGAGGATGGAAGTTATAGAAACACAGAAACTGATGGAAGTATAAATATTTTTCCAAATGAAAAAATAATTGAAATTCAATCTTTTGGTTACGAAATTTTGAAAATTTCAGAGTATAAAACCTCATATTTTCTCATACCAAAATTTAAAAATATTGAAGAGGTAATTATTGAAAATCCTAAACAAAATAAGTTCTTTCGAATAGGTGAAATTAAGAAAGAAAAAAATTCACATTCCTTTATCGCCTCCAAAAATACATTGTCTATAGTTAGTTTTTTTGAAAGTAAGGACAACCCAAATTACAAATTCATTAAAAATATCAAGTTTTATAATAATGTAGAGAGCACAAAAAAAGACGCCACAATTAATTTGATAATATTTAAAAATGAAAATGGAAGACCTTCTGAAGAAATTTGGAAAAGTTTTACAATACGATGTAAACCTGGAAAAAAAATCACAACAAAAAACTTCAAAACTCCAATTCAATTTCCCGACGAAGGACTTTTCATTGGTTTTGAATGGATTATTAATGATGAAAATTCTTTTGAGCAAGAGTTTATATTGAACAATAAATACAATGAAACAAAAAAAACATTAAAGAAATTTAATAATCCTTATATCTACTCTCAAACTTCTGAGTTCAATGAAATACTTATTAAGACAAAATCTGGATGGGAAAAATTCAACCACAATATTCTTAATGAAAATAGAAGACTTTCGATAGAGTTAACACTTACAAATTAATTTTTCATAACAAAATTCATAAAATCTTAAAGCCCTTAAATTTTTTGGGGCTTTTATTTTTGCGTAAATTTGCACGGACTTTGTCCGTTTTATGAAGATGAATAAAACTGTAAATTTTAGTTGTTAAACCTTAAACCAAAAGAATTATGTTACCAAAAATAAATCCAGAAAATACACAAGCTTGGAAATCACTCAACGAACATTTTGCACAAAATGATTTTGACCTAAGAACACTTTTTCAAGAAAACACTGATCGTTTCCAGCAGTTTTCAGTAAAAAAAGAAAATTATCTTTTTGATTTTTCTAAAAATTTAATTGACCAAAAAGCATTTGATTTATTGCTTCAATTGGCAGAAGAAACACAATTGAAAGCTGCTATTAACGCTATGTTTTCTGGCGAAAAAATAAATGAAACCGAAAAAAGAGCGGTACTTCACACTGCTTTAAGAGATTTTTCTGACAAAGAAATTCTTGTAGACGGCGAAAATATAAAACCAGGAATCAAAAAAGTTCTTGACCACATGAAAGCTTTCTCCGAAAAAGTGATTTCAGGAGCGCACAAAGGTTTCAGCGGAAAAGAAATTACTGATGTGGTAAACATTGGAATTGGTGGTTCAGATTTAGGACCTGTAATGGTAGTTTCGGCGCTTAAACACTTCAAAACAAGATTAAATGTACATTTCGTTTCGAATGTAGACGGAAATCACATGGCAGAAGTAGTGAAAAACTTAAATCCAGAGACTACACTTTTCATCGTAGCTTCTAAAACGTTTACCACTCAAGAAACTATGACCAATGCAAACTCTGCTAAATCTTGGTTCTTAAAAGCTGGAAAAGAAGAAGATGTAGCGAAACACTTCGTAGCTTTATCTACTAATATTCAGGCGGTTAAAGCGTTCGGAATTGCAGAAGAAAATATTTTCGAGTTCTGGGATTGGGTTGGCGGAAGATATTCACTTTGGAGCGCTATTGGTTTAAGCATCGTTCTAGCAGTGGGTTATGAAAATTTTGAAAATTTATTGAAAGGAGCTTACGAAACTGATGTGCATTTCCAAACGGCAGATTTCAAAGAAAACATTCCTGTTTTAATGGGACTTTTGGGAATTTGGTACAGAAATTTCTTTGATGCAAGTTCTTATGCTATTTTACCGTACTCTCAATATTTAGACAGATTTGCAGCGTATCTTCAACAAGGAGATATGGAATCTAACGGAAAATCTGTAGACAGAAATGGGGAATATGTAACTTATCAAACCGGTCCAATTATTTGGGGAGAACCAGGAACGAATGGTCAACATGCTTTCTATCAATTGATTCACCAAGGAACAGAATTAATTCCTGCAGATTTTATCGCTTATGTAAAATCTTGCAACGAAGTTTCTGACCATCAAGAAAAATTATTAGCGAACTTTTTCGCTCAAACTGAGGCACTTGCATTCGGAAAAAGCGAAGACGAAGCAAGAGCAGAATTGGTAAAAGAAGGAAAATCTGAAGAAGAAATTGAAAAATTAGTGAAATTCAAAACCTTCATGGGAAACACTCCTACTAATTCATTCTTTATCAATGAACTAACTCCATTTTCACTAGGACAACTCATCGCACTTTATGAACACAAAATCTTCGTACAAGGTGTGATTTGGAACGTGTTTAGTTTTGACCAATTTGGAGTAGAATTAGGAAAAGTTTTAGCAGGAAAAATTCTACCAGAACTTACTGATAATGAAAAAGTAAACTCACATGATTCTTCTACAAATGGTTTAATAAACTATTTCAAAGAAAATAAGTAAATTTGGAATAAATCTAAAAAGTAAAATAAAAAGAAAAAACATGGCACAAATTCTCGACGGTCTAAAAGTTTCAAAAGAAATAAAGGCTGAAATTAAAGCAGACGTAGAAAAAATTATTGCAAGCGGAAAAAGAGCTCCTCATCTCGCAGCAATTTTAGTAGGAAACAACGGCGCGAGCGAAACTTACGTTGCCAGCAAAATAAAAGATTGTAAAGAAGTAGGATTTACTTCATCGCTTTACAGATTTTCGAGCACCGCTTCTGAAGCAGAAGTTTTAGAAAAAATTGCAGAACTTAATGTAGACCCAGAAGTTGACGGATTCATCGTTCAGTTGCCTTTGCCAAAGCAAATGGACCAAGAAAAAGTAATCATGGCGATTAATTCTCATAAAGACGTAGATGGTTTTCACCCCGAAAATTTTGGAAGAATGGCACTCGAAATGAGTACATTTTTACCAGCTACTCCTTTTGGAATCCTCACATTATTAGAACGTTATAATATCGAAACCAAAGGTAAAAACTGTGTAATTATCGGTAGAAGTAAAATCGTAGGAAGACCCATGTCTATCTTAATGGGAAGAAAAGATTTCCCAGGAAATGCTACAGTTACGGTAACGCACTCTTACACTTCACACATTGAGGAATTTACCAAAAATGCTGACATTGTGATTACTGCATTAGGAGATCCAGAATTTTTAAAAGAAGATATGATTAAAGATGGTGTAGTGATTGTAGACGTAGGAATTACCCGAGTAGAAGATGCTAATGCGCCAAAAGGTTATAGAATTGTAGGAGATGTAGATTTCGAAAGTTGCGAGAAAAAAGCAAGTTGGATTACTCCAGTTCCAGGAGGAGTGGGACCAATGACCAGAGCGATGTTATTAAAAAATACTATTTTAGCATACAAACACACGATTTATAAAGATTAAGAATTGGATTTAACAAAAGAAATATTATTAAAAGAAGGAAAAATGCTCCCAGTGATGGAGCATTTTTATACTTTACAAGGAGAAGGTCACCACACTGGAAAAGCCGCTTATTTTATAAGATTAGGTGGTTGTGATGTAGGTTGTCATTGGTGTGATGTGAAGGAAAGTTGGGATCCAGAATTACATCCTTTGATGGATACCGTAGAAATTGCAGAAATTGCAGCAAGTTATTGTAAAACCATTGTTCTAACAGGTGGAGAACCACTGATGTGGAATTTAGAAATTTTGACCAAAAGATTAAAAGAATTGGGTTGTCAAATTCACATCGAAACTTCTGGAGCTTATGATATGAGCGGAACACTTGATTGGATTACGCTTTCTCCTAAGAAAACAGGTTTACCAAAAGAAGAAATTTACAAAGTAGCTAATGAGTTGAAAATCATAGCATTTAACAACCATGATTTCACCTTCGCTGAAGAACAAGCTGCTAAAGTTTCAGAAAATTGTAAATTGTATCTACAAAGTGAATGGAGCAAAAGAAACGAAATGTATCCAAAGATTACTGATTTTATTTTGGCAAATCCTAAATGGCAAGCTTCTGTACAAACACATAAATATCTTAATATTCCATAAAATTTAGCAACTTTGTAAGGACTTTACTTTCTAAAACATGCAGAAATTAAGATACTCTAGATATTTTAAAAGCGCTATCATCATCCTCGATATTTTAATCGTGGCTGCTGTTTTTGTGTTCTTTTTTCTGATGAGACACGAATATGTTTTAGAAAAAGCAAGAACAGAGGAAAACGTTTTATCACTTCTGCTATTAAGTCTTTTTTGGATTCTTTTAAGCGGAAGAACAAAATTATATTCCATTCCTAGAAACCTTACGTATACACTTTATGTAGAGCGTATTGTCACTCATATTTTTATATTTTTATTGGGAATTGTACTTTTAGCCAAAGTGAGTAATAATGAATTTTTGAAGTATGAAAGATTCTGGATTACGTTTACTCTTTTCATTATTTTATTTTTGGTTAAGTCATTCATTTTCTTTACCTTAAAGTACATTAGAGCACAAGGTGGAAACTACAGAAATGTAATGTTTATCGCAGAAAATTCATCCTCTGAAATTTTAAAAGATATTGTTACCCAACGTAAAGATTATGGTTACAGAGTTTATGAATTTCCCAATGAAGAAATTAACATTTCGGAGCTTCAAAATTTTTGGAGAGAAAAAGAAATTCACACCGTTTTTATTCCTACTCAAAATCATTTAAGTAAAAAACTGCTTGAAGAAATCAATAGAGAAGCAGAAAATGATAAGATTAAAATTTCATTAATTCCAAGTGCTATTCAAAATGAGTTTTTCCAATATGACTTGGGATACATCGAAACTCAACCTATTTTAACGCCTTCGAAATTTCCTTTGCACTATTATAGCAATGCGATTATCAAGAGAAGTTTTGATATTTTATTCTCGCTTTTGGTTTTAATTTTTATTGCGACTTGGCTATTTCCCATCATTGCTTTATTAATCAAATTAGACAGTAAAGGAAGTGTATTTTTTAAACAAAAAAGATATGGATTTCATGATGAAGTTTTTGAATGCATCAAATTCAGAACTATGATTGAAAATGAAGAATCTGCGACCAAAACTACTTCACAAAATGACAGCAGAATAACAAGAATTGGTAGATTTTTAAGAAAAACCAGTTTAGACGAAATGCCTCAATTCTTTAATGTTTTAAGAGGAGATATGTCTGTAGTAGGACCTAGACCTCACATGTTATTAATTGATGAATTTTACAAGGCAAAAATTGGTAGATATTCGGTGAGAAGCTTGGTAAAACCTGGCATTACGGGACTTGCACAAGTAAGCGGTTTGCGTGGTGACACTGGGGAAATGGAAATAGAAATGAAAAAGAGAATTTTAGCAGATTCATTCTATGTAAAAAATTGGAGCCTTACTCTAGATATTGTTATCATTCTGAAAACCATCTTATTAGTGATAAAAGGCGACCAAAAAGCCATTTAGAACAATAAATTGAAATTCTATAAAATTATTAATCCTAAAAAATGTAACTTCGCACGGTTATGTTAAAACTTTTAAGCGCAATAGGACAATACTTTTTACTATTAGGAAAAGTAATTCAAAAACCTCAAAAAAGGCAAGTTTTTTTTAAACTTCTCATGAGAGAAATCAATGACTTGGGAGTAAATTCTTTTGGACTCACTTTATTTACCTCAATATTTGTAGGAGCTGTAATCGCAATACAGATGTATAATAATTTTAGAAATTCTTCTATACCCATTCCCGCTCCTTTTATTGGTTATGCTACCAAAGTTGTCTTAATTCTAGAATTTGCCCCTACAATTATTTCCGTAATTTTAGCCGGTAAAGTAGGTTCTTATATTACTTCGAGTATTGGAACGATGAGAGTTACAGAGCAAATAGACGCTTTAGATATTATGGGAGTAAATTCTGCAAATTTCTTGATTTTACCAAAAATTTTAGCAAGTGTAATTTTCAATCCATTGTTAATTGCTATAAGTATGGTTTTCGGAATATGGGGAGGTCATCTTGCAGGTATTGCGACAGGAAATTGGTCTAGAGCTGATTATATTTCTGGAATTCAAATGTATATGCCACCATTTTATATTTGGTATGCATTTTTAAAAACAGCTGTATTTGCATTTCTTATTGCAACTATACCAGCTTTTTTTGGTTATAAAGTAAGTGGAGGATCTTTAGAAGTAGGTAGGGCAAGTACACAAGCTGTAGTTTGGACTATAGTAGCCATCATCATTGCTAACTTAGTATTAACACAAATGTTCTTAAGCTAATGATAGAAGTAAAAGATTTAAGAAAAAGTTTTGATGGTGTAGAAGTTCTGAAAGGAATTACCACCACTTTCGAAACTGGAAAGGTAAACTTAGTGATAGGACAGTCTGGTTCTGGAAAAACAGTATTTCTAAAAAGTTTACTGAATGTTTTTGAACCAACTAGCGGACATATTTTATTTGACGGTAGAGATATTGTAGGCATGTCTCGTCAAGAAAAAGAGGCATTGAGAGCTGAAATAGGAACCGTATTTCAAGGAAGTGCTTTGTTTGATTCTATGACGGTTCAAGACAATATCATGTTTCCTCTAGATATGTTTACCAATCTTACTTTCACCGAAAAGAAAAAACGAGTAAAAGAAGTAATTGGTAGAGTTCACTTAGAAAATGCAGAGAAAAAATTTCCATCTGAGATTTCAGGAGGAATGCAAAAAAGAGTAGCGATTGCGAGAGCTATTGTTAATAACCCAAGATATTTGTTTTGTGACGAGCCCAACTCTGGGCTAGACCCTTTTACCGCAAACATAATTGATGATTTAATTGCAGAAATCACCGAAGAATATAATACCACTACGATTATAAATTCTCACGATATGAATTCTGTAATGACAATTGGCGAGAAAATTGTATACTTGAGAAAAGGAATTAAAGAATGGGAAGGAACAAAAGATATTTTAATCACCTCAGACAATAATTACCTGATAGATTTCGTTTATTCTTCAGAATTATTTAAAGAATTAAGAGAATATCTTATCAAAATCAATAAAACAAGTATAGATAACATTATAACAACAATAGAAAATGAAACAGATCAAGAAAATATTTAGCACATTATTTGTAACGGCATCATTGCTGTCTTTCTCGCAGGTAACTTTCGGAGCGAAGGCCAATATCATCTACCAAACTGGTGATCCTACTTGGGAAAATATAAAAAATGGAACTGTAGATGCATACGAAGACAAAGGAAAGAATAACGTAGGCTATAACGCAGGTATTTCACTAAAAATTGATACACCTCTTGGAATTTTTATTCAACCAGAATTGTATTACACTACTTTTAGTAAAGAATTCACAGTAGATGGAACGAATACAACAATTACTGTTAAAAACAACAGAGCAGATTTACCTGTTTTAGTAGGATATAATGTATTAGGAAAAACATTAGGTATTTATGCAGGACCTGTAGCTTCTTATAATCTTTCTACAGATAATCAATATAATGATTTTAAAGAAAATGCTACGAAAGAATTTACTTTAGGCTATCAATTCGGCGCACAAGTTACTATTTCTAAATTGGTAGTTTCTGCAAGATACGAAGGTGCATTTAGCAATGACCAAAGAGAATATATCAACACGAATGTATCTTCTAACGAAGTAATTAGATATGACAACAGACCGAGTTTATTAATGTTCGGAGTTGGTTTAAATTTCTAAAAAATTAAGGACATTAATTAAAAAAATGAAAAATCTCGGCTGCTTCGCAGCCGAGATTTTTCATTTTATAGATTACTATTTTCAGAATTATTAGGATTTGGATTTACATTTTGTTGCGCTAACTCAGCAGCTTGCTTTTCTATTTCTATCTTTTCTTGCTGCAATCTTTGTAATTCTTTTCTTTTTTGTTCCGCTTTTATAGAAGAGCCTTTACTTGCATATCCTACAATTCCTCCTATAATTAAACCAATTCCTACGCCTCCCATTATTCCCATAAAGTGAGAAAGTGTAAATTCTTCTACTTCTAAATTGGTGGTCATATAAAACAGCAATCCAGAAATACTTAAAAGGAGAATTCCTATAATTGTTAAATTTTTCATTTTTAACGTATTTTTAAAATAAAACCTTCTCAAATTTAAAAAAATTTAAGAAGGTTTTTATTATTATTTTAAATTATTTACATTTTTCCACCAGCTTGCTTGTAATATTCAAGCGCTTTGGTCATATGTTTATTTAAGTCTGATCTTCTAGTATCTGGACTTGGGTGAGTTGATAAAAATTCTGGTGGTCTTTGCGAATTGGCAGCTTGAGCTTCCATTCTTTCCCAGAAAGGTAGTGATTGTCTTGGGTCATAACCAGCCATTGCCATGATATATAATCCCATTTGATCGGCTTCTAATTCTTGACTTCTTCCATATTTAAGAAGAGCTACTTGCGCTCCAATTGGATATGCAACTTGAAAAATTTGTTGTAATTTATCATTCGAAATTACGCCACCTGCAATTGCACCACCATATTGTGCAATCATCGCTTGAGAAATTCTTTCATTTCCATGACCTGCAAGAGCGTGAGAAACTTCGTGTCCCATTACTACAGCAATACCTGTTTCGTCTTTACAAACGGGCATAATTCCTGTGTAGAAGGCTACTTTTCCACCAGGCATACACCAAGCGTTTAACTGTTTGTCTTCCAATAAATTAAACTCCCAGTTATACCCTTGCAAATCTGCTTCTCTACCAATGCTTTTATAATAATTAGTCGCAGCATTTTTTATTCTAATTCCTACATTTTTTACTCGAGTTGCATCAGTAGTATTGGTGACAACTTTAGCTTTAGAAAGCGCTGTTTGATATTCTTGCACTCCCATTGCAGAGAGTTGGTCATTTCCTACAATTTGTACAGATTTTCTACCTGTAATTGGATTCGTAACACAAGCAACTAATGCTAAAGAAACGGCTCCGGTAGCGATAATAGTTTTTATTTTCATGTTTTTGTGATTTAATATTTTTAACAAATTTAAAACAAAATTTATTCCATTCATAATTATGTAGAAATTATATAAAAAAGAAATCTAATTCTGATAAGTTTTGCATTAAATTTGTACTGATAATTAATCGTTTAACTCAACACCCAATATATTATGAAAAAATTAATTTATTTGAGTTTCTTAGCAATACTCTCTATTTTATATTCGTGTTCTTCACAAATTAATATAGATCCCAAAACTTTAGAGGAAATTACAACTTCTAATCAGTTTACTTTTATGGCAGAAAGAGCCAATCCTACCAATTTTGATGTAATCAATATCATGAATTCTATGCCAAATGGAAATTCAGCTAGAATGCTAGATTTAGATTATGGCTACACTGTGGTTTTAAAAGAAAAAGAGCTAGATGTAACTTTGCCTTACTTTGGCAGAATGTTTAATCCAAGTTATGATACCTCTAAAAATAGTTACCGATTTACTTCTAAAGATTTTACACTGAGTAAAATTCTAAACAAAAAAGGGAATTTAGTGTATACCATTTCGCCTAAAGATGTAGACCATGTAAGAGTAATTTACATAGAAGTTTATAAAAACGGAAATGCCTATGTTTCTATAGATTCTAACGACAGACAACCTATTTCTTATAATGGCTACTTGATGAAAAATGAAATTTCTAAGAAATAATTTAAAGTTTTTTATTCAATAAACTTTCTACAAAAATTTTAGCTTCAGAACTTGGATTAGATTTCAATTCTGAAGCATTTTTTTTATGGCTTTCGAACTGATTTTCAAGTTCATGGGTAGATTTAGTTGCACTTAAAATATATTGATGAACCCAATATTCAAAACGTTTTTCGGCTTGAATTTTTCTAACTTCTTCTAACCTTCCCGTTTTTATTTTTAAAGAAATGAAATCATTTATTTTCTCGTAAACCTCATCTAAACCTTCATTATGAAGAGCGGAACCTAACAAAACAGGAACCTTCCAATCTTTTTCTTTTGGGTGCTGAAATTGTAATGCATGAATCAATTCTGAACGGTGCATTCTGGCCTCTTTTAGATTTTCTTCATGTACTTTATTGATGAAAATAACATCTACCATTTCCATCAAACCTCTTTTGATGCCTTGCAATTCATCTCCAGTTCCTACTACTTTTAGCAACAAAATCACATCCGAAATATCCGCAACCAAAACTTCTGATTGACCAACTCCTACCGTTTCTATCAAAATGTAATCATAACCAGCAGCTTCGCAAATAAGCATAGTTTCAAAAGTAGTATTGGCAACTCCGCCTAGAAATCCAGAACTCGGACTAGGGCGAATAAATGCATTTTCGTCTTTTGCCAATTCTTCCATTCTGGTTTTATCTCCTAGAATAGAACCTTTATTCACCGAAGAACTTGGGTCAATGGCTAAAACAGCCACTTTTTTGCCTTGTGAAATCGCAAATTTTCCAAAACTTTCGATAAATGTAGATTTCCCAGCACCAGGAACTCCGGTAATTCCTATTCTTACTGATTTACCAGTGTAAGGCAGGATTTTTTTCAGCAGTTCTTCAGCCAAAACTCTATGCTCTGGCTTTTTACTTTCGATTAAAGTAATGGCTTTCCCAAGAATTCTTTTGTCTTGGGCTAATATTCCTTGTAAAAGTTCTTCTGTAGAAAAATTCATCTTAACAAAATTAAGAAAGTATTTCAAACTATTTTCTAAAAAATTTAAAATTGCTCTAAAAGAAAATCAAAATAGAATTTCTGCACTATTTTTCTGGTAGAATTTTAGAAAAATGCCATAACGAAAAAGGCTTCAGGAACCTGAAGCTTTAATGAAAAAAAATTTGATTTGATATGAAGAACTTTTACTCTGTCTCTGCCGGAATATCTAAATGACTTCTGCCATACTTTATGTCTTCTAGACCTCTCAGTATTACTCTTTTTTGCTCGTCACTTAAATCTTCGTCTTTGTGAAATTTATATACCAAGTATTCTATATACTCCAATAATTCCTCCGCTAAATAATCTGGCAAATCTTTTATCAGATTATTAATTTTTTGTAATGTGGTTAATTCCATTTCAATTGGGTTTTTAGGCTTTTTTTGGTGGTATAAAGGTACGCCAATCCGCTTAAAACACCTCATGAAGTGATATGAATGATTTCAGTGATTTTTGTTAGGTTTTTAAATAAAAAAAGAAGCAATATTGCTTCTTAAAATTTAATTAACTTATCCATGAATCTCTTCGACCAATTAAAATCCATTTCCCATTTACTTTTTTATAAATTCCCATAAAACCTCCTCCCCAAAGTGGACCACAAGATGCTGAAACTGTTACGATGCAAGTGTTTTTTTCTTTATTAAAAAACGGAACAGAAAAAGTTTTGATACATGTGTTTGGATATTTATGACTAAACTCTTTCCAGAAATTTTGTCCAGTTTTCAAATAGAAAGATTCTAATTCTTTAGAAGTTATGTATTTTACTTTTTGAATTATTCTAGACTTCTCAAATTTAAAATCTTGCAAACCTTCTGCTTGTGTTTTATAAAATAAAGAATCTGTTTCTAAGAAATCCTTATCATAATTTATCATCATAGATAATCCTGGAGGTAGTTCTTCAAAATTATTTCCAATTTGTTTGTTTTCTGGAAAAGAAACATTTTTTATTTGGATATTATAAACATAATTTTCACCATCATTCTTATCTCTCTTCATTATATCTTCAGTAATTAACTGATTTAAAACTTCATATTTTAAATCAATTGTTTCGTCTTTTTCTTTGCAGGAGAAAAGAAATAAAAACATTATCAAAATCAAATATTTCATTAGTTTATATAATTAATGATGAATGAAACTTTTATTTTTCTTACAAAAAAACGGGCAGAAACCCGTTTTTTTTTGTAAATCTAATTAAACTTTTTATCCCAAAAACTTCTCCAAAATTTCTACAGCTGATTTCGGTAAATTCGTTCCAGGTCCGAAGATAAAATCAGCACCATTTGCATACAAGAAATCATAATCTTGCTGTGGAATTACACCACCTACAACTATCGTGATATCATCTGCTCCTAGTTTTTTCAGTTCTTCTACCACTTGCGGAACCAAGGTTTTATGACCTGCCGCTAAAGAAGAAACGCCCAAAATATGAATATCATTTTCTACGGCTTGTTTCGCTACTTCTTCTGGCGTTTGGAAAAGCGGAGCCACATCTACATCAAATCCCATATCTGCAAAGGCTGTTGCTACTACTTTTGCACCTCTGTCATGACCGTCTTGTCCCATTTTGGCAACCATAATTCTTGGTCTACGACCTTCCTGGTCTTCAAATTTTTGAGTAAGCGCAACCGCTTTTTCAAAATATTCATTTTTATTAGCATTCATAGCATATACACCTGAAATGGTTTTGATATTAGCTTTATATCTTCCAAAATTACTTTCTAAAGCATCTGAAATCTCACCAAGAGTTACTCTTCTTCTAGCTGCTTCTATACTTAGCGCCAAAAGATTTTTGTCTCTGTTTTTAGCCGCCTCACGAATTTCTGTTAAAATTTTTTCTACTTTAGCATTGTCTCGTTCTGCTTTTATTTTTTCTAATCTTTCGATTTGTTTACGGCGAACTTCTGTATTATCAATGTCTAAAATTTCAAATTCTGGCTGCTTTTGATTGGTTTTAAAAGAATTTACACCGATGATAAACTCTTCACCACTATCAATTTTCGCTTGTTTTCTTGCTGCTGCTTCTTCTATTCTCATCTTCGGAATTCCCGCTTCTATCGCTTTAGTCATTCCGCCTTCCTGTTCTACTTCGTCGATATATTTCTGTGCTTCCTCAATCATTTGTTGAGTCAAGGCTTCTACCAAATGACTTCCACCCATCGGATCTACTACATCACAAATTCCTGATTCTTGCTGAAGAATAATCTGTGTATTTCTTGCAATTTTAGCAGAATAATCTGTTGGCAAAGCAATAGCTTCATCTAAAGCATTCGTGTGAAGAGATTGTGTTCCACCTAAAGCGGAAGAAAGCGCTTCAATAGCTGTTCTGGTGATATTATTGAACGGTTCTTGCTCGGTTAAACTCCAACCAGAAGTTTGCGAGTGTGTTCTTAACGCTAAAGATTTTTGATTTTGAGGATTAAATTGTGTCAAAAGATTTGCCCAAATATAACGAGCGGCTCTCATTTTGGCAATTTCCATGAAATGATTCATTCCGATTGCCCAGAAAAAAGATAGTCTTGGCGCGAAATCATCTACATTCATTCCTGCTTTTATCCCCGTTCTCACATATTCTAAACCATCTGCAAGTGTATAAGCCATTTCCAAAACTGGAGTTGCTCCTGCTTCTTGCATGTGATAACCTGAGATAGAAATCGAATTGAATTTAGGGATATTTTGAGAAGTATATTCGAAAATATCTGCAATTATTTTCATAGAAGGTTCTGGCGGATAGATGTAAGTATTTCTCACCATAAATTCCTTCAAAATATCATTTTGGATGGTTCCCGAAAGTTTCTCCTGAGAAACACCTTGCTCTTCTGCGGCAACAATATAAAATGCCAAAATCGGTAAAACTGCTCCATTCATGGTCATGGAAACCGATATTTGATCCAATGGAATTTCATTGAACAAAATCTTCATATCTTCCACAGAATCGATGGCAACTCCTGCTTTTCCTACATCTCCTACAACTCTAGGATGATCTGAATCATAACCTCTGTGCGTTGCCAAATCGAACGCCACAGAAAGTCCTTTTTGTCCTGCTGCAAGATTTCTTCTGTAAAAAGCATTGGATTCTTCTGCGGTAGAAAAACCTGCGTACTGACGAATCGTCCAAGGTTTTTGAACGTACATCGTAGAATATGGCCCTCTTAAATAAGGAGCAATTCCTGCGCTGTAACCTTTTGATTTTAAAGCTTCTGAATCTTCAGAAGTGTAAGAAGATTTTAGTTGAAGTCCATCTTTTTCAAAAGAATAGTTTTCTGTATTAGAAGTAAATCCAAAATTTTTAAAATCGGGATTTACGTTTTGAATTTTCGTTCTCATTTCATGAAATTTCGATGAGTAAATTTACGATATTTTTAATTTTAAAAAAAAGTGAAATTTTAGGCGATTTGGGCTCCTTGATAGCAAAAAATGTAAAATTCAATTTTCAACAAACATATCTAGATTTTTTTGCCGAATTCTTATTAGTTTTATTCAAAATTAAAAATTATTTTCATTTTAATTAATTTTATTAACTTCTAATCAAAATAACTCACTTACATTACTTATTTGGTCTATCGAAGTACTATTTTTTCATTCAAAAAATCAAATGAAACCCTAATTTATATCATGATTAATCGTTGTTCTCAGGCAAAATATCTTCCTAACTTTGCTTCGCTTTTTTAACCTATTGATGACTAAAATTTCAAGGAAAATAAGCCCAAAATACAATTAGAAACAAACAAAAAATTAACATTATGGAAGCAACTATTGGTTTTAAACCCGGAGTTTGGCAAAAGGAAATTAACGTAAGTGATTTTATTAGAAATAATTACACAGAATATACCGGAGACGAAAGCTTCTTAACTCCTGCTACTGAAGCAACCAATCAACTTTGGGCAGAACTATCTGAAATGTTCAAAGCAGAGAGAGAAAAAGGAATTTATGATGCCGAAACTAAGAAACCATCTCAGATTGATGCTTATGGAGCTGGTTATATCAATAAAAATTTAGAAAAAATCGTAGGAATTCAAACTGATAAGCCTTTAAAAAGAGCTATTTTCCCAAATGGCGGAATTAGAATGGTAGAAGACGGCTTAAAAGCTTACGGTTATGAACTAGACGAAGCAACTAAAGAAATTTATACTAAATATAGAGTTACCCATAACGAAGGGGTTTTCTCTGCTTATAATTCACCGATTAGAAAAGCTAGAAATTCTGGAATCGTAACTGGTTTGCCAGATGCTTACGGAAGAGGTAGAATTATTGGTGACTACAGAAGAGTTCCTTTATATGGTGTGGACTTCTTAATTAAAGATCGTCAAGATTATTTCGAAAATATGGAGTGTGATGGTATGAACGAAGAAATCGTAAGACTTCGTGAAGAAATCACTATGCAAATTAATGCGTTGAAAGCACTTAAAAAAATGGCAGAATCTTATGGTTTTGACATTTCTAAACCTGCAACCAATGCTAAAGAAGCTATTCAATGGTTATATTTCGCTTATTTAGCAGCTACTAAAGACCAAAATGGTGCTGCAATGTCTATTGGTAGAGTTTCTACTTTCCTAGATATTTACATTGAAAGAGATATTAAAAGAGGTATTCTTACAGAAATTGAAGCACAGGAATTAATAGACCATTTCGTAATGAAATTAAGAATCATCAGATTCTTGAGAACTCCAGAATATGATTCACTTTTCTCTGGTGATCCAGTTTGGGTAACAGAATCAATTGGTGGTTTAAATAAAGACGGCGGTTCTTATGTAACCAAAAACTCTTTCAGATTATTACACACTTTATACAATTTAGGTGCATCTCCAGAACCAAACTTAACTGTTCTTTGGAGCGAAAAATTACCAGAAAACTGGAAAAAATATTGCGCTAAAGTTTCTATCGACACTTCATCTCTTCAATATGAAAATGATGATTTAATGAGAGATTGCTTTAATGATGATTATGGAATTGCTTGTTGCGTTTCTCCAATGACTTTAGGAAAACAAATGCAATATTTCGGAGCGAGAGCTAATTTACCTAAAGCTTTATTATATGCCATTAATGGTGGTATTGACGAATTAACTAAAGTTCAAGTAACTCCAGAAATGCCAAAAGTAGAAGGCGAATATCTAGATTTCGATGATGTTTGGAATAAGTTTGATAAAATGATGGATTGGTTAGCAGAAACTTACATCCAAGCATTGAATATTATTCACTACATGCATGATAAATATTCTTATGAAGCTTATGAAATGGCACTTCACGATGTAAATGTTATCAGAACTCAAGCTTGTGGAATTGCAGGAATCTCTATTGTTGCCGATTCATTTGCAGCGATGAAATACGGAAAAGTAAGAGTGATAAGAGACGAAAACGGAATCGCAGTAGACTATGTAGTAGAAAAACCTTACGTTCCTTACGGAAATAACGATGATAATACTGATAAAATCGCAGCAGAAATTGTAGAAATTTTCATGAACAAAGTAAGAAAACAAAAAACTTACCGAAATGCAATTCCTACACAATCTGTTCTTACCATTACTTCAAACGTAGTTTACGGTAAAAAAACAGGAAATACACCAGACGGAAGAAGAGAAGGTGAACCTTACGGACCAGGAGCAAATCCTATGCACGGAAGAGACACAAAAGGTGCAGTAGCTTCACTTGCTTCTGTTGCTAAATTACCTTTCGAACACGCTCAAGATGGTATTTCTTACACTTTTGCGATTACGCCTGAAACTTTAGGAAAAACATTAGACGAAAAACAAGGAAATTTAGTTGGACTTTTAGACGGATATTTCAACCAAAAAGGTCACCATTTAAATGTAAATGTTTTCAACCGTTCATTGTTAGAAGATGCAATGCAACATCCAGAAAAATATCCTCAATTAACCATTAGAGTTTCTGGTTACGCAGTGAATTTCATCAAGTTGACTAAAGAACAGCAATTAGATGTCATCAACAGAACCATAACAGAATGTTTCTAATTTATATATAACATCAATTATCTTGAAGAAGAGTTAAGAAATTTCTTAACTCTTTTTTTAAGAATATGCTTCGACTCCGCTCAGCATGACAATGCTGAAAATTTACGGTTTTTATTAAAGTTGTCACGCTGAGCGGAGTCGAAGCGTTTTTTAATTAGAGTTATTAATCATTATCTTTGGTTTATAATTTAGATTCATAAAATCAAAAACAAAAAGACAAAAATATACTCATGTCAAATCACGGATTTATCCATTCATACGAAACTTTCGGCACCAAAGACGGCCCAGGAATTAGATTTGTTTATTTTCTGCAAGGTTGCCATTTGCGTTGCCTCTATTGTCATAACGCTGATACTTGGAACAAAGGCGAAAAAACAAAAATGACGGTTGATGAAGCCTTCCATGAAATCGAAAAAGTAAAAGGTTTTATAAAATCTGGGGGCGTTACCGTTTCGGGTGGCGAACCTTTGATGCAAGCCAATTTTGTCCTGGAATTATTCAAAAAATGTAAAGAAAACGGCATTCACACTTGTGTAGATACCAATGGATATTTGTTCAGTGAAGAAATCAAAGAAGTTTTAGAAATTACAGATTTAGTACTTCTGGACATTAAACACATTGACCCAGAAAAATATCTAAAATTAACAGAAGTAGAGCTAGAACCTACGCTTCAGTTTATGCAATATTTATCTGAAATCAATAAACCAACTTGGCTAAGATATGTTTTGGTTCCTGATTATACAGACGATGCCGAAGATTTAGAAAATTGGGCGAAATATGTTTCTCAGTTCAAAAATGTAGAACGGGTAGATATTTTACCATTTCACCAAATGGGCGCACACAAATGGAAAGAAATTGGCAGAGCCTATCCTCTAGAGAATTGCAGACCAGCTGATATGGAAGATGTAAAAAAAGCAGTGGAGATTTTTAAGAAATACCATTTGCCTTTACCAGATAATCAAAAATAGAATAGTTAGAGATTTTTCTATTTATTTTTGAAGTGTCGTAAAATCATTAAAAAAGCTCCCAAATTTTGAGAGCTTTTTCTATATATTGTCTTGTCCTGAAAAAAGTTGACTAAAAATTAGATAATATGTCAACAAAAAAGAAAATTTCAAAAATTCCAATTGCCCCACAAATTTATAGCGAAGCATTTAAACGTCAAGTTGTAAGTGAATTTGAGAGGGGTTTATTTACTAAAGCAGAACTTCGAAGACGTTACAATATTCAAGGCAATAGTTGTCTACCAAGATGGTTAAAAAAATATGGTAAATTTACCTATGAAGATAAATTAACTATTGGTCGTCCTATGAAAGATCCTCAACAACAGCGTATAAAAGAGCTAGAGGCTCAATTAGCAAAAAAAGAAGAAGAATTAAAAGTATTCAAACGATTTATTGAAATAGCTGAACGTGAGCTTAAAATTGATATTGTAAAAAAGTCTGGTTCCAAGCAGTTGAAGAAATAAATGTAAATAGTTCATTGACTATTTATGAGTTATGCGAACTGTTTGGATACACAAAACAAGCATTTTACAAGCGAAAGTCAAAGGTAAAAACGCCTAAATACAACTCAGAATTATTACGAAGTTTAGTAGTTACTATTCGTAAGCAATTACCCCGAACAGGTGGCAAGAAACTTTATGTAATGTTACAAGATGAATTTATAAAACATCATATATCAATTGGTCGGGATCATTTTTTAGATTTTTTAAAAGCCGAATATTTACAAGTACCTAAAGTTCGAAGATATTACAAAACAACAAACTCAAGACATTGGATGAAACGCTATCCAAATTTAATTAGCAATTTTGTACTTAACAGACCTGAGCAAGTTTGGGTTGCTGATATAACTTATTTACGAACAAAAGAGAAAACATACTATTTGCATTTACTCACTGATGCTTGTTCCAAGAAAATCGTTGGTTATCAACTGTCAGATAATTTAATGAGTTCAACTACAGTAAAAGCTTTAGAAATGGCTTTGATTAACAGGGAAACAAAAAATCAACTCATTCACCATTCTGATAGAGGTTTACAATATTGCAGTAAAGAGTATACCGAATTGTTAAAGAAAAACAATATTTTAATTAGTATGACGCAAGAATACGACCCGTATGAAAATGCAGTAGCAGAAAGAGTAAATGGAATTTTAAAAGAAGAATTTGGTTTACATGAAATATTTGAAAACTATCAAAATTTAAACAAACAAGTTACACAAGCCATAACTTTATACAACAATTTTAGAATACATATGTCAATTAATATGATAACTCCAAACCAAGCGCATCAACAAAAAACAATACAATTAAAACAATGGAAAAAAATAAATCGTAACAGAATTAATTCTGCTACGATTTAACTATATTTGAATTATTAACGAGTCAACCTTTTTTAGGACAACTCAGAATTAAGTCTAACGATTGTTTTATAAAGTTTCTTCGGATTTTAGATTTCCTCTTAATTTATTCCAGATTTTTCTTCCTAAAATAAAGACTACAATAACAAGGGCAATCGCTACCAAAAACGCAATTACGGGAGCTGCTAAAGCTAAAAAAGTCATCATTCCTGCTCCTGCTGTTTCGGTGGTGGCAACTACAGAATTTCCAAGACCACCAGTTGTAGCAGTAGAAGCGGCTCGAGTTCCTGCAAATCCAGAACTAATTGCGGCGGCAGTTCCTCCTCCTGCAATCAATGCAAGTGCCCAAGTTGGAAACGTTCCTAAATCTGTAAATTGCGCGGCAAACATGATAGAACCTGCAATTGTAGCTAACGGAACAGAAGCGGTGTCTAATAAATGGTCTACGTACGGAATATAGTACGCTAAAATTTCTACCACAGTGGCAATTCCTGTAGTGATGAGCGTAGGTAAACCAGCCAACCATTGAAAGTTTTCGTTCATGGGAATCCAACCCATGTAAGAAGCGAGACTTACTGCAAACATAGGCAAGAATACTCTAAAACCAGAAGCTGCAGCTAAACCAATGCCGATAAATGCACTGATGAAGTAAGGAAGATAAGGAAAGTTGTCTAACATTTTGTGTAATAGTTTATTATTTGTGCAAACTAAATTACAAAAAACGTGCTAATGATTTTTATTTTTTGAGAAGTTTTAAAAATTCTTCTTCTATCTCTTGATAATTTTTCGGAAGAGTAGGCGAAATGTAGAACAACATGGTTAAGGAATTTTCACCAAATTTTTCTAAAAACTGAGCTTTATTGAGTCTATAAACTTCGCGCAAAAGTCTTTTGATTCTGTTTCTGTGAACAGCTTTTTTAAAATATCTCTTAGAAACAGAAACGCCTACTTTGTGTTGAGTTGTCATGCTGAGCGAAGTTGAAGCATCTATTTGGTAAGAAATCACTCTCAAATTTCCGCAAGTTTTCCATTTTCCTTTCTCAAAAAGTAAGGAAATTTCATTTTTTTGCTTGAGTTTTTCTTCTCTGGGATATTTGTAGTTCAAAATATTAAGTATAAAATTAATTTTGCTCTTGATTCTTTTTACTTGGCTCTTTCAACAAATAATTAATCACTTCTGCAGCAGCGTTTAAACCAAAAAGTGCAGGCATAAAACTGATGGTTCCGTAAAAAGATTTTTTAAAATTGCTTCCATCCGTCAGTTTTAGACTTTCTTCTTTTTGAATTTCTGTAGAAAAAACACATCTGAAACCTTTGGTAATTCCTTCTTTTTTCAATCTTTTTCTGATTTGCTTGGCAAGGTAACAATTATTGGTTTTGCTTAAATCTCTTACCAAAACTTTACTTGGGTCGGTTTTTCCACCAGCTCCCATCGATGAAACCAGTTTTATTTTTCTTCTTCTACAAGCTTTAATCAAGGCTAATTTCGGCGAAACACTGTCTATGCAATCTAAAACGTAATCAAATTGATGTTCTTCTAGAATTTCGTCCATTCTTTCTGGTGAAAGAAATTCATTAATTTTAACCAAATTAATTTCAGGATTGATGTCTAAAATTCTCTCGGCAACGATTTCTACTTTATCTTTTCCTACAGTGGAATGTAAAGCGGGTAACTGTCTGTTAATGTTGGTAATATCTACAATGTCTCCATCTACAATCGTCATGTTTCCTACTCCTGCTCTTGCCAAAAATTCTGCTGCAAAAGAACCTACTCCTCCTAATCCTACCACTAAAACTTTAGCGTTTTTCAAGGTTTCTAAGCCTTCTTTTTTTACCAGCAGTTCCGAACGTTGTAACCAATCTGTCATTTTCTAATTTTATTTTTTCACGCAAAGAGCGCAAAGATTTTCTTAACCACTTAATTAAAACTGAATGTTTAAAATTTCTAAATTTTTAGAAATCTGTTCTTGTAATTTTTCTACAGAAATTTCCTTGATTTCGGCTGCTTTTTGATACAATTCCGTAAGGTTAAAATCTGCATCATCTGTTTCTAAAAAGATTTTTTCTAAAGGAATTTCTTTCAAAGAAGTTTGCAAAGATAAGTTGTGAAGTACAGATTTTCCAAAACTTAGATAAAAACCATGTTTCAACATTTCATCAGCAATTGCTTTTTTCTTATTAAAACCATGAATAATCATTGGAACTTTTGCGATTTTTTGAAAAGGAATTAATTCTTGAAATCTCTTTATACAATGAATGATAACCGGTTTTTGAATAGAATTTGCCCAAATAATTTGCGCTTCGAAAATTTTTTTCTGAAGATTTTCATCGATGTTTACCAAAGCATCCAAACCACATTCGCCAATTGCTAAACATTTTGGATTTTGAGAAATCATTTTCAGATTTTCTAAATCATTTTCCCATTGTTCATGGATGTTTTGCGGATGAATTCCCACCGAAAAATAATGCTCTGAAATCTTTTCTTCTGGTGTAGAATTATAAATTCCGTAAGAGATTTGTGGGTTGTGATGATGGAAGTTGAAAAAAATCATATTCAAAGATATGAAATCGGTTAAAAAATTAAACAAAGTATTAAACATTTGTTTGCATGAGAAAAAGTTTTTTATATCTTTACTTTTCAACAAATTAGAGAATGAAGAAAAAATTTACCGAAAAGCAAATTCATATTCTAGACATCGCGGAAGAGCTTATTGCGCAGAAAGGTTTTGAAGGGACTTCCGTTCGTGATATCTCTGCTAAAGCGAATATCAACGTGGCGATGATTTCTTATTACTTCGGCTCTAAAGAGAAAATGATGGTAAATCTTTACCAATATAGAGTACAGAAAACCAGAGAAACATTTGCTGAATTTACCCATACCATAAAAGACGGAAAACCAGAGATGCAACTCAAAGAAATTATTAATTTCGTAACTAAACAGTTATTTAAATTCAATTATTTTCATGGTTTTGTAACTCAAGAACTCAGACATCAAGATAGAGTGAGAGATACGTTGCTAGAATTCTATCAAACGTTTACCAAAGTTCTGGAAGATGTAGTGCAGAAAGGTATTGTAAGTGGCGTTTTTAAAAGAGCTGCAAAATCTGAAGATATTGTTTCTACCATCATTGGAACCATCGTATTTACCATTAGAAATAAAAATTATTACGAAATTTATCTAAAAGGTAACGACGAAGATTACCTAGCAAATGCCGAAAAAAAACTGAAAAACCATCTTAATCTTTGTGTTTTCTCGCTTTTAGGATATCAAATTTAACCTTATTTGCGTTAAAGTATCTTAAAATAAATCTTTTGACAAAAAAAGTTTTATTTTTGCAAACTGATAAAGGGAACATTATAGAAAGATTTCCTTACTTTTATTTATGAAAAAAATATTCTCATTATTCGCAATCGCTTTTTTGCTTTTGTCTTGTAACAAACAATATGATTTGGCAATGAAATCTGCTGATAAAGATTTTATCATGAAAGTTGCCAATGAAAAATACGAAAAAAAGAAATGGACAGACGCACTTGCGCTTTACGAAAGATTAACCAATCTCGTTGCAGGAACAGATGACGCTCCAGAAGTAGTTTATAAATCTGCGTATGCTAATTATTACGACAAAAACTATAAACTGGCAGCACACCAATTCAAGAATTTCTCGGTTACGTTTACCAATGACCCTAGAAAAGAAGAAGCAGCTTATATGTCTGCATTATGTTACTACGAAGGTTCTATGGATTATAACTTAGACCAGAGCAATACAACTTCGGCGATTAATGAATTACAAGAATTTTTAAATAATTATCCAAATTCAGAAAAAGCAAAAAACATCAATGATTTAATTGATGAACTGAATTATAAATTAGAGTTCAAAGCTTATGAAAATGCAAGACAATATTTTAAAATGGCAGATTATAAAGCAGCTACCATTGCTTTTGAAAACGTTTTAAATGATTTTCCTGCAACTAAACTAAAATCTAAAATCTACGCTTATATTTTAAAATCTAAATCAGAATTGGCAATCAACTCTATTTATGACCTTAAAAAAGAAAGATTAGAAAGCGCTATCGCATTTACCAGACAGGTAGAAAGAGAATATCCAAACTCAGATTTAAGCAAAGAAGCCCTAGATATTAGAGCAAAACTAGAAAAAGAAGTTGTAGAATTTGCGAAACTTCAAAAAGAAGTAGAAGCTAGAAAAGCTGAATTTACAGAAAAACAAAAAGCAGCTGAAGCCAAGGAAGACGCTAAAAAACAAGTTAAAGATCAGCAAGAAGCGAATAAAATTAAAATCGATAGTGCAAAAATTAGCACTCCAGAACCAGGTGCTACTTTCAAGATTAGAAGAAATTAATTATCTTTGCAAACTAAAATAAAAATAAATCACTCAAAATGAGCGTAAAATATACAAAAGCAGAAGTAAACACCATTACTTACGATAGAGATAAAATCGAAGAAAAAGTAGGTTCTATCTACGAAGCTATCGTAATTATGGGAAAAAGAGCAGAACAAATTAATGCTGAAATTAGAACTGAACTTCACCAAAAATTAAACGAATTTGCGGTGCACAATTCTACTCTGGAAGAAGTTTTCGAAAACAGAGAGCAAATTGAGATTTCTAAAAACTACGAAAGATTACCGAAGCCTACATCTATTGCCATTAGAGAATGGTTAGATGACGAAATTTACTTCCGTAGAACCGAAGAAAAATAAACGATATTCGTTAGGATAAAAAAAACAAAGTCACAGAATTTCTGTGGCTTTTTTGTTGAGTTTATGTTAGAAAATCTTTAGATTTTCAACTTTGCAAGCTTTGTTAAATGAAATGCCTTTAATAACGGTAAATGATGCAGATTCTTTGCGTTTAAAATAACCCATAAAAATTCAAAAAAAAACCATAAATTCGTTCAGTTAAAATTCTAATCATATGGCTCTAAAAGGTAAAAAAATTCTATTGGCAATTTCTGGCGGAATTGCAGCCTACAAAATGAATTACCTTGTAAGAGATTTTGTAAAAAAAGGTGCAGAAGTAAAAGTTATTTTAACACCTTCTGCTGAAAATTTCGTTACAAAAGTCACGCTTTCTACACTTTCTAAAAATGCAGTTTATTCTGATTTTTATGACCAAAACGGAACATGGAATTCTCATGTAGAACTCGCACTTTGGGCAGATGTGTTATTGGTAGCACCTTGTACTGCAAATACTTTGGCTAAAATGGTTCATGGGATTTGTGATAATTTGGTTATTGCTACCTATATGTCTGCAAAATGCCCAGTTTTCATTGTTCCAGCAATGGATTTGGATATGTATGCACATCCTTCCACCAAAGAAAATTTAGAAAAAGCAGAAAGATTTGGTCATCACATTATTCCCGCAGAATTTGGGGAATTGGCTTCTGGATTAGAAGGTCAAGGAAGATTAGCAGAGCCAGAAACTATTTTACAAAAAATAGAAGATTTTTTTGCTCAAAATCAATCTAAAAATTTAGAAGGGAAAACGGTTCTCATCACAGCAGGACCTACCTATGAAGCAATAGACCCAGTTCGTTTTATTGGCAATCATTCTTCGGGGAAAATGGGATTTTCGCTTGCTGAAGAAGCGGTAAAACGTGGCGCAAAAGTGATTTTAATTTCTGGACCTACTTCACAAAAAACAAGCAATAAAAATATAGAAATTCATAGAATAACCTCGGCGAAAGAAATGTATGAGCAGGTTTTTAAATACTATGAAAAGGTAGATATTGCTATCGCAAGTGCTGCTGTTGCAGATTATGCCCCAAAAATCGTTGCCAAAGAAAAAATTAAAAAATCTGAAGAAGAATTTACCATAGAATTGGTGAAAAATCCAGATATTTTGAAAACGATGGGCGAGAAAAAAACGCATCAGTTTTTGGTTGGTTTTGCCCTTGAAACTCAAAATGAAGAAGAAAATGCCAAAAGCAAATTGCAGAAAAAAAATCTGGATATGATTGTGCTTAATTCACTTCGTGATGAAGGTGCTGGTTTCCAAAAAGACACCAATAAGGTTAAAATTTTAACGCATTCAGAACAAAAAGAATTTTCTCTGAAATCTAAAGACGAAGTGGCAAAAGACATTTTAGATTTTGTAGAAACTCAACTTAAGAAATAAATTTTTTAAAAATTCGTTTAGAATTCAATGAAAAAACTACTTTACATATTTGCACTTTTACTGCTTTCTCAATTTAGTTTTGCGCAAGAGCTGAATGCTCAAGTTCAGATTAATTACCAACAAATTGGCGGAAGTAACGTGCAATTATTCAGAACAATGGAGAAAAGTCTGAAAGACTTCATCAATAAAACCAGTTGGACTGGCAAAAAATTTCAGAACTACGAAAAAATAAAATGTAATTTTTCAATCATTCTTGCCGAAAAAAGCGGGAATAATTATAAAGGAACTTTGGTGGTTCAGTCGGTGCGTCCTGTTTATGGAACGCAATATGAAACGCCGATTCTTAATGTTAATGACACCAATTTTTCTTTTGAATATCTAGAAAATCAGAATATGGTTTTTAACGAAAGACAATTTTCGGGGAAAAATTTGATTGATGTGATGAGTTTTTATGTCTACCTTATTTTAGGTTACGATGCAGATACGTATCAAATGAAAGGCGGAACTCCATGGTTTGATAAAGCGATGCAGATTACTCAAAATTCTCAAAATCAGAACTATATGGGTTGGTCTCAATTAGAAAGTCCTAGAAATAGAGGAGCGCTGATTGCTACGATTTTGTCTGAACAAAATTCCACGCTTCGAAATTTCTACTATAATTATCACAGAATGGGCTTAGATAATTTAGGAAAACAAGACCAATTTTCTACCAAACAAACCATTGCAAACGAGATTTTGAAACTTAAATTCTACGAAAGCAATTTCCAGATGAATTATCCTTTTAATCTCTTTGTAGAAAGCAAAAAAGACGAAATTTATAACATTTTCGATTCCAATAATAATGGAGGTGTAGACATGAATCAGCTCAAAAATTTGATGAGTTTGTTCTCTCCAAAAGATATTGACACGAAATGGAATAAATGGAAGTAAAATGAATCTTAGAGCTACGCTTTTGTGGTTTGAATTTTCTGAAATTTACACTATTTTTACAGGCTCGAAAACGCAACTCAAAATAAGTATTCTTTAAATAATGTTATCAAGAATTTACATCCAAAATTTTGCATTGATAGACCAACTTGAAATTCATTTCAAGAAAGGTTTACAAGTGATTACTGGCGAAACTGGCGCTGGTAAATCTATTATTTTGGGTGCTTTGAGACTTATTTTAGGAGAAAGAGCAGATTCTAAAAGCATTTCTGACTTCTCAACGAAAAGTGTAGTTGAAGCGGAATTTAAAATTTCTGAATCTTTGAAAATTTTCTTTGAGGAAAATGATTTGGATTTCGAAGAAGATACCATTATCCGAAGAGAAATTTTACCTTCTGGGAAATCTAGAGCTTTTGTAAATGATGTTCCTGTTACTTTAGACGTTTTGAAAGAACTTTCCGAAAGATTGATTGATATTCATTCTCAGTTTGAAACTTCTCAATTGTTCAGCGAAGAATATCAGTTTAAAATCATCGATGGACTTTCTGAAAATAAAAATTTGATAGAAACCTATCAAAATGATTATTTTGAATTTCAAAGAAAGCAAAGAGAACTAGAAAAACTGAAAAATACACTTTCCGAAGGAAATAAAGAGAGCGATTACAAGTTGTTTTTGTTGGAGGAATTAGAAGCAGCACAATTAGAAACGGTAAATTATGAATTTCTACAAAGCCAAATTTCTTTAGCAGAAAACAAAGGTGCGATTTCTGAATTACTCGCTCAAATTTTTGCCAGAACAGACCAAGAAGAAGTAGGGTTGTTTGATGGTTTCTATGACGTAAAAAACAAATTGAGCAGAGTCGCAGACTTGTCTTTGCAGTTTTCTGAGCTCAATGCAAGATTAGAAGAAAACTATGTGGAGTTCAAAGATATTCTCTTTCAGTTGCAAAATGAAGCCGAAAAGTTAGATGCAAATCCTGAAGATTTATTGGTTTTACAAGAGCAAAATGATAAGATCAATGCACTTTTTCTAAAACACAAGGTTTCAGATATAGAAGATTTATTGAAAATCAAAGAAGAACTTTCTTTAGAAAAGAATTCTTTTGAAGATATAGAAAATAAGATTGCTCAATTAGAAAAAGAAATTGCTGAAGCTTCTCAATCTTTGCTTAAAAAAGCTGAAATTTTATCTAAAAATAGAAAAAAAACTTCTCCAGTTTTTGTAGAAAAAGTAGAATCACTTTTACATCAATTAGGATTAGAAAAAGCTAAAGTAGAAGTGGAACTCTCTTCAACGAGAGAATTCGGTAAATTCGGAACGGAGAAAATCCAATTGCTATTCCAAGCGAATGCTGGATTTGCCTTGAAACCGATTCAAAATGCTATTTCTGGTGGTGAAAGAAGCAGAGTGATGCTTTCAATTAAAAAACTCATGGCAGAAAATGCAGAACTTCCTACGCTTATTTTAGACGAAATAGACACGGGTGTTTCTGGTAGAATTGCCGATGAAATGGGTAATGTAATGCAAGAAATGGCAGAAAATATGCAGTTGATAGTCATTACTCACCTTGCACAAGTTGCAGCGAAAGGAAATGATAATTATAAAGTGCAAAAATCTGATATTGAAGGAAAAACCCAAACCAGAATTTTCCCACTTAATCAAGAAGAAAAACTTACAGAAATTGCACAATTGCTTTCTGGAAGCAAGATTACAGATGCCGCTATTCTTCAGGCAAAAGAATTAATGCAATAAATTTTGTAACGAAAATATATTTTTAGAAACTAATGATTGAAAAACGATTATGTTTCTAAAATTTCTACAACTTGAACTCAAAAGTTTTGTGAGAAGCCCGCAATTTGCTGCGGGAATCTTAATGAAAATAGGAATGCTGTTTATGTACGCATATTTGGCGCTTATTTTTTTAGGCGGAGCTTTTGGAGTCTATTTCGGAGCGAAAAAAGTAGGTTATGAACCGATTCAACTTTTCAGCCGAATTTTCTTAGTCTACATTGCCATCGATTTGTTGTTGAAATATTTTATGCAGCAACTTCCTGCGGAAAACATCAAGCCATTTCTCACCTTGAAAATTTCTAAAAATCAAGTGGCAGGTTACACCTTAGTGAAAATTTTAGTTTCATTCTTCAGTTGGGCATTTTTACTCTTTGCGATACCATTTGCAGCGCTTTTAATTTTTAAAGGGAATCTAAATGCAGTAAACGTTTTGCTCTATTTCGCAGCGTGTATTTCCATGGTTTTTATCAATACGTTTGTGAATACCATTATCAATAAAAGTGATAAGCTGATGTACAGCCTTTTTGGCTTGATGGTGATTATTGGTGGATTGCATTACTTTGAAATCATAGATGTTTTGGCGATTTCTGAGCGTATTTTCTACGGATTGTATCAAAATATTGGGTTCTTTATTATTCCGATTGTTGTATTGCTGGTTTTGGCGGTTTATACTTTCTCTTTCATCAAAAAGAATTTGTATCTGGACAGAGGTTTAGAAATGAAAAAAGCGGCAGGAAAAACCGAAAACATTGCTTTCCTCAATAAATACGGAACATTAGGAACTTTTATCAACAATGATATTCGATTGATTAAAAGAAGTAAAGCGGCGAGAAGTGCTTTAATTGGAGGAGTTTTATTCCTTTTTTACGGGTTACTTTTCTTTAGTAAAGGTTACAATACCAGTTTCATGCAAGTTTTTCTAGGGATTTTTGTAACAGGCGGTTTTAATTTTATGTTTGGGCAAAGAGTTCCAGCTTGGGACAGTTCTTATTATCCGCTGATGATGACGCAAAATGTTCCTTACAAAGATTTTCTCAAAGCAAAATGGGCGCTTTTTGTGATTGCCATTTCGGTTTCTATGATTTTAGCAGTCGGTTATGCATTCATCAGTTGGGAATTTTATTTTACCATTTTTGCGGCAGGTTTATATAATTTAGGAGTTAATTCTTACCTCACTTTATTGGCGGGAGCTTACAATAAAAAACCGATTGATTTGAACTCTGCTTCTAAAGGTTTCACAAGCGGACAAAACAATTTCAATATTAAAATTCTTGTTCTTTTATTGCCACAAATGGTTTTACCAATGGCTGTTTTCGGAGCAATGAAATATTTCTTCGGAATGACTCCAGCGGTTATGAGTTTAGGGATTTTAGGATTGATAGGGTTTTTACTTCGAGATAAAATTTTCAATCTCATTGTAAAAATCTACAGAACTGAAAAATATTCTACCATTGCTGCTTTTAAAAAATAATGATTAAAATTTGGGCGTGCCTTTTTTCCAAGCTTTCTTACAGAGCCAAAGCAAAAAAGTCGGTCTACACTTCCAATCTTTTTTTGCAAAAAAGGATTTCCAGTTTCGCCCTCACGCAAAATCACAACCAAAATAAATATACCAATTACCAACTACTAATTACTAAATACCAATTACTATCATGATAAACATTCAAAATATTTCTAAAATTTACGGAACCGCAAAAGTGCTTAACATACAAGAACTTACTATTCCCAAAGGCGAAACTTTTGGTTTGGTAGGTAATAACGGAGCAGGAAAAACCACGCTCTTTAGCTTGCTTTTAGATTTAATTGAGCCTAGTTCAGGAAGCATTCAAATTGATGGAATTCAAGTAAATAAGTCAGAAAATTGGAAAAATAAAGTTTCTGCATTTATAGATGACAGTTTCTTAATTGGTTATCTTACTCCAGAAGAATATTTTTACTTTTTAGGCGAATTGCGCGGACAAAACAAAGCTTCTGTAGACGAATTTCTAAAACAATTCGAAGATTTATTTAATGGCGAAATTCTCAATGCTAGAAAATACATCAGAGATTTATCGAAAGGAAATCAGAAAAAAGTAGGAATTGTAGGCGCTTTAATTGGCAATCCAGAAATCATTGTTTTAGATGAACCTTTCGCGAATTTGGATCCTTCTACACAGATTAAATTAAAGAACCTTATTAAAGTGCTTTCTCAAAATGCAGAAGTTACCTTCTTAATTTCTAGCCATGATTTGGCGCACACTACAGAAGTTTGCAACCGAATTGTAGCCATCAATAAAGGAGTCGTGGTAAAAGATATTTCTACCAATTCTGAGACCTTAAAAGAATTAGAAGAATATTTTGCCAGTCAAGTAAGTTTATAGACTAGCTTTTTTTTTAAGAACCAACCCTTTTTGCGTTTTTTGCTTTTGCATAGAACGCAGAAAGGGTTTTTTTGTTTTTAATACTCGCAATATTATCTTTCCTCTATTTGATTTATTTCGTAAATTTACACTTCAATTTTGAAGATGAAAGAGAAGGTTTTTAACTTCAAAAATCGTAAATCAAAAATCGTAAATCAAATATAAAATGGACTTTATTTACCAAGATCCGTATCCAATTCTAAAGGATGACACTGTTTATAAAAAACTCACTTCAGATTACGTAAAAGTAGAACAATTAGGTGATAGAGAAATCTTAACCGTTGACCCAAAAGGTTTAGAACTTTTGGCAGAAAAAGCAATGGAAGATGTTTCTTTTATGCTTCGTTCTGAGCATTTGGCAAGTTTACGCAGAATTATAGATGATCCAGAAGCTACTGATAATGATAGATTTGTAGCGTATAATTTATTACAAAATGCAGCGGTTGCCGTGGAAGGTGCATTGCCTTCTTGCCAAGATACAGGAACTGCAATTGTGGTAGCAAAAAAAGGAGAAAATGTTTACACTGGAGTTGATGACGGAGAATTTTTAAGCCGAGGAATTTTCAATACCTATAAAAATAGAAATTTAAGATATTCTCAGATTGTTCCTTTGAGCATGTTTGAAGAGAAAAATTCGGGTTCTAACCTTCCTGCACAAATTGATATTTATGCAAAAAAAGGAAATTATTACGAATTTTTATTCTTAACAAAAGGAGGTGGTTCTGCCAACAAAACTTTTCTTTATCAAAAAACAAAATCTTTATTAAATGATAAATCTTTAGAAGAATTTATTCGTGAAAAAATTATGGATTTAGGAACAGCAGCTTGTCCACCTTATCATTTAGCTTTAGTTATTGGTGGAACTTCTGCCGAAGCCAATTTAGCAGCGGTAAAAAAAGCTTCAGCTAAATATTATGACAACCTTCCTACAGAAGGAAATATGGCTGGTCAAGCGTTCAGAGATTTAGAATGGGAGAAAAGAGTGCAAGAAATTTGTCAGGAATCTGCAATCGGAGCGCAATTTGGCGGGAAATATCTAACTCACGATGTTAGAGTAATTAGACTTCCAAGACACGCTGCAAGTTGCCCAGTTGGAATGGGAGTTTCTTGTTCTGCAGATAGAAATATCAAAGGAAAAATCACCAAAGACGGTATTTTCTTGGAGCAATTAGAAACCAATCCAGCGCAATATTTACCAGAAACAGCTCCACATTTAGAGCCAGCTGTGGAAATAGATTTGAATAAACCAATGCCAGAAATTTTGGCAGAATTGTCTAAATACCCTATCAAAACTCGTCTAAAACTGAACGGAACATTGATTGTTGCAAGAGATATTGCTCACGCAAAAATCAAAGAATTATTAGATGCTGGAAAACCAATGCCAGAATATTTTAAAAATCACCCAATTTATTACGCTGGTCCTGCCAAAACTCCAGAAGGAATGCCAAGTGGAAGTTTCGGGCCTACAACTGCGGGAAGAATGGATGTTTACGTAGATGAATTCCAAGCGAATGGAGGAAGCATGATTATGCTTGCTAAGGGAAATAGAAGCAAAGATGTTACCAATGCTTGCGCGAAATACGGCGGTTTCTATCTAGGTTCTATTGGTGGTCCTGCTGCAATTTTGGCGAAAGAAAATATTCTTTCCGTGGAAGTAGTAGATTTCCCAGAATTAGGAATGGAAGCGGTAAGAAAAATAGAAGTGAAAGATTTCCCTGCGTTTATCATTACAGATGATAAGGGCAATGATTTCTTTGCCGCTTTGGCGCATTAAAAAATATTACATAAAAGAAAAGAGAGCGAAAATTTCGCTCTCTTTTTATATTCACAAATCTTTTGAAATTATAAGAATAAATTAAGATTAGATTCGTCTGATTTTTCTAAGAATGTTGCCACACCACCAGTTTGTACTACATCTAACAATTCTTCTTTTTTCACACCCATTACATCCATAGACATTTGACAAGCCACAAATTCTACTCCGTTTTCTTGCGCATCTTTCATCATTTGTTCTAGTGAAGCTACGCCTTTGTTTTTCATTTGATTCCTCATCATTTTAGCGCCAATTCCGAACATATTCATTTTAGAAAGTGCCAAATTTTTAGAATTTGAAGGCATCATCATCTCAAACATTCTACTTACAATATCTTTTTTAACGCTAGGTTTTTCTGCTTTTTTGATGATATTCAATCCCCAGAAAGTAAAGAAAAGGGTCACTTTTTTGCCCGAACTTGCAGCACCATTTGCCAAAACAAAAGTAGCTAAAGCTTTGTCTAAATCATCACTGAAAACGACAAAAGAAGCTCCGTTTTGAGTATTTCTTTGTACAGAAGTTTTCTTTTGTTCTGCTTTTTCTATAATTGCAGAAATTTTCCCAGCGTTAGACGTTACGTCTATTAGTTTATTCCCTGTCATATTACACCAAGAAACTACGTCTTTTGCAAAACCTGGGTCTGTTGCCAAAACTTCATACACATTTCCAGAATCTGCAGTATCAAAAACTTTTTTGAGTTTCATAATCGGGCCTGGACATTGCAATCCACAAGCATCAACTTTTATGGCGTTTCCACTAGAAACGGTAACAGATTTATTTTGAGCTTGATAAATATGGTCATCTTTTTTAACCACCAAATTTTTATAAATATCTTCGTTGCTCTGTTTTTTTACCGCGTATTCCCAAGTTTTGTAACCGCCATTTAGATTAAAAACATTTTCGAAACCGTTTTGCATCAAAATTCTAGCTGCCAAATAACCTCTTAAACCAACCGCACAAAATGCCACAATGGTATTTGATTTATTAAGTAAATGAAGATTATCTCTCAATTCATCAATCGGAATGTTAATAGCTCCAGGAATTGAACCTAATTCAAATTCATCTTTAGTTCTCACATCTAAATAAACTGTTCCGTTTAAAGCTTCTTGAGCATTTACGTGTCTCCAATGTTTAATCTTAACCTTCCCGTTCAGAATATTTTCTGCAACATAACCTGCCATATTTACAGGATCTTTTGCAGAAGAATAAGGTGGAGCATAAGCGTGTTCTATATCTATTAAATCATAAATTGTTCCGCCTTTTTTTACCACGCTTGCAATTAAATCTAATCTCTTGTCAACGCTGTCATAACCCACAACTTGCGCTCCGAAAAGTTTACCAGTTTCAGGTTGGTAAATAATCTTGATGGTCATAGGAATTGCACCAGGATAATAACCAGCATGAGAAGCAGAATGCGTGATAGAATCTAAATATTTAATTCCAGATTTTTTCAAAATTTTGCTTGCAATACCAGTTGAAGCTACCGTAATATCAAAAACTTTGGCAATTGCCGTGCTTATAGAACCTTTGTATTCAGTTACATTTCCCAAAATAATATTGTCTGCACAAATTCTACCTTGTCGGTTTGCAGGTCCCGCCAAATAATTCATAAATGGTTTTCCTGTAATTGGACTAGGAAACTCTATTGCGTCACCTACTGCATAAACATCTGGATTTGAAGTTTGTAAATAAGGATTTACTTTAATTCCGCCAGCTTCACCAATTTCTAAACCACTTTCTTTAGCGAGTTTAATGGTAGGTTTTACACCGATGGAAAGAATCACCATATCTACAGTAATTTTTCTTCCTGACATTAATTCAACAATAATACTTCCGTCTTCTAATTTTTCAAAACTTTTTACACCATCAAGAAGATAAAATTCTACATTTTTAGTTTTTAAATGTTGATGCACAATAGAAGCCATAGAATAATCTAAAGGTCCCATTACTTGGTCAGACATTTCCACAATAGAAACCTGAATACCAAGTTCGTGGAGGTTTTCTGCCATTTCCAAACCAATAAAACCAGCACCTACTACTATAGCTTTTTGTACATTTTTGGTAGAAATATATTCTTTGATGTAATCGGTATCTGTAACATTGCGAATGGTAAAAATTCCTTCACTCTTAATTCCTGGAAGTGGCGGAACAATAGGATCAGCACCTGGAGAAAGGATTAATTTATCATATGTTTCTTCGTAAGTTTCGCCAGTAATCAGATTTTTTGCTTTTACTAATTTTTCTTCTGGATGAATGCTCAAAATCTCTGTATTTACTCTTACGTCAATACCATATCTCGTCCCGAATTCTTCGGCAGATTGCACAAAAAGTTTTTCTCTTTCTTCTATCACTCCCCCAATATAATAAGGAAGGCCGCAGTTTGCATAAGAAATGTACGCTCCTTTTTCAAATAAAATTATAGAATTTTTTTCATCTAATCTTCTCAATCTTGCGGCACTAGTGGCTCCACCAGCTACACCGCCTATAATTAATATCTTCATCTTTTGTCATTTAATTTCTCTGCAAAATTACCCCAATAAAATAGGGTGATGCATAATTTCTTAATGAGAAATATCAATAAATGACTTCAAAAAAAAGAAAGTTCTTAACAAAGATATTTTTCTATTAAAAAAGATAATTTTTATCGATTTTGAGAAATTTCTTCTTGTTGATTTTGAGTAAAATAGAGGTTTTGGAATGATGAATATTAATCTTTATAAAAAAAGCTTAATTATTTTTGCATAAATAGAAGTAAAGTTTTATTTTTGCCTAAAATAATAGAAATTATGTTTTTAGCAGGATTTTGGCCAGTTTATCAGTTCCTTTGGACCGTTTATTTTATCGTAATGTTCCTAATAGGATTTTGGTGTATTTTCATGTTCTTTGGAGTAGTGATTCCAATGTGGTTAACTGAAGGTTTAGCTGAATATTTCGGAAAAACTAAGAAATTTAACCCAGAAGATATCAGAAGAAAAACTCTTCTAGAGCAGGAAGGTGTGGAAGTAATCTACAACCAACCAAAAGGAAACGGCCCTTATTTACACGCTGGTCATCATTAATTGAGGTGACATTGCTTTTCTCCCTGAATTTGAGAAAAGTAATATCAAAGCAAAACAAAATATATTTAAAATCTGTTCAGTTTTCTGAGCAGATTTTTTTCATCCTTACATCTAACTTCTAACATCCAAGCAAAATTCCTTATCTTTGCACCCAAATAATTTTAGACTATGTCAAAAAGTTTAATCCCAAAACTTCAAGCAATTAAGCAACGTTATAACGAGGTTGCTGATTTAATTATACAACCAGATGTGATTACTGACCAAAAAAGATATGGTCAGCTCAACAAAGAATACAGCGATTTAGGTAAAATCGTGAAAGTTTTTGATGAGTACATGCAAGCTCTCAACACCATCGAAGAATCAGACGAAATCATTGCAGACGGTTCTGATAAAGATTTTGTAGAATTAGCAAAAATCGAAAAAAATGAAGCTTTAGAAAAAATTCCAGGTTTGGAAGAAGAATTAAAAGTTCTTTTAATCCCAAAAGATCCTGCAGACGATAAAAATATTATCCTGGAAATGCGTGCCGGAACCGGTGGTGACGAAGCTGCGATTTTCGTGGAAGATATGTACAGAATGTACACCATGTATTTCAAAACCAAAGGTTGGAGACACGAAATTACTGATTCTTCTGAAGCGTCTAAAGGTTACAAAGAACTCGTGATGAAAGTAGAAGGAGAAGGCGTTTACGGAATTATGAAATTTGAATCTGGAGTTCACCGTGTTCAGAGAGTTCCAGAAACCGAATCTCAAGGTAGAGTTCACACTTCAGCGATTACGATTGCAGTTTTACCAGAAGCGGAAGAAGTAGATGTGGAAATTAATCCTGCAGATATTGAGATGCAAACCTCTCGTTCTGGTGGAGCTGGTGGACAAAACGTAAACAAAGTTGAAACAAAAGTGCAGTTAACACACAAACCTTCTGGTTTAGTGGTGGTTTGTCAGCAAGCACGTTCTCAGCTTGCTAACCGTGAATTGGCAATGGAAATGCTTCGTGCGAAATTGTATGATATTAAATTACAGGAAGTGGTGGGAGATATTGCAGCACAACGTAAAACAATGGTTTCTACCGGTGACCGTTCTGCAAAAATTAAAACCTACAATTATCCTCAAGGTAGAGTTACCGATCACAGAATTAACAAATCTATCTACAATCTAGATGCTTACATGAATGGCGATATCCAAGAAATGATGGATGCCGTGATTATGGCAGAAAATGCAGAAAAAATGAAAGGTCAAGAGGAAATTTAACGAATTTTCGAAAAAAGATATGAGTTGTCCTAAAAAAGGTTGACTCGTTAATAATTCAAATATAGTTAAATCGTAGCAGAATTAATTCTGTTACGATTTATTTTTTTCCATTGTTTTAATTGTATTGTTTTTTGTTGATGCGCTTGGTTTGGAGTTATCATATTAATTGACATATGTATTCTAAAATTGTTGTATAAAGTTATGGCTTGTGTAACTTGTTTGTTTAAATTTTGATAGTTTTCAAATATTTCATGTAAACCAAATTCTTCTTTTAAAATTCCATTTACTCTTTCTGCTACTGCATTTTCATACGGGTCGTATTCTTGCGTCATACTAATTAAAATATTGTTTTTCTTTAACAATTCGGTATACTCTTTACTGCAATATTGTAAACCTCTATCAGAATGGTGAATGAGTTGATTTTTTGTTTCCCTGTTAATCAAAGCCATTTCTAAAGCTTTTACTGTAGTTGAACTCATTAAATTATCTGACAGTTGATAACCAACGATTTTCTTGGAACAAGCATCAGTGAGTAAATGCAAATAGTATGTTTTCTCTTTTGTTCGTAAATAAGTTATATCAGCAACCCAAACTTGCTCAGGTCTGTTAAGTACAAAATTGCTAATTAAATTTGGATAGCGTTTCATCCAATGTCTTGAGTTTGTTGTTTTGTAATATCTTCGAACTTTAGGTACTTGTAAATATTCGGCTTTTAAAAAATCTAAAAAATGATCCCGACCAATTGATATATGATGTTTTATAAATTCATCTTGTAACATTACATAAAGTTTCTTGCCACCTGTTCGGGGTAATTGCTTACGAATAGTAACTACTAAACTTCGTAATAATTCTGAGTTGTATTTAGGCGTTTTTACCTTTGACTTTCGCTTGTAAAATGCTTGTTTTGTGTATCCAAACAGTTCGCATAACTCATAAATAGTCAATGAACTATTTACATTTATTTCTTCAACTGCTTGGAACCAGACTTTTTTACAATATCAATTTTAAGCTCACGTTCAGCTATTTCAATAAATCGTTTGAATACTTTTAATTCTTCTTCTTTTTTTGCTAATTGAGCCTCTAGCTCTTTTATACGCTGTTGTTGAGGATCTTTCATAGGACGACCAATAGTTAATTTATCTTCATAGGTAAATTTACCATATTTTTTTAACCATCTTGGTAGACAACTATTGCCTTGAATATTGTAACGTCTTCGAAGTTCTGCTTTAGTAAATAAACCCCTCTCAAATTCACTTACAACTTGACGTTTAAATGCTTCGCTATAAATTTGTGGGGCAATTGGAATTTTTGAAATTTTCTTTTTTGTTGACATATTATCTAATTTTTAGTCAACTTTTTTCAGGACAAGACAAAAAGTAATAAAAAACCCCGAAAAATTTCAGGGCTTTAAGTTTTTGTAAAAAAAATATGAAGTTCATCACTTTTCGACATTCTCAGATTTTGAAATTTTTTTAGGAAAGATAATCGTCATAAGGTTATACTTTACAAAATAAATTACAATTAGAATTCCTAAAAATAAAGGCCAAAAATTCAGTAAGAAAACGAAAAATTTTTGCACGAAATAAAATCCGTTAAGTAGAGAAGATTTTGCTTCGTAGAAGAAATTGACTTGGTATTTATTGTCGTAAAATTGGGTGTTGGTAATGGCAATTTCGGCGATTCTTACTTTTGGTTCTTTAATGTAAATGTCTACAGTACTGTACTTTATATTATCTGCAAAATTTAGATTTTCAATTTGTTGGGTATTGTTTTTCTCTTCGTTTTCTTCGGTGAGGTTTGCTTTCTTTTCATTGTTTTTCATTTGAGAAATCACTTCGCCCGTTTTATTGATTTTTTTCAATTCAAGTTCTGCAATTTTAGCATTGTTGGTTACATCTTCAGCCAAAATAATTCTGGTATTCAAGAAAAGTTTTCGGTCATTTACAGAAGTGAGAAACGCACCTAATTTTTCCGAAGGAACTCTTACTTGTATTTTGTTATAAGAATTGAATTTTCTGAGTAAAACCGCATTTTGGTCAGAAGTGTTATAGGTTTCTTCTTCGATAACTTGACTTTGTAATTCACTTTTGGTAACGAATCCTCCCAAATTTTTCAGTGCATTTTCAATGTCTACTGTTGCTTCGTAAACGTCTGTTACTTCCATGCTAACTTCTGCAGTTTTTACAAATTTTTTGTCTGGAATTTGTTGAGAAGCAGCGTAAGAAACTTCATCATTTTGAACGGAAGTAGAATCTGCGGTCATGGCAGCACTTTCGTATTGAGAATCTACACTTTCAGATTTTTGACAAGAAAATAATCCCGCTAAAATAAAGGTTGCGAAAACCAGTTTTTGAAATTTTGTGTTCATTGTTTAAGGTTTTTTGAGTTAGACTTCCTCAAAGTTGAGCACAAGATTCTTGTAAAGTTTGTAAAAGCGATTTTTTGTTTTTGTAAACTTGGTTTGCAATATAAGTTGCAGAATTTCAGTTGTTTGTAAAAAAAGGACAAGACGCAAATTTGCGTCTTGTCCTCAATTTAATATGGATTTGTAAAATTATTTTTCAATCGCTAATTCCACTACTTCTTTCATGGTTTTCACGTAATAAACTTTTAGATTTTTAAGATAGTTTTGGTTGATTTCTAAAACATCTTTTCTGTTTTCTTCACATAAAATTACTTCTTTAATTTCGGCTCTTACTGCGGCCAACAATTTTTCTTTAATTCCTCCAACTGGAAGCACTTTTCCTCTTAAAGTAATTTCGCCAGTCATTGCCAAATGTGGTTTTACTTTTTTGTTTAAATAGCTGGAAACCATGCTGGTTAGCATTGCAATTCCTGCACTTGGTCCATCTTTCGGAGTGGCACCTTCAGGAACGTGAACGTGAATATTTTTATTTTCAATATCTTCTAAAGAAATGCCTAAACTTTCGTGTTTTGCTTTGATGTATTCTAGCGAAATCGTTGCCGATTCTTTCATTACATTTCCTAGATTTCCTGTCATGGTAAGATTGCCTTTTCCTTTACTTAAAATGCTCTCAATGAATAAGATATCGCCACCAACTGAAGTCCAAGCTAAGCCTGTAACTACACCAGGAATATCCATCATTTCTGAGAAATTTTTAGACATCGGAACACCTAAAATTTCATCAATTTTCTGAATGGAAATTTTCGGATCGTATTCTTTATTCATGGTAATTTGTAGGGCAACCCAACGAGAAATTTTGGCGATTTGTTTTTCTAAATTTCTTACGCCACTTTCTCTAGTGAAAGCTTCTACTACGTGTGCAATTTCTTTATTTCCTAGTTTATAAGCGTCTTTTTGTAGGCCAGTTTCTTCCATTTGTTTTTTTATCAAATGGCGTTTTGCTATTTCTACTTTTTCTTCAATGGTATAACCCGAAAGTTGAATGATTTCCATTCTGTCTAACAATGGCGTTTGAATGGTAGAAAGCGAATTGGCAGTAGCAATGAACATTACTTTTGACAAGTCGTAACCAATTTCTAAGAAATTGTCATAGAAACTGTGGTTTTGTTCTGGGTCTAAAACTTCTAAAAGTGCAGAACTTGGGTCGCCGTGAATTCCTTGTCCGAGTTTGTCTATTTCGTCTAAAACGATAACTGGATTAGATGTTCCCGCTTTTTTGATGGCTTGCAATAATCTTCCTGCCATTGCGCCGATGTAAGTTTTTCTGTGTCCACGGATTTCTGATTCGTCATGCAAACCGCCCAAACTCATTCTTACATATTTTCTGCCAAGAGCATCTGCAATAGACTTTCCGAGGGAAGTTTTACCAACTCCAGGAGGACCCACTAAACACAAAATCGGAGATTTCATGTCATTTTTCAATTTCAGAACCGCCATGTGTTCTAAAATTCTTTTCTTGATGTCTTCTAAACCGAAATGGTCTTTATTCAAGATTTTTTCCGCTTTTGGAATGTCAAAAATGTCTTTAGAATAAGAATTCCAAGGCAAATCTGTGAAGAAGTCTAGATAATTTCTCTGTACATTATAATCTGGCGAATTGGGATTATGGCGCTGAAGTCTTTTCAGTTCTTTCTCGAAATGTTCCTGAATTTCTGGTTTCCAAGAAATTTTTTCTGCTTTTTTCTTCAGTTCATCTACATCGGTTTCGGTTCCACCGCCTAATTCTTCCTGAATGGTTTTAATTTGTTGGCTCAGGAAATATTCTCTCTGTTGTTTGTCTAAATCGCGAGAAGTTTTTTGATGAATTTGATTTTTCAATTCTAATCTTCTGAAATCATCATGCATCAGTTCATAGCATAATTCTGCGCGCTTCATCAATGATTTTTCTTCCAGAAGTTTTTGTTTGTTTTCCGAAGAGAAATTTGCATTTACGCAGATGAAATTCAGTAAATCTTCTTGTCCTTCAATATTTCTGATGGCAAAATTAGCTGCGCCAGGAATATTAGGGTCTATTTCTATGATTTTAATTGCTAAATCCTTGATGTTATCAATCAAAGCTTCGTATTCTTCTTTCTTTTTTGTAGAAGAATCCTTTAATTTTTCTATTTCTGCGGTGAAATAAGGTTCGGTTTCAATGAAACTTTTCACTTTGAAACGCTGAACACCTCTTGTAATTGCAGAAATGTTGCCATCAGGAAGTTTGATGATTTTGATGATTTTAGCAATAGTTCCTATTTGGTAAAGGTCTTTTTCGGTAGGATTTTCTTGATGAGAGAGTTTTTGACTCAAAATTCCTATCAGTTGACCGTTTTTTTGTGCTTCTTCTAATAATTTGATAGACTTTTCTCTTCCCGCAGTGATGGGGATAACCACTTTCGGAAACATCACCATATTTCTAACAGGTAGAATCGGAAAAATCTCTTGTGCTTTTTCTTCTTTGGTTTGTTTTTCTTCGTTTGCCACGATGCTAAAATTTTCGTCTAAAAAATTTTCAAAAGCGATATCTTCTATTTCAATCATAATCTAAAAATTAGAATGACAAATTGTCATTTTTAAAGTGTATAAATCAATTACCAAGGCAATGATTCAAATTTTCTTGCCTAAAATAAAGAGTACTTTAATATTCGCAATAGCTATGCCAAGAGTTTTTATGGACAAATTTTCCTTTTTTTATTCTAGAAAACTGAACTGATTTTCAAAGTGGTGGTCGCTTGTGAAATATTTACCAAATAGACTTCTGTAAAATCCTTAAAAAAAATAAATATAAACGAATGAAAATGAGTGATAAAATTTCTCTATTATCTTAAAATTATGTATTTTCGCACACTGATTTTAAATACTTATATATAAAATGTCAATTACAGCTTCAATAAGAAAGAGACCTTGGCTATTATTAGGAATGATTATTATTGCACTTTTAGCATTTTTAATTAATCCTGAAAGCATGGATAAAATGTTTGGTCAAAATCCAAATATTTTGGGAAAGGTAAATGGTGAAGAAATCACTCGTGATGAATTTAATGACCAATTAAGTTTGTTACAACAACAATCTCAAGGACAACCACAGCAAGGCTTAGAAGAACAAGCTTGGCAAATTTTGGTGCAGTCTAAATTAATCGAACAACAGTTTGATAAAATGGGGTTAAAAATTACAGATGAAATTTTCTGGAATCAATTACAATTTGACCCAATGTTTTCAAAAGAAAACAATCCACAAAATTTTGACGAAAAAGGAAACTTCAAAATTGCTGATATCAAAAAGCAAATTGAAGAACTTAAAAATAATGGAGACGTAAACCAATATAACGAATGGTTAAAAGCTAAAAAAGCTATCGAATACAGAATGATGGCAAGACAGCTTTTTGCAAACGTTACTACAGGAATTACAGCCAACAAAAAAGAAGCTGCTGAATTAATGAAGCAAAGAGACGAAGTTGCTGATATAGACTTCGTGAAAGTAGATTATGCTGCTTTTGCTGCTAAAAATCCCGTAAAAGTGACTACTGAAGATTTAGCGAACTATATCAAAAAACATCCTGTGATGTTTAAATCTGAAGCTGCTAGAAACTTAGGAATCGTATATTTTCCTGCAAAACCAAGTGCAGCAGATGATGCTTTAGCGCTTAAAGAAATCAACAAACTTTACAACGAAGGTGTAGATAATGGTAATGGTTTAGAAAGTTTCAAAAATACTCCGAACGATTCTATGTTCGTAGAATTAAACTCTGAAGCACAAATTAAATATTCATTTGTTTCTGACCAAGAAATTCCTCAAGAAGCGCAAGCTTTCGTAAAAGGAGCTTCTGCAGGACAATTTTTTGGACCTTATAAATCTGGTGACAAATATTATGTGACCAAATTAGTAGGAAAGAGCAATGCTACAATGCCTAAACACATTTTGTTTGCATACAAAGGCGCAATGAGAGCAGATGAAAAGCAAACTAGAACCAAAGAAGAAGCTAAAAAATTAGCAGACAGCATTGGTGCATTAGTAAAAGCTGATCCATTGAAATTCAACGAATATGTACAAATGTCTGATGAGCCAGGTGCTGCGCAAAGAGGAGGTATGTTAAGTTGGATTTTAGATAATGATAATAATTACGCTAAACCTTTCGGAGATTGGGTAAAAGGAAATGCAAAAGGAGCTGTAGGTGTAGTAGAAACTGATTTTGGTTATCATATTATTGTTAACGAAAATAAAATGCCAGTTTACAAAATTGCAAACTTAGCAAAAGACATTAGAGCTTCTAAAGAAACCGAAAATAAAGTATATACAGAAGCAAATACTTTCATTCAATCAGTTCAAGGGAAATCTTTCAATGATTTTGCAAACGGAGCGAAAAAGAAAAATTTCAATTTCCAAAATCCTAAATCTGTAAAAAGATTCCAAGGTCAAATCCAAGGTTTAGGAACAGATAAAGACGAAGAAATTTTAGCTTGGGCATTTAACAAAGAAAGAGAAAAAGGAGAAACTAATATCTTTACCACTGGTAATGGTGACTACATCGTAGTGTACTTAAACGGTAAACAAGAAGCGGGAATTGCAGATCCAGAATCTGTAAGAGAACAAGTAGAACCAATTGTAAGAAACCAATTATTAGCGAAAAAAATTAGCGAAAAAATTACTGCAAGTAAAGCAACAAGTCTAGATGCAATAGCTAAATTATTTGGTACAACTAAACAATCTTCGCAAGTAAGTTTATTCTCTCCATTTGTAGGAGGTGCTATGGAAGCTAAAGTAGCTGGAGCTGCATTTGGTGTTAAAAAAGGTAAAACTTCTAAACCAGTAGAAGGTGCAACTGGAGTATTTGTAGTAACACAAAAAGCGGTTACATTAAACAAACAACCAGGAGATGCTAAACAAATCATGCAAGCAATGCAACAGCAAGGTGCTCAAATGTTTAGCCAATCACTAATGAAGAGTTTACAAGACAATGCTAAGATAGAAGATTACAGAATTGAAGTGTGGGATAAAACTTCTCAAGCTCAATAATTCTTCTCATAAATATTTAAAAGCGACTTTTTCTAGAAAAAGTCGCTTTTTTTATAACAATATGCAGAAATATTGAAACTACCATTACTTCAAAAAGTAGTATATTTGCGCATAAAAATTCATAAAATTGTGAAATACACTAAAGAAATAAAAGCAGGTTTAATAGCACTTTTAGCTATTGTAGGATTCGTTATTCTTTTCCAGTTTATGAAGGGGAAAAGTTTCTTTACATCAGATAATATTTACTACGCGAAATTTGACAATGTAGACGGTTTAGAGCAGTCTAATCCAGTTTCTATCAACGGTTTGAAAGTAGGACAGGTGGATAAAATCCTTCCACAAACAGCCAAAGACGGAACCATTTATTTTGTGGTTAAAGTTTTAGTGGATAAAGGTTTTAGTTTTTCTAAAAATTCTACTGTAGAAATCTTTGAACCAGGAATTATGTCTGGCAAACAAGCAAGAATTCATTTGGTTTATGATAAAGCACCTTTTGCTAAAGATGGAGACACTTTAAGAGGAACTTTTCAATCTTCTTTGATGGCAAGTTTATCTTCGCAGGTTGGTCCTGTAAAAGACCAAGTACAAAGTGTTTTAACTAAACTAGATTCTACAATGGCCGCGACTAATAAAATTGTAGACGAACAAAACAGAAGAGAAATTAAAATACTTTTGGCAAGTCTCAACCAAACAGTTGCTTCTTTCAAAAATACTTCTGACCAAACCAATAGATTATTGGCTTCTAGTCAAGGTAGAGTAGAGAATGTACTTGATAATGCTAATAAAACTATGATTTCTGCCAATGCTGCTGTTGAAAAATATGGAAAAGTTGCAGAAAGTATTGATACGAAACAGCTCAATCAAACAGTAGAAAGGCTTTCGGAAGTTTCTAATAAACTTAATCAAGTGATTTCTGGAATTAATAATGGAGAAGGAAGCCTTGGTAAACTAGCTAAAGATGAGGAATTATACAATAATCTCAATAAGACCTCAGAGAACCTTAATAGTCTAATTTTAGACCTTAAAGAAAATCCTAAGCGATACATAAATATTTCTGTTTTTGGTAAGAAATAATTAACGTATTTTTGAAAAAGAGAAAAAAATAACTATGCAATATTTAGACAATATTTTATTCCTTGTTTTACTCATTGCTGGTTTCGGTCTGTTTTTTAAAAGTTTAAAAGAAATTTACCGAAATATAAAACTAGGAAGAGAAATCAATCGTTCTGATAACCCATCAGAAAGATGGAAAACAATGGCAACCGTTGCTCTCGGGCAAAGCAAAATGAAAAAACGCCCAGTTGCAGCATTCTTGCACATGATTGTTTATGTAGGTTTCGTGATTATCAACATTGAATTGATTGAAATCATTGTAGATGGAATTTTCGGCACGCACCGTTTCTTAGCTTCAATTTTTGGAGATACACTTTATGGAATTTTCAGTGCTACATTAGAAATTTTAGCTGCATTAGTAGTGATTGCTGTAGTAGCATTCTTCATCAGAAGAAATGGTCTTAAAATTCCTAGATTATCTTCTATCGACCTAAAAGGTTGGCCAAAAAATGATGCCAATTGGATTTTGGTAATAGAATTCTGCTTAATGATGGCTTTTTTCAAAATGAATGCAGCAGATTGGTTGCTTCAGCAAAATGGCGTTTTAGCAGCACACGGAAGTTTCCCTGTTTCATCTAACCTTATTGCGCCGATTTTTCAATCTTTCGGTTTCAGTGATGGGTTTTTACATTTCATAGAAAGAGGAGCTTGGTGGTTCCACTTTGTAGGAATTTTGTTCTTCATGAACTATTTGTATTATTCTAAACACCTTCACATCATTTTTGCATTCCCGAATACTTGGTATGCTAATTTGGAGAAAAAAGGTAAATTCAATAATTTAGAATCTGTAACTCAAGAAATCAAATTAATGATGGATCCTAATGCAGATCCTTATGCCGCGCAACCAGAAGGAGCAGAACCTCCAGCAAAATTTGGTGCTGAAGATATTTTTGATTTGAATCAAGTTCAGTTACTGAATGCCTATTCTTGTACAGAATGTGGTAGATGTACTGCGGTTTGTCCGGCAAATATTACCGGTAAAAAACTTTCGCCACGTAAAATTATGATGTCTACAAGAGACAGAATTGAAGAGGTGGGCAAAAACATCAACAAAAACGGAAAATTTGTAGATGACGGCAAAAAACTCTTAAACGATTATATTACCAAAGAAGAATTATGGGCTTGTACAAGTTGTAATGCTTGTGTGGAAGCTTGTCCGGTATTGATTGACCCTCTTTCTATCATTTTTGAAATGCGTAGATTTATGGTGATGGAACAATCTGCAGCTCCACAAGAATTGAATATGATGATGACCAATATCGAAAACAATGCAGCACCTTGGCAATACAATCAAGCTGATAGATTAAATTGGGCAAACGAAAATTAATGTGACAATGAGATGATGTGTTGATGAGAAAATTAACACATCAGCAAATTAACAAATTAGCATATTTACAATATGGATTTCACTATAAAAACAATGGCAGAATATGCTGCCGAAGGAAAATCTCCAGAAGTTCTTTTTTGGGTAGGTTGTGCAGGAAGTTTTGATGATAGAGCCAAAAAAATTACCAAAGCATTTGCTAAAATTTTAAATAAAGTAGGAGTAGAATTTGCAGTTCTTGGTCAAGAAGAATCTTGTACTGGAGACCCTGCAAAGCGTGCTGGAAATGAATTCATTTTTCAGATGATGGCATTAACGAACATAGAAGTTTTAAACGCTTACGAAGTAAAGAAAATCGTAACGGCTTGTCCGCATTGCTTCAATACTTTAAAAAACGAATATCCTAGTTTGGGTGGAAATTACGAAGTAATGCACCATACACAATTGCTTCAACAATTGATGGAACAAGGAAGACTAAAAATAGAAGGTGGCGCTTTCAAAGGTAAAAAAATCACTTTCCACGATCCTTGTTATCTAGGAAGAGCAAATGATGAATATGAAGCTCCAAGAGTTCTTTTAGAAAAATTAGATGCAGAATTGGTAGAAATGAAGCGTTGTAAAACCAACGGTTTATGTTGTGGAGCTGGAGGTGCACAAATGTTTAAAGAACCAGAAAAAGGCAATAAAGACATTAATATCGAAAGAACCGAAGAAGCACTTGCGCTTAATCCAAAAATTGTAGCAACAGGTTGCCCATTCTGTAACACGATGATGACTGATGGTGTAAAACACTTCAACAAAAATGAAGAAGTAGAGGTAAAAGACATCGTAGAATTAATAGCTGAAGCAGAGGATTTGTAAATTAGACATCAGATTTCAGGTAATAGTTTCCAGAATTTAAAATCTTACCTCTGAAATCTCAAATCTCATATCTAAAATTATGAAAATAGAAGAATCAACCATAGTAGAAACAAATGATTTCAAAGTCATTATTTATCCTGCTTCTAGAGCGCTAACTGCTAAAGAAGTAAAGGAAATCACGGAGAAATTGTATGATTTTCTTCCTACTTGGAATGCACATGGAAAAGGACTAACGTCTTCTTTTAAAATAGACCACAAACAATTTATTATTATCACAGTAGACGAAGAAAAAGTACAAGCTTCTGGCTGTTCTATGGATTCTCTCAATGGTTTAATGAGAGAGATAGAAGAAGAATACCAATTAGGAATTTTTGACAGAATGAAAGCTTGTTACAAGGAAAATGGCGAAGTAAAAACCATGAAATTGACCGATTTTAGAACTGCGGTTAGAAATGGCGAAATTTCAGAAGAAGTAGAAGTTTTTGATTTTTCTAAAGACACTTACGTAAATTATTTATCAGACTTTTTACTTCCTTTTAAGCGAAGTTGGGCTGGTTTTATCAAATAAAATTCAATAGAGTCGGACTTTAGTCCGACTTTTTTATTTCAAACTTCAATTTGACTTTAGTCAAAATCTATTTCCTAGAAAGTTTTCTTTAAATTTGTATAAAACTATATGTTTGAACATTCATAAACGACATAAAATTCTCTTCATTTCGTCTTGGTTTCCTAATAAACTTGAACCTACGAATGGAAACTTTGTGCAGCGCCATGCAGAAGCCGTTTCTTTGCTTCATGATGTGGAAGTTCTTCATGCGATTGGTGATTTTAACCAAAAAGAGAAATTCGTTTTTGATGATGAAATGATCAATGGAATCAGAACGTTGATTGTTTACTACAAAAATTCCAAAAATCCCTTACAGAATTTTTTGAGAAGAATGAAAGCCTATCAATTGGGTTTCAAAAAAATGCAAAAACCAGATTTGGTTCACGGAAATGTACTTCATAACAACATGCTTTTTGCAGTCTCCCTGAAAAGAAAATACGGAATTCCGTTTGTGATTTCAGAGCATTGGTCGGTTTTTCAAGAACAAAATCATGTGAAAATTTCTAAATCGGCTCGTTTTTTAGCAAAAAAAATTGCGGAAAAAGCATCTTTCATTCTTCCTGTTACCGAAAATTTAATTTCGGGTTTGCAGAAGTTAGGAATCAATACTCCTATGAAAGTGGTAGGAAATGTGGTAGATACAGATTTGTTTTCGCCAAAATTTGAAAAGTCAGAAAAGTTCACTTTTCTACATATTTCGAATCTTATTGCTCTTAAAAATCCTGAAAAAATCATCAAAACAGCGATAGATCTACATCAAATAAATCCCTATTTTGAATTACAAATTGGTGGTGATGGCGATTTGAAGCCTTTGCAAAAAATGATTCACGAGAATAATGCAGAAGGTTATATCAAAACTTTCGGGACACTTAATTTAGAACAAGTTTCTGAAAAAATGAAAGCAGCGAATTGTTTTATACTTTACAGTGATTATGAAAATCAACCTTGTGTGATTTTAGAAAGTTTAGCTTCTGGAATTCCCGTTATTGCTACAAAAGTGGGAGGGATTTCTGAATTATTAGATGAAAAAAGAGGTGTTTTAATAGAGAAAAAAGATGGTCAAGAATTATTAGAAGCTATGAAAAATATTTTAGAGAAAAGTGTAGAATTAGAGTCTTCTGAAAGTTTAAGAAAATATGTAATAGAAAATTTCTCTAAGTCCGTAATCGCCGAAAAATTTTCTGAAATTTATAAGCAAGTCCTTGTAAAATGATAAAATTTCTATCTAATTTTTTTAAACAAAGCGGAATTTGGATAGCTTCATCATTCTTTGTATCAAAGATTGCAGCTTTTTTATTGACGCTTTTTATGGCGAGAATTTTATCCAAAGAAGATTTAGGTTGGGTTATGTATGGTTTAAATTACCTTGGGTTTTTCATTCCATTTGTGGGTTTTGGAAGTTCACATGGTGCATTAAGATACGCAGCTATAGAAAATGAACCTGATGAAAAACAAAAAATCATTGCTTATTTTTTTTCTTATGGTTTGATTTTCAATGTTTTGTTGAGTTTGATCATGTTGGTGTTGGCTTTCATACTATTCGGAAATGGGAATCAATTGCTCATTGTAAGTTTGTTTACTATAAGATTATTTGGTCTATTTTTACTTGAACAAGCTAAAGCAGAAGTGAGAGGAAAACATGATAATAAAAAATTCGGGCAGATAGAAATATATTCTAACATTTTGTTACTTGTTTCAGCAGTTTTTTCAGCTTATTTTTTTGGAGTGAAGGGATATATTTTCAGCCTTTGTTTATCACCATTTGTGGTTTTGTTTATTCATCGATTTAAAATTTCATTTGATAGAACTCTATTTAAAAATTTCACCGAAAAAAGCTTTTGGAAATTTTGTGTTACAATGGCTTTTACCAATCAAGTTTCTGAACTTATTTTCTTATTAGATGTTTTTTTTATTGGGATTTTTCTAGATAATTCTGCTGTGGCACATTATAGAATTTATTCCATTATTCCATTTAATTTATTTTTTTTAGCAGCATTATTTTTTCAAACAGCTTATCCTAAATTATGTGAAAATCATGAAAACAACAGCTTTCAATTGCAGTTTTTGTTTAATTTTTGGAAATTAATGATACCTATTTCCATTTTAATATTTGCAGTAAGTTACTTTGGTGCTTCTTTGATTTTGAAATTATTTGGAGAAGATTATGCCCAGAATTCTATGATTTTTCTAATTTTAATTGGTGCTTCTATAAGTGTTTTATTATTGAGAACACCATTTGGATATTTATTAGCTTCAAAAGGAAAATCCAGTTATAATTTAATGGCGGCATCTATTTCTATCATCACTTTATTGGTTTTAATAAAACCTATTATCTATAATTTTGGTTTAGAAGGAGTGGCGTGGTTAAGTTTTATCAATTTATTTTTTATTGGAATTTTTCAAATGATAAGCTATTTTTATTTGGTTTATCGTGCTCCAAAATTGTAAAATATTATCTTTGCAATATGAAGTTTAGCAGATTAATCATTTTAGGGATTTTAATTTTTCTTAGCTCTTGTAGAGGAGAAGATGAAAGTGACTTGCAGAAAATAGACCAAGTTCTTAATATTTACATCAAAAACGCTGCGGGAAAAGATTTGCTCAATACTAATATTCCTGGAGGTTTTACCGCTGTGAGAGCCCAGGATTTAAATGCAGATAGAGCTTTGCAAGATATTACAGGAATTTCCGTCAAAAAAGACCAAGACACGATAGCTTATGTAGATTACACAACTGGTGCAGTTAGAATTTTGAAGGATTCTATTTCGCCAAGTCAAAAAACGTATCAGTCTGATTTTTACATCAATCTTTCTAAAATAGTAAATAAAGAAACGGTAACAGATGTAGACACAGTAAAAGTAGAGTACAATTGGTCTCCTAACTTGTTTCAAGTCTCCAAAGTTTGGTATAACAATAAACTTTCGTTTTCTAAAGTGGAAGGACAGCCAAACATCATTCATATCGTAAAATGATACCAATTCCGATGATAAATAATCTAATAATTTTGGTAGAATGCCGATAGATTATTTATTAGGACAATTTTAATTGGACTATTATAAATTACTAATCGGTATAATTCCGTAAATTTGCATAAATCATTAAAATTTGAGTTTTATTTCAGACTCAAATCTTAACTCTCAAACCAAATAAGATGTTACAAGTAAGTTTTTTGCGCGAAGAAAAAGAACGCGTTTTAGAAGGTCTTAAAAAAAGAAATTTTAAGCAATTAGAATTGGTAGATGAAGCTATCCAATTAGATGACGAACGTAAAAAAACACAACAAGAATTAGACTCGCAATTGGCTGAAATCAATAAAATTTCCAAAGAAATAGGTCTTTTAATGAAAGAAGGAAAAAAAGAAGAAGCTGAAGCTGCTAAATCTAAAACTGCTCAATACAAAGAGTCTTCCAAAGAACTTACTACAAAACTTTCGGAAATTGAAACTTCTTTGCTTAATATTTTATACCAAATTCCTAATATTCCTTATCATTTGGTTAAAGCTGGTGTTTCTGCAGATGATAATGAAATCGTTTATCAATCTCACGAAGTTCATGGATTGGGAGAAGGTGCAATTCCGCATTGGGAATTGGCAAAAAAATATAATTTGATTGATTTTGAACTCGGAGTTAAAATCGCAGGTGCTGGTTTCCCAGTTTATTTAGGTAAAGGTGCAAGATTGCAAAGAGCTTTGGTTCAATATTTCTTAGATAAAAATACAGATGCTGGTTATTTGGAAGTAAATCCGCCACATGTTGTAAACGAAGCTTCTGGTTATGGAACCGGACAATTGCCTGATAAAGAAGGTCAAATGTATCACGTAGGAATTGATGATTTATATTTAATTCCAACTGCAGAAGTTCCTGTAACGAATATTTACAGAGATGTGATTTTAGAAGAAAAAGATTTGCCAATTAAGAATACTGCTTTCTCACAATGTTATAGAAGAGAAGCGGGAAGTTATGGTGCTCATGTTCGTGGTTTGAACAGATTACACCAATTCGAAAAAGTAGAAATTGTAAGAATTGAAAAGCCTGAAAATTCTTATGCAGCTTTAGAAGAAATGGTAGCGCATGTAAAATCTATTTTAGAAGATTTGGAATTGCCTTTCAGAATTTTAAGATTGTGTGGTGGAGACCAAGGTTTTACTTCTGCGATGACTTATGATTTCGAAGTTTGGAGTGCAGCTCAAGAAAAATGGTTAGAAGTTTCTTCGGTTTCTAATTTTGAAACTTTCCAGGCGAATCGTTTAAAATGCAGATTCAAAGGTGACGGAAAAACGCAATTAGCCCATACATTAAACGGTTCTGCAATGGCTTTACCAAGAATTATGGCAGCATTGTTAGAAAACAATCAAGTAGAAGGCGGAATTAAGTTACCGAAAAAAGTAGCGGCATACGCTAGATTTGAAATGATAGATTAATATGCTTTTTGCATTCAGCAATTAGCTTTCAGTATAAAAAAACCACCGAAGTTTCGGTGGTTTTTGTTTTATTCTGTAATGATGATTATTTTTTTGTCCTTTTCGTTGAGTTTTAAACTTTCGTCAAGAAGTTGTTCAAAAGAGAAAGACATATCAATGGTATAATCGTCTATTTTCTTTACCCAATCGTGTTTTCCTTGGATGGATTTTATTTTGGTTTCAAACTTAATTTTGTTGTTGAATTTAGTATTAAACATCTTCATCATAGCAAGTGCAGATTCTGCTTCTGCTTTAGCTGAATCCGTTTTAGCTTCTAAAGTCATTTCTTTTTTTAAGGTTTCAGAAAAAGTTTGAGGATTAAAATATTCTGTATCTAATGTTAATGTTTTTCCGTCCCAAATGGTGTTGTCAGAACTTGTGGCGCTTATAAAATTGTTTTTTTTAGATGTTCTAGAGAAATTTTTGATTTCTTCTGGAGTTAATCTATCCATTTTAAAAGCAATTCCCGTCATTTCATTATTTTCAAAATTAGATTTTACAAACATTTTTTTGATTAACTGAATGCTGTCTTTGTCTTTCGTCATCGGGATTCCCTTTTTTTCTGAATCTTCTTGCATGATTTCGTACATGTTTTTCCAATCTCTAGGGTACATTTCGAAATCTTTAAATTTATTATCAGAATTTGCAGAATCACCACCCATGTTTTTTGCCATCGCAAGTAAGTCTTTCATGTCAATGTTCATGAGAACGCTAGTGGTTTTATCTTGATGATAAGTGGTAACAGAATCTACAGCACAAGCTTGGAGAATAATGGCCAATAGAGGAATTAGCCAAAAAGTAAATTTTTTAAGCATAGATTTGATTTTAAAATTCTGAGCTAAAAGTAAGAAAATTTAGTGACAGTTTTCGTCTGAAGTTTTCTCTGAGTTCATTTTCTTTTCTACCTTCAAAGCTTCCTTTTTAGGAGAGATGTAAGGAATACCTAATTCTAGACCTCTTAGAATGAATAAACCTCCTAAAATGAGCATAATAATCGGTACAATCTTAAGAATTTTGTTTCTAAGAGCCGTGTTAATTAGATTTCCGAAAAGAACAGTGGCAAACATGAACGGAAATGTTCCCAAACCGAAAATGGCCATAAAACTTGCGCTTTGCCAAATTCCGCCTGCTGCTAAACTTGCTGTAAGTGCCATATAAACCATTCCGCAAGGAAGAAGTCCGTTTAATAATCCTGTTAAAAATCGAGAGGAATAATCAGATTTTTGTAAAAATTTTCCGAGATTGATTTTAACTTTGAGTAAAGCATTATTGATGGCTGGAATTTTAGATGCGAAATCTCCTCCGAAAGAGAAAAGTGCCATAATCATCAATAAAACTCCTGCAAAAATGCTGATGTATTGCTGAATTCCTGCGAGCTGAAAACCTTCGCCTACAATTCCTACAATGGCTCCTAAAATAGAATAAGTGAGAATTCTCCCGAATTGATAAGTAAGATTTTGAAGATGGAAATTAACTTGTTGTTTTTTAGACAATCCTAGCGAAAGCGCAATGGGACCGCACATTCCTATACAGTGGAATCCGCTTGCAAAACCTAAACCTAGTGCCGCTAAAATAAGGGTTATTTCCATTCTACATCATAATCTACTTGGTAATCTTTTCCATCTTTGGTCCACAAAACTTTTAGTGTATATGAACCAGGAATCATAAAATTCTTAGGGATTAAAAAGCTATTATCAGCATCTAGTTGCACAGAACCTGTTTTGTCTTGGGTTTTGTCATTGGTTCTGTATAAATAGTATTCTATTTTAGCATTTTCATTGTTGATATCTTTAGGGAAAGCAATTCTAATTCCGTAAGGCAACTGTGCATATTGAGGTTTTGCAGTTAAGGTTGCGGCATTATTTTTAGCATCTATCACTTTTTGATAAGATAATTCGTCTTCATAATAATTTTCGGTAACCAATTCGGAATTCTGTTTACCAATTGGAAAAATGAAAATTAAATACAAAATAAAGGATATAAAAAGTCCTAAAGCGACTACTATACCATGTCCCCAAGTGAATTTCATTAAAAATATTTTTTAAAAAATTAGAATTGTAACTTAAATGGCCCTTCAAAATTAGTTTCGAAAGTGTCTAAAAGTTTTCCTTTAGAATCATAAACGCCAAAAGTAACAATTAATTTTGGTTGGTTCACTTCTTTTTCTGGGAAACTTACATTTACAGTTCCTTTGGTGATTTTGTCACGTTTTAGAGCGATAGTACTGTTTCCACTGAAAATAACTTCACCATGTTTTGGTTCAATTACTTTTATGGTAACAAGTTTATCATCATTAGTTTTGTTTAGGAAGGTGTAATTGTAGGTATTATTAATTTTTCCGTCTTTCACATAGAAAGAACTTCCCGCTGGTTTGATGAATTTAGCTTCTAAACCACCTCTGTTGTTTAATAAATAGCCTAAAATACCTACTAATGCTAATAGAACAAGCGAGTATGCTTTCATTCTATTTGTAAATTTGAATTTTTCTTCTTTTTCGATTTCGTCTTCTGTAGCATAACGAATAAGACCTGTAGGTAAACCTGTTTTGATCATTACCTCATCACAAGCATCAATACACATGGTACAGTTGATACATTCTAGCTGTTGACCATTTCTGATGTCGATACCAGTAGGACAAACGACTACGCACTGATTACAATCGATACAATCTCCTTTTCCCTCGGCTTTTCTGTCTTCACCTTTTCTCCATTTTGCTCTGTTTTCTCCTCTTTTATAATCATAGAAAACGTTTACGGTTTCTTTGTCAATCAATACCCCTTGTAATCTACCATAAGGACAAACAAGTGTACAAACTTGCTCTCTGAACCAAGCAAAAACGAAGTAAAATAATCCTGTGAAAATTACCATTACAATGAAATTCGTAGGGTATTCTACAGGACCGCCTTTCATAATTTTAAGCGTATCTTCTACACCTACGATGTACATAAACATCCAATGCGTAATAATAAGGGAAATGACTACATATACAGACCATTTCAATCCTTTTTTCCAGATTTTTTCTGCATTCCAAGGTTGACTGGCTAATCTAATTTGTTTGTTTCTATCTCCTTCAATCCAAAATTCTATTTTACGGAAAACTCCTTCCATAAAAATAGTTTGAGGACAAATCCATCCACAGAAAATTCTTCCGAAAATTACGGTAAAGAGAATAATGAATACAAGAGAAGTAATTGCTCCTAATGCAAGAATAAAGAAGTCTTGCGGATAGAATGGTTGCCCGAAAATAAAAAATTCTCTATCGATAATATTTATTTTGAGCATTGCATTTCCATTTATTTTAAGAAATGGAGTAATAAAGAAAATGGCTAATAAAATGAACGTGACAATATCTCTGTAATTGGTAAATTTCCCTTTTGGTTTTTTAGGATATACCCATTTTCTAGAACCTGTTTGTTCTATAGTTGCTACAGAATCTCTGAAGGTTTCTGCATGAATTACTTGACCAGCGCCAAATTGTTCTTCTTTATTAGCCATTTTTGTATGTTATTTATTATAAAAACTAACTTTTCATATTTTCTTTTATAACAAATATAATTTTTTAATTTTATTTTTCCCAATTTGCCTTGGTTCCTTGTGGAGCAGCTCCACCAGCAGCATCTGGCATTTCTTGGTTAATGTGGTAGATGTATGCAGCTACTTTTTCGATGTCGTTACCGTTAAGAACTCCATTTTTACCGAAAGCTTGCATTGCAGGATTATTTGGACTACCATTTTCTACCATGTTAAATACATTTTTGAATAATGATTTTTCTGGTTGGTTGATCCAGAAATCATCTGTTAAGTTTGGTCCAATTCCTCCTTTTCCACCTTCACTGTGACAAGATACGCAGTTGGTCTTGAAGATTTGTTCTCCTTCTGCAATATTATCTGCATTGTATTTTGCGGTTTCGATAGTTGCTTTAGGAGTAACCGCATCATAAGCAGCGATATCAGCTAATTGCTGTTTGTGCTCTGCTTCATATTCTTTGTCTGGGTGAGCAAAATCTGAAACTGAGTATGCAATTAAATAAACTACTGCATAAATTACGCCAAAGTAAAATAGACCTAACCACCATTTTGGTAATTGATTATCTAATTCTTTGATGCCATCAAAACCGTGGTCAATAAGAATGTCTTTTTCTTCAACATCTGATTGTTTTTTGAAAGCACTATCATATACTCTTTTGAAATATGGTATTTCTTTTTCTTTTAAGAAAGTTGCTTTTTCTTCATCGGTCATTTGCTTAAATCTTTCGTTTTCAGCTAATGCACCGATTGCATTGAAAATGTATGCTAAAACAATACCTATTACGATAGTTCCCCAGAAATAAGGAGAAGATAAGAAAGAGGTATTTTGTATAAACATGTAGAATAAAAATACTAAGATAAATAATATTGCTACTATGTTTACAAGTACGGGTGTTCTATGTTTCATGACTCTTGTTTTTTAGAACTTTTAATTGTTATGATCATCTTCTAAAGGAGCTTTTTCAACTTCGCTGTAGTGTTTTTTCGGTCTAGAAAGAACGTATAACACGGTGCTTATGAAAAATATAATAAAGATAATCATAGACAATGTTTGATAGAATCCTGCATTATCTATATTTGCTAAGATATCTTTAATATTACTTGGTATCATATTGAAAAAACTCCTTTATTAGATTATTAATTATTGCTTGCTGTTTTTACTTCGGTAGTTTTAATATCTGTACCTAATCTTTGTAAATAAGCAATTAAAGCAACGATTTCTCTCTTTTCTACAGGAACAAATGCTGCACCTTGCTGAGCTTTTTGAGCATCAAATGCTTTTTTGATTTCAGCATCACCAGAATAGATTCCTTCTACAATTTTAGCAGCTTGTTCGTCTACTAATTTGTCTACATTATTGATTTCTTCATCTGTATAAGGGTGACCAAATACATTTTTCAATAATACTAATTTATCCTTAGTTTTAGTTCTGTCTAGTTCGTTATAGATTAACCATGGATATCTTGGCATGATAGAACCTGGAGATGTAACTCTTGGGTTTAACATGTGTTTGAAATGCCAAGTATCTGGGTTTTTACCACCTTCTCTGTGTAAGTCTGGCCCAGTTCTTCTAGAACCCCATAAGAAAGGTCTATCAAAAACAAATTCACCAGCTTTAGAGTATTGACCGTTTTTACCATTGTAACGTACAACCTCATCTCTAAATGGTCTAATCATTTGAGTGTGGCACGCATTACAGCCTTCTCTAATGTATAAGTCTCTACCTTCTAATTCTAGTGGAGAATAAGGTTTTACAGATGCAATGGTAGGAACATTATCTTTTACAGTAAGTGTAGGAATAATTTCTACCATACCACCAATTGCTAAAGCAATTGCTGATAAAACAGAAAAGTATAACGGCATTCTTTCTAACCAAAGGTGTTTTCCTTCTCCTTCTTTTCTAGCGTCAGAAATTTTAGCTAATGCAGGAGCTTCTACTGGAACTTCTTTTTCGAATGAACCTTGTCTTACAGTAGCAATAACATTAATAACCATAAGAATAGAGCCAGTAAGATATAATAACCCACCAAAAAATCTCATTTGATAGTAAGGAATAATTGCCGTAACAGTATCTAAAAAGTTTTTATATACTAAAGTTCCATCTGGATTAAATTGTTTCCACATTAGACCTTGTGTAAATCCTGAAATATACATTGGTACTGCGTAGAAAATAATACCTAAAGTACCTAACCAGAAATGCCAATTTGCTAATTTTACAGACCACAATTTTGTTCTCCACATAATTGGTAGTAAATAATAAATCATACCAAATGCCATGAAACCATTCCATCCTAATGCACCTACGTGAACGTGTCCAATTACCCAATCTGTAAAGTGACCAATTTTATTTAATGTTTTTGTTGCTAAAAGCGGCCCTTCGAAAGTAGCCATACCATAACAAGTAACTGCAACCACGAAGAATTTAAGAACAGGATTTTCTCTTACTTTATCCCAAGCTCCTCTTAAGGTTAATAAACCATTAAGCATACCTCCCCAAGATGGAGCAATAAGAGCAATAGAGAACGTAGTACCTAAAGCTTGTGCCCAACCTGGAATTGCTGTGTATAACAAGTGGTGAGGACCAGCCCAAATGTAAACAAATATTAATGACCAGAAGTGGATGATAGAAAGTTTATAAGAAAACACAGGTCTATCAGCTGCTTTTGGCATAAAGTAATACATTAAACCAAGTACTGGAGTTGTTAGGAAGAATGCTACCGCATTGTGACCATACCACCATTGTACTAAAGCATCTTTTACACCAGCATAAGCTGAATAAGATTTCCATCCTGCAAATGATAAAGGAACTTCTAGATTATTGAATACGTGTAGCATCGTAATACCTACCCATGTTGCAATGTAAAACCATATAGCAACATATAGGTGTCTTACTCTTCTCTTGGCAATAGTACCAAACATATTAATACCCATTACAATCCAAATAATAGCAATCATAATGTCAATTGGCCATTCATGTTCTGCATATTCTTTAGAAGTATTTATACCCATTAGAAAGGTAATTGCTACTGTAACAATTATTAATTGCCATCCCCAGAAATTAATCCAAGAAAGGACGTCACTAAACATTCTTGCCTTTAATAATCTTTGTAAAGAATAATAAGCACCTGCAAAGAATCCATTACCTACAAATGCAAAAATAACTGTACTGGTGTGCAACATTCTCCATCTGCCAAATCCAAACGCACCATTAGTACTTACAAGTCCTTGAATGTCTCCACTTCTTAAACTTGCAATTGTAGGGTCATCTGTTCCAAAAAGGTATTCTGGTAACTCTGGATAAAATAACATTGATGCAACAGTTACACCAAATGTAAAACCAAGTACTCCCCAGACTATTGTAGCGTAAAGAAACGCACGCACAATGCCATTGTCATAACTAAACTTTTGTGTTTCCATATTAACTAATCACTTTAATTTTAATTTTTTTCTTCAGATTTTTCTTCTTCTATATCTGTTTTTTTGTCTTCTAATAAAATTCTTACTGCGTGAGATTCGTCATCGTCAAACTGACCATTCTTGGCACTAATAATAAAGACTATTAGAAAAATTACAGCGATTGAGACACTGCAGATGATCATTAAATAGAGAATTTCCACGATTTTACAAATATAAAAGGATTTTGCGCTTCAAAATTAATGTTTTTTAATGACTTTCATCATGGTCTGTTAAAAAAACGTTAATTTTAAAATATTCTAAATAAGATTTTTTTTATCTTATTATTAAAATTTGAAGTATTTTCTTGATCTTAACCATGTTGATAATGAGGTAAATGCAACTACACTTATCGAGCTTAAAGGCATCAAAATTGCAGCAAACAAAGGAGACATTTCACCGAGAACTGCTGCAGTTAAACCTACCACATTATATAGAAAACTAACCCCAAATGTTAATTTTACAATGATCATAGCATCTTTTGTGAGTGCAAAATAGTCATGCAACTTTGTCAAAACACCTCCGTTCATGATGACATCTGAACTTGGAGTGAAAGAATTGGTGTCATCTGCAATCGCAATTCCTATGTTACTTTGTTTCAGCGCACCTGCATCATTTAATCCATCTCCAAGCATCGCTACTTTTTTCCCTTGATCTTGTAAAGATTTGATATACTCTAACTTATCTTCCGGAGATTGACTAAATCTCATTTCAGTGATATTTGGAATAAGATTTTTAAGTGTTTGCTCTTCTGAAGAATTATCTCCACTTAATACATGGATTTTATAATCTTTCAGTTCTTTTGCCATTTCAGCTAAACCATCTCTGTATTCATTTTTGAAGATGTATTTTCCTAAAAACTCACCATCTCTTTCTATGTAAACGGCAGTTTCTAGTGATTTAGCTTCTTGATGAGTGAATTTTGCAGAACCAATTTTGTAAACTTTTCCTCTTACTGTGGCTTCGTAACCTTTTCCGGCGGTTTCTTTGAAGTTTTCAATCGGTAAATATTCATCTTCTACTTCTAAAAATTCGTAAAGCGATTTAGAAAGCGGATGGTTAGAATTTTTGAGTAAAGATTTTATGTTTTTTAAATCAAATTCAGCGATTTCTTGACCTTCAAAACTGATGTTGGCTTTTTTGTTATAAGTAATTGTTCCCGTTTTGTCAAAAACCAAAGCATCAATTTTTGCCATTTTTTCAATGGTGTGAGCATCTTTCACATACATTTTATTTCTGCCCAAAATTCTCATGATATGTCCCATCGTAAATGGAGTAGAAAGCGCCAATGCACATGGACAGGCAACAATCAAAATCGCAGAAACCACTTGGAACATTTTTTCAAAATCTATTTGATACCAATAAATTCCAGCAAGAAGCGTAATTCCTAAAATAATAAAAGTGAAATATTTTGAAATTTCATTCACCAAAGTATCGAGTCCTAATTCTTCTTTTCTGAAGGCTTCTTTATTCCAAAGTTGAGTTAAATAACTTTGGTTGACGGTTTTGATGACTTCTAGTTCTAGGATAGAACCAATTTGTTTCCCTCCTGCAAAAATTTTATCGCCAGGATTTTTGGTAATCGTAGCACTTTCACCAGTAATGAAACTATTGTCTATATTTCCTTCGCCATTAATTAAAACCGCATCTACAGGAATAATTTCTTGGTTTCTTACTAAAATTCTATCGCCAACTTTAATGTCAGAAAGTAAAATATTTTGTTGTTGTCCCCCAAAATCTACTTTGGTTACTGCAATTGGATAAAAAGATTTGTAATCTCTATCATACGAAAGTGCAGAATAAGTTCTCTTTTGAAAAATTTTACCCAACAACATGAAGAATAACAACCCACAAAGCGTATCAAAATATCCAGGACCGTAATTGGTCGCGATTTCGTAGACACTTCTAAAGAATAAAACCAGAATTCCTAAGACAATCGGGACGTCTATATTTACAATTTTATTTTTCAAACCAAACCATGCAGATTTGTAATAATCTGATGCAGAGTACACTACCACTGGAATGGAAAGTAAGAATGTTAAAAATCTGAAAAACGGCGCAAACTCTTCTAACCAGAAATCTACGGAAGAACCCGTGTTTAAATATTCTGGGAACGCAAACATCATCGCATTTCCGAATGCAAATCCTGCAACTGCCACTTTTATCGTGAGGCTTCTGTCTACTGCGGCTTCTTTTTTGTCTGCAGTTTCTAATGAAATCACAGGTTTATAACCAAGATTCGTCAAGAATTTTGCCAGTTCACTCAGAGGTAATTCATTTTGGTTGAAAGAAACCTGTAGTGTTTTCTTGGTGAAATTTACCTGAGAATATCTAATATTCGTATTTAAATCTTGTAAACTCTCTAATAACCAAATACAAGAGCTACAGTGAATCACAGGGATTTTAAAGGTGACTACACTGGTATTCCCTTCAGAAAAATCTACTACTTTTTCGAAAATTTCTGGAGTGTCTAAATAATCAAATTGAGAAAGATTTTCGTCTGGTCTAATTCCAGAATTTTTATTTAATTCATAAAAATTTCCGAGATTATTTGCATTAAGAATTTCATAAACAGATTTGCATCCGTTACAACAAAATGCCTTCTCATCGAAGAAAATTCTATCTTTATCTATTTCTTGTCCACAATGGAAACAATTTTCTGCCATCTGCTTTTGTTAAATGTGCAAAAATAATACAAAAATTCTTTATGATTAATAAGAAAAAAATGATAATTTTGCTGACGAAAATCATAAAAATTCATCTATGTCTTTAGAAAAACAAATTTTTATTGAAAACAAGTTTCTAAGTGTTTTTAATGACAAGGCTTTTAAGGAAATTCTATCTAAAGAAGATTACACTAAATATATCAATGCTAAGCAAACTCTTTTCTTTAATAAAGGAGAATCTCTTTTCGAGGAAGGAAGAAATGTAGAAGGTGTTTTTTTTATAGAAAGTGGTACAGCAAAACTTTATAAACTAGGTTTTAATAGAAAAGAACAAATCTTAAGATTCATCAAAGAAGGTGATATTATTGGTTATAGAGCATTGTTAATTGGTGAAGCTTATCAAGCAACTGCTGAAGCGATGAGCGATTTACAAGCTACTTATATTCCTGCGGATGTATTTCTTCATTTGTTAGAAGTAGACCCTCAGTTGTCTTTTGCAATGCTTCAGAAAATCTCTTTCGAATTGGGCGAAAGTTCTAATACGGTAACTTTCTTGGCTCAAAAAACAGTAAGAGAAAGATTAGCAGAAGTGCTTCTTCTTCTAGAGCAGAAATTAGGAACAGACCCAGAAGGTTTTATCAAAATTTCTTTAACAAGAGAAGAAATTGCTAACTTAATCGGAACTGCTACAGAAAGTGCCATAAGATTAATCTCAGAATTTAAACAAGACAACTACATAGAAGTGGAAGGAAGAAACTTAAAAATCTTAAACCACGAAAAACTAAGAAAATTAGGACACGTAGTTTTATAAAAATTAAAAATGTCGACCGCGAGTCGGCATTTTTTTATACTTTTACTCTTTAAAATTTATTCCCATGTCAGTACATTCCGAAATTAAAAAAGTAACGACCGAAACCTTACGAAAAATGAAATTCGATAAGGAAAAAATCACAATGCTTACTGCTTATGATTATACCACTGCCAAAATGGTAGATGCAGGTGGAGTAGATGCTATTTTAATTGGAGATTCGGCGGCGAATGTAATGGCAGGTCACGAAACTACTTTGCCCATTACTTTAGATCAAATGATTTATCATGCTCAGTGCGTAGTAAGAGGAGTAGATAGAGCATTAGTAGTTGCAGATTTACCATTCGGAACGTATCAGTCAGATCCGCAAAAAGCGTTGGAATCTGGGGTAAGAATGATGAAAGAATCTGGAGCTCATGCTGTTAAAATAGAAGGTGGCGAAGAAATCGCAGATTCTGTTTCTAGATTAATCAATGCTGGAATTCCAGTAATGGGACATTTAGGTTTAACACCACAATCTATTTATCAATTTGGAACTTATAAAGTTCGTGCTAAAGAAGATGCAGAAGCCGAAAAACTAATAAAAGACGCTAAAATTTTAGAAGAACTGGGTTGTTTTGCTTTAGTTTTAGAAAAAATTCCTGCTGACTTGGCGAAGAAAGTTTCAGAAAGTATTTCTATTCCAACGATAGGAATTGGAGCTGGACCAGATTGTGACGGTCAAGTTCTGGTTTATCATGATATGGTGGGAATGAATAAAGGATTTTCGCCGAAATTTTTAAGAAGATATTTAGACCTTTATACAGAAATTACAGGTGCTGTTTCGCAGTATGTAAAAGATGTGAAAGACGTTTCCTTCCCGAATAAGAACGAAAGTTACTAGATAAATAAAAAGTTGAGTTTTTTGCTCAACTTTTTTTATTTTTATGGAAAATTAAAACCATGAAAAAACTTTCTTTATTGTTCACGTTAATTTCTTTTTGTGTTTTCTCTCAGGAAAAGAAATTTATCACTCCAGATTTACCCAAAAATCAAGTTTACCAGTATCACATTTCTTCGGCATCTTCTCTTAAATCACCAAAAGGTAAATCATATCACGCTCCATTTACAGTGAATCAAGATGTAGAAGTGACTTATCTTTTTAATGATGGAAATGATAAAATTTTCAGTTGGAAAATCATCAATTATGAACATCTGCATGAAGGAATAAAAGATGAGAAAAACGATTGTGGTTGCAATAAAGTAGCTTACCGAAATCAGGTGTCCGTTTACTTTAGAACAGATTCTTTAGGTGCTTATAAAAAAATAAATAATCTGTCTCAAGTAAGAGAAAATCTCTTGAAAAACATTGCAGAACAAGAAAAACAGTTGAGCAAAAAAGATAAAAATATTTTTGAAAAGGTTAAAAGATATCCAGAAGGTGTAATTTCTAGCATAGAAGAAGATATAATTATTTTCTCAAGATATTTTGGCATAGAAAATAAAAATTCGGTGAATACTCTTTTTGCCAGAAGAAATAATTTTCCATTTGGAATAAAAAGCAAGCCTTTTAAAGTGGTTTTGTCTGTTTTGAGTGAAGAAAAAGACTTGAAAATCAATGTCAAAAACGAGTTTGATAAAAATAAAGCCGAAGATGACGACTATAATATCTTTAGATTTAACCAAGATGTGGAAAAGGAAAAGAAACATTATCAATTAATTGCTGATGAAGTATATGTTTTTTCTAAAGAAAATTTCCGACTTTTGTCAGCTAAATTAACAGCTAAAGAAATTAGTAATTTTCATAATGATGGAATATATGATTATCAATATTCTATCACTCAAAAAGAATAATGCAAAACTCGAATTCAAATATCGCTTCTCAAATCCTCTACGAAGACAATCACCTTCTTGTCATCAATAAAAAAGTTGGGCAATTGGTGCAAGGTGATAAAACTGGCGACGAATCTCTTTTAGAATCCATTAAAAATTTCATTAAAATAAGAGATAATAAACCCGGAAATGTTTACCTAGGTTTGGTTCATAGAATTGATAGGCCAACTTCTGGTTTAGTAATCTATGCCAAAACTTCTAAAGCGCTTTCTCGTCTTACACAAATGGTAAAAAACCGTGAAATTAAGAAAACATATTGGGCAGTTGTAGCCAAGGAAATGATTCCGCCTTCTCAAAGATTGGTTCATTATCTCAAAAAAAATGAGAAAAATAACAAAGCAATTGTTTTCCCAAAACCAACTGAAGGTGCAAAGGAAGCGATTCTTACTTATAATCTTATCAAAGCGCTAGACAATTATCTTCTCCTCGAGATTGATTTAGAAACAGGAAGACATCACCAAATCAGAGCACAATTATCTAAAAACGGAACGCCCATAAAAGGAGATTTAAAATATGGTTCGCCACGTTCTAATCCTGATGGAGGTATTCATTTACATGCTAGAAAATTAGAATTTATTCACCCGGTAACGAAAGAAAATATAGAAATTACGGCGCCAGTTCCTCAGAATGATGCCGTTTGGCGTGCTTGCGAAGAAAATTTTTAATTTTATATAAATCAAAAATATTGCAAAATAAAAACCACCCGAATTTTCGAGTGGTTTTTTAGTATTTATGAAAAAAAGCTTATGCTTTTTTAGCTTCTTCAGCAATTAGATTAAGCGCAGAACCTGCTTTGAACCAACCAATTTGTTGTTCGTTATAAGTGTGGTTTGCTAAGATAGTTTCAGTAGTACCATCTTTATGTGTAATCTGAATTTGAAGTGGAGTATTCGGTGCGAAACCTTCTAGATTTAAGAAATCAAAAGTATCATCTTCTTGGATTTTATCATAATCCTCAGCATTTACGAAAGTTAATGCAAGCATACCTTGTTTCTTAAGGTTCGTTTCGTGAATTCTCGCGAAAGATTTTACCAAAACGGCTTTCACGCCCAGATGTCTTGGTTCCATTGCAGCGTGCTCTCTTGAAGAACCTTCTCCGTAGTTTTGGTCTCCTACTACAATTGAAGGAACACTAGCAGCTTTGTAAGCTCTTTGTACTGCAGGAACTTCACCGTATTCTCCAGTTAATTGGTTTTTAACTCTGTTCGTTTCTTTGTTAAAAAAGTTAACAGCACCAATCAACATATTGTTAGAAATGTTATCTAAGTGACCTCTGTATTTTAACCAAGGACCAGCCATAGAAATATGGTCAGTAGTACATTTTCCTTCAGCTTTGATGAGGAGTTTAGCACCTGTAATATTTTTACCATCCCAAGGTTGGAAAGGTTCTAATAACTGTAATCTATCTGAAGTAGGAGAAACAATTACTTGAACAGCAGAACCGTCTTCCGCAGGAGCTTGGTAGCCGTTATCTTCTACGTCAAATCCTTTTGCTGGAAGTTCAGAACCTTTAGGTTCGTCTAGTTTTACTTGTTCACCATTTTGGTTGGTTAATGTATCTGTAATTGGGTTGAAGTCTAATCTTCCAGAAATTGCAACAGCAGCTACCATTTCAGGAGAAGCTACGAAAGCGTGAGTATTTGGGTTACCATCTGCTCTTTTTGCAAAGTTTCTGTTGAAAGAGTGAATAATAGAGTTTTTCTCTTGTTTTTCAGCGCCTTCTCTATCCCATTGTCCGATACAAGGTCCACAAGCGTTGGTAAAGATTCTAGAATTTTCAAATTTTTTGAAAGTATCAATTAATCCGTCTCTTTCTGCAGTATATCTTACCTGTTCAGAACCTGGGTTAATTCCTAAAATAGCTTTTGGTTTTACCCCTTTTGCTACAGCGTCTTCTACAATAGAAGCGGCTCTAGATAAATCTTCGTATGATGAGTTGGTACAAGAACCAATTAAAGCCCATTCTATATCTAGAGGCCAGTCATTTGCAATAGCTTTATCTCTCATTTCAGCAACTGGAGTTGCTAAGTCTGGAGTAAAAGGACCATTAAGATGAGGTGTTAATTCAGAAAGGTTAATTTCAATTACTTGGTCGAAATATTTTTCTGGTTCTGCGTACACTTCAGCATCACCAGTTAAATGTTCAGCGATTTTATCAGCAGCATCTACTACTTCTTGTCTTCCTGTTGCAGCAAGATATCTTCTCATAGAATCATCATAACCGAAAGTAGAAGTGGTAGCGCCAATTTCTGCACCCATGTTACAGATAGTTCCTTTTCCTGTTGCAGAAAGAGATACCGCTCCTTCTCCAAAATATTCTACAATAGCACCAGTTCCACCTTTTACAGTAAGAATTCCTGCTACTTTTAGGATTACGTCTTTAGCTGAAGTCCAACCGTTTAGCTTACCAGTAAGTTTTACACCAATTAGTTTAGGCATTTTAAGTTCCCAAGCCATTCCAGCCATTACGTCTACTGCATCAGCTCCTCCAACTCCAATTGCTACCATTCCTAATCCACCTGCATTTACAGTGTGAGAGTCGGTACCAATCATCATTCCACCAGGGAAAGCATAATTTTCTAAAACTACTTGGTGAATAATACCAGCGCCTGGTTTCCAGAAGCCGATACCATATTTGTTACAAATAGAAGAAAGGAAGTTGAAAACTTCGTTATTTTTATTCAGTGCTTCTTGTAAATCTTTATCAGCTCCAATTTTAGCTTGAATTAAGTGATCAGCGTGAACTGTAGAAGGAACGGCAACTTTAGCTTTTCCTGCTTGCATAAACTGTAAAAGCGCCATTTGCGCAGTTGCATCTTGCATTGCAACTCTATCCGGAGCGAAATCTACATAAGAATTTCCTCTTTCGTAAGCTTCTGTAGCATTACCTTGCCAAAGGTGAGCGTAAAGAATTTTTTCAGCGAGTGTAAGAGGTTTTTGTACTACTTGTCTTGCTGCAGCAATTCTTTCAGGGTAGCGCTCATACACTTTTTTGATCATGTTAATGTCGAATGTCATATCTATTTATTTTTTGTTTAAAGTTTGCATTTGGGAATCAAATGACAGGATAATGATGTTATTATTCTCCATCAAATTCTATTCCTACAGGATTGATAAGATATTAAAATAGTCTATGTTTTGAATTTTTAATAGCTATTAATTCACATTTGAAATTGAATTTTATGTAAGGCTAAAATTAATATTATTTTATGAAATGTAATATTTTAGGATAAAAAAAATTGGAAGACTTCTCAAGAAATCTTCCATTTTGTATTTAAAAGCCTTTCGACTTTAGTTTACAATGTATTAAAAATGGCCAACAGTTACCAGTTCTTTAATAGACGGAACGAAAGTCGTTAAGTTGATTCCTTCAACAGCTGTTTTGTACTCGTCAATACTTGGAATACGACCTAAGATTGCCGACAATACTACGACTGGAGTAGAAGCCAATAGAGATTCTCCTTTTTTACGATCAGAATCTTCTACTACTCTTCCTTGGAAAAGACGGGTGGAAGTTGCCAAAACAGTGTCTCCTTTTTCCGCTTTTTCTTGGTTACCCATGCAAAGATTACAACCTGGACGCTCTAAGTACATCATATTTTCATACTGTGTACGAGCTTCGCCTTTTGGAGCTGCATCGTTAAATTCAAAACCTGAATATTTTTCTAATAATTCCCAATCGCCTTCAGCTTTTAATTCATCGATGATGTTATAAGTAGGAGCGGCTACAACCAATGGCGCTTGGAATTCTACTTTACCATTTTGTTTTTCAAGGTTTTTAAGCATTTGAGAAACGATTTTAAGGTCACCTTTGTGAACCATACAAGAACCTACGAAACCAAGGTCAACTTTTTTCTCACCTCCGTAATACGTTAGATCTCTGATGGTGTCGTGCGTATATCTTTTAGAAACATCGTCGTTGTTTACATCTGGGTCTGCAATCATTGGTTCAACGATTTGATCTAAATCTACCACAACTTCAGCGTAATATTTAGCATTAGCATCTGGAGTTAAAGCAGGTTTGTCTCCTGTTCTGATTTCCTCAATTCTCTTATTTGCTTTATTGATTAATCCTTGTAGAACGTGATTTTTATTGTCCATTCCTTTATCAATCATAATCTGGATTCTGCTTTTTGCAATTTCCAATGATTCAATCAAAGTGTCATCTTCTGAGATACAAATTGAAGCTTTCGCTTTCATTTCTGCAGTCCAGTCTGTGAAGGTAAATGCTTGGTCGGCAGGAAGTGTTCCAATGTGAACTTCAATAATTCTACCTTGGAAAACGTTTTCTCCGTCAAATTGCTTCAACATCTGAGCCTGAGTTGCATGAACTACATCACGGAAATCCATGTGCTTTTTCATTTCGCCTTTGAAAGTCACTTTTACAGATTCAGGAATTGGCATTGAAGCCTCACCTGTTGCCAAAGCCAAAGCTACCGTTCCAGAGTCAGCGCCGAAAGCCACACCTTTAGACATTCTTGTGTGAGAATCTCCTCCGATGATGATTGCCCATTCGTCTACTGTAATATCGTTAAGAACTTTATGAATAACATCTGTCATTGCGTGATATTCACCTTTCGGGTCACGAGCTGTGATTACCCCGAAATCATTCATAAATTTCATTAATTTAGGAATATTAGCCTGCGCTTTTTTATCCCAAACTGAAGCGGTGTGACAACCTGACTGATACGCTCCATCTACAATTGGAGAAATCACCGTTGCTGCCATAGATTCTAGTTCTTGAGCGGTCATTAAACCTGTAGTGTCTTGAGAACCAACGATATTTACTTCAACTCTTACATCAGAACCTGCGTGTAATAATTTACCTTCAGGAACACCCACTGCATTTCTGTTGAAGATTTTTTCAACAGCGGTAAGTCCTTGTCCTTCGATAGAAATTTCTTTAGAAGGTGCAAAAACCGTTGGAGCAGTAATTCCTAAAGTTTTTGCAGCAAATGTTTGGATTTTTTTACCAAAAACGATAGCATAAGAACCACCAGCTCTAATAAATTCTAATTTTTGAGGAGTAAATGATTTTGAAATATCTTTCAATTCAGTTTCTCCGTTATATAATTTCTTTTCTTTGGTATTGATGGTTAAAACAGTTCCTGTAGCAACGGAATATTTTTCTTCTAAAACAATATCACCATTTTCATTACGAACAGGGTTTCCGTTTTCGTCAACTTTTTTCACCCAGTTTTGAAGGTCTATTCCAATACCTCCAGTTACATCAACTGTAGTTAAGAAAATTGGAGAAATTCCATTAGTTCCAGCTACAATTGGAGCGATGTTTACGAATGGTACGTAAGGACTTGCTTGTTTACCAGTCCAAAGTGCAACGTTGTTTACCCCAGACATACGAGAAGAACCAACTCCCATTGTTCCTTTTTCTGCAATAAGCATTACACTTGCATCAGGATGTTGAGCTTGTAAAGCTTTTATTTCTTCCTGTTGAGCAGGAGACATCATACATTTTCCGTGTAATTCACGGTCTGAACGAGAGTGTGCCTGATTTCCCGGAGATAATAAATCAGTTGAAATATCACCTTCTGCAGCGATATAAGTCACAACTTTAATTTCTTCTGGAACTTCTGGAAGTTTAGTGAAAAACTCTGCTTTTGCATAGCTTTCCAAAATATCTTTAGCGATTACATTTCCCGTTTCATAAGCTTCTTTTAAACGTGCTGTATCAGCATCATATAAGAAAACCTGAGTTTTAAGAACTTCAGCGGCTTGTTTTGCAATAGCTTCATCATTTCCTAAAGCCAAATCAAGAAGAACTTCGATAGAAGGACCTCCTTTCATGTGAGATAGCAATTCAAAAGCGAAAGTTGGAGTAATTTCTTCAACCACAGATTCACCAAGGATTATTTCCTTTAAAAACTTAGCTTTTACACCAGCTGCACTAGTTGTGCCTGGTAAAATGTTATAGATGAAAAATTGTAGAGAATCAGCTCTGTACTCATTTGCTGTATCTTTAATTTGCTCAATAATTGCGCTTAGTAATTCTGCACTGTCAATAGGTTTTGGGTGAAGCCCCTGTGCTTTTCTTTCTTCGATTTCCTGGATGTAATCCTGATAAATATTCATAATTTTTGAAGTCTTTTTAAACTTAATAATTAGATGATTTACTGTACTTTAGTAGTTAAAATTTTTATAATCATCAATCTTTTTATAATGATGCTCAAAAGTAAGAAAATTTAATTTGCAGAGGATATCTTTTTTTAAAATTTTATAGATGAAGCATATTATTTAAATCAATCTTGTAAAATATAAAGTTTAGAATTACATTTGTTTTATGTACAAGGGTGAAAAAAAATGGATTTTTGTAGTTATAATACTGCTTATAACAGGTTATTATTTTTTTCTAAATCCTTATGAACAAGAGTATTTTTTTATTTCTTGTCCTTTTTATAAGATTACGGGTTTCCAGTGTTCAGGTTGTGGTTCACAAAGAGCATTTCACGAAATTTTACATCTGAACTTCAAAGAAGCGTTTCGCCAAAATGCACTTGTACTAATCGCAATTCCTTATTTTTCATTGATTTTCTTTACCAGTTTTTTTCAAGAAAAATTCGCTAAACTAAGACAGTTTCTCATCGGCAAGAAAACAATACTAATTTTGTTCTTCATCGCAATTCTTTTCGGTATTTTTAGAAATTTATAAAAATTTTATACATTTGCACTCAAGAAAAAGGGGTGCTGTAAAAAGCTGAGATTATACCCAAAGAACATAGAACAGGTAATGCTGTTTATGGAAACGTCTTTGATGTATTTTTCACACGTGGCATCCTTTTATTCGATTTGTTTAATTTTTTACAACATCAGAATGAAAGGATTTATTATTTTAGGGCTAGGAATGAGCTCTGTTCTCTCTGCGCAAATAGATACGGCGCAAGTAAAAGAAATTCAAGAGGTTAGCTTTACGAAAAGGCTGCCGGTTTCCAAAGAAATTATTAACGTACAAAAAGATTTAGGAGCCAAAAATCTAGGTCAGGATTTGCCTATTTTGCTCAAAAATCAAATGTCTGTAGTTGCAACTTCGGATGCTGGAAACGGAGTGGGTTACACTGGTTTCAGAATTAGAGGAAGTGCAGGAACAAGCATTAATGTAATGCTGAATGGTGTTCCGTATAACGATTCGGAAAGTCAAGGGACTTTTTTTGTGAATATTCCAGACATGGCAAGTTCGGCATCGCAGATTGTCATCCAAAGAGGAGTAGGAACTTCTAGCAATGGAACAGCAAGTTTCGGAGCAAGTGTGAATATTTTGACCAAAAATCCAGAGGAGAAACCTTATTTTTTGACCAATCAAAGCGCAGGAAGTTTTAACACCTTTAAACATTCCTTTGAAGCAGGAACAGGAAAATTTTTGAACAATTTACTGTCGGTTTCGGCAAGGTATTCTATCATTAATTCAGATGGTTACATTGATAGAGCTTTTTCTAAACTCAATTCTTACAATATCAATGCGCTCTTCGAAAAAGGCAATACGAAACTGAGATTTTTAACTTTCGGTGGAAAAGAAAAAACGTATCAAGCGTGGAATGGAATTGATAAAGCTACCTATGAATCTAATCCGAAATTTAATTATTCTGGAGCAATTTATGATGCTAATTGGGAAAATATTATTGGGTTTTACGATAATGAAACCGATAATTACCGACAAAACCATTATCATTTACTTTGGGAACAAAAACTCGGTAAAATTTGGAATCTAGAAACTACTTTTCATCTCACTCATGGAGAAGGTTACTATGAAAATTATAAGCAAGATGCTAAATTTTCTAAATATGATTTGCCCAATATCGTAGAAAACGGAAATACAATTACCAGAACAGATTTCATTAGAAAAAAATGGTTAGATAATGATTTTTACGGCGTAGTTTCTAGTCTTTATGGGAATTTTGAAAATCTTAATTTGAATTTCGGAGTAGCTGCAAATCAATATTTCGGGAGACATTTTGGGAACGTGACTGGAGTGAAATATACTGATATTTTCGAGCACGAATATTACAGAAATAATGCTTTGAAAAATGAAGTTTCAGGTTTTGCGAAAGCCATTTACAAAATGGAAAAACTTGAATTTTTTGGAGATTTACAACTTAGAAACATTGACTATAAAACATATATTTTAGATGAAAATGCAGAAGAAGGAGCAGATTTAAGTCAGAAATGGACGTTTTTTAATCCAAAATTCGGGGTGAATTATCAGTTAGAAAACGGAAAATTATTTTTCTCTTATGCTCATGCTCACAGAGAACCTAACCGTGATGATTTATTTGCCAATCCTAATACGAAGCCAGAAAAATTACATGATTTTGAGCTCGGTTTAGAAAAAACGTTTGGTAATGTTTCTTTTACTGCAAACGCTTATTACATGAATTATGTGAATCAATTGGTACTAAGTGGAGAAATCAACATGGTAGGAGAATTCATTAAAATTAATTCTGGAAAATCTTATAGATTAGGTTTAGAATTGGGAACTTTGGCTAAAGTTTCAGAAAAACTGAACGTATTAGGAAATATTACTTTGAGTCAGAATAAAAATGTAGATTTCAAAATTGAAGAAAATTCTACAGTGACTAATTTGGGTAATACTAACATTTCTTTCTCTCCTAATATTATTGCCAATGCTATAATTCAGTATAAGCCTATTAAAAATTTACAGTTAAATCTTAATAATCAATATATTGGAAAGCAATATTTGGACAACACAGAAACCCAATCACTACAACTGAATGATTATTTCTTGACTGATTTTAATGCACAATATGAGTTTAAAATTGCAAAACAAGAGGTGAGTTTACAATTTTTGCTGAATAATATTTTTGACAAAAAATATGTAAATAACGGTTTTGTGTATGATGGACCTTACTATTATGCACAAGCTGGAAGAAATTTTATGATGGGGCTAAATGTTAAGCTGTAAAAAAAATCAATACTGTCCTAAATAAAAATTATTAAAAATAGAAACAGCCTAAATACCTATTTTACATTTAGCTTTACATTTAATTTCAAAAAAGAACCCCTTGATAATAGTTTTTGGGGGTTTCAGGCGGTTGCTCAAATGGTTTGTCGAGCCAAAATTGAAGATTAATTTTAACAAAAATATTCAATCGGATAAAAGCTACCAGATTTGATAATTGCCAATTATATTTAGCGATGGATTTCAGGTATTTCAGAATGAGAATAGTGATAAGTGCCGTCCAGATTTGGATTTTCACTGCATTTTCAGAAGTTCCAATGAAGGTTTTGATGTGAAGCAACTGCTTGATATCTCTAAAAAAGATCTCAATTTGCCATCTTTGCTTGTATAATTCTGCTATGGTAGAAGCAGCCCAAGAGAAATTATTGGAAATCATTTCAATGGTTTGCTTGTTTTCATTATCCCAAATAGCCACTCTTCTTAATTTTTTTGGATATTTTTCTTTGGATAAAGGATTTGAGAGTACTATTTCTTCGTCTTTTAGGATGCTTTGAGCTCCTTTTGGTGGAAGTTCTCGTTCCTGTAAAGTTTCAAATTTCAGATTTTCTTTATGTCTTATTACGAAGAAAACACCTTTGCTGTCCCAAATAGAGAGCATTGGAAAATCGTTATAGAATCGGTCTGCAACAATGACTGCTCCCTTTTCCAAAGGAATGTTTTCCGCTCCCTTGTTATCAGCAACACTTCCTTTGGTAATATTCACATAAACAGGAAGTTTCCCGTCATATTCAAGTAAGGTATGCATTTTCACGGCTCCTTTTTTAGTTCGATATGTTGCCCAATCGAACAAAGACAGGCATAGAGAAATAAGGGTAGAATCTAATAAATAGACAGGAACTTTTATTTTGAGTTTTATCCGTCTTTCTTTCGTGTGCTGTCCTAATTGTTCTAATAGTTTGAAATACACGTCTTTAAACAAATCTGCATCTCGTTTTCCATTCTGGTAGCTAATAGAAGATTTGGAAGGTGCTGTTTTTATCCCTAAATGATTCAGGTTTCCTGTGGCACTGCGAAGCCCGTTGGAAATGTCCCGAACCGAAGTGCTTTTGGCAAAATGACAGAAAAGCATAGAAACTAAGTGGTTCCAACTATCAAATCCTTTATTTCGGTAATCGGTTTTCTTCTCAATTACTATTTTTTTGAAAATCCCTCGGTCTATTTTTGAAATGATTTGGGAAAATAATGTTAATTTTGAATCCATAAGAAGGTTTTTTTGTTGTACAACCTCAAAGATACTTTGAGTTACTTTAATTCCTTCTTATTTTTTTATTTAGGACGCTATTGAAAAAAAATCATTTAAAGAATAAAATTTGAAAAGAATAATTGCTTATATTTGTAATAATAACCAATAAATTAAAAAATGAAAAAACTTTATTCTTTTTTCGCAACCATTTTTACAGTAGTTGCAATTTACAGTCAGTCATTATTAACAATTGAGCAAACTCCAGCCAATTCTGGAATTTATACCATAACCTATAATGATTCAGCAAATGGATGGGCTTTTTATAATCCAGGAGTGGGAAATCCTATTGGAGTTTATTTGTGGTTAAATGGTGCAGATAATTCTACAGGAAGTCCATTTAATGATAATTTCAGTAATATCACGGCTCAATTAACATGGGATGGTACAAATTATAGTGGAACAATTGATTTAAATACCCATAATTTTAATAAAACTGGCGGTGTTTTACCAGCAGGAACTACTGTAACAGAATTGCATTTCCTATTTACAGAATTTCCAATAGGTAAAAATACACATCAAACTACCGACAAATTAGCATCTGCTTATGGATTTACATCTACCACTACCAGTTCACTAAGTACAATAGATATTAACAGCTCGAAATTTAAATCTTTTGTTTCAGAAGGTAGATTGTATACTCCTAAAAAAGGAATTGTAAACATTCAAGTCATGGATTTCTCTGGAAGAGTGATTAAAACATTTACGGCTAATTCTTCTGTAAATGGAATCGAACTTAATCTTCCTAAAAAAGGAAACTTTATATTGAAATTAGATAATGAAATTGTAAAGTTTAAATATTAAAAATATCCTTCATAAATAATTAAAAGACTGCTGTTTAATGGCAGTCTTTTTTTGTGGATTTGACCCGTCCTAAAATAAGTTTACACCCAATAGACTTATTATGGAAAATCGAGAGAAGACAGTAGAAAAGCGTACACAACAAGATTACACAATGGCTTTTAAATTAGGTATTGTAAGCCGTGTAGAAAAGGGCGAATTCACTTACAAACAGGCACAGCAACATTACGGTATCCAAGGTAGAAGCACCGTTTTGGTTTGGCTCAGAAAATATGGTAATTTAGATTGGAGCAAACCCACCATTCATACCATGTTACAATCCAAAGAAACACCCGCCGAAAAGATTAAAAGATTAGAGAAAGAATTAGCTGATGAGAAACTGAAAACCAAAGTTCTCAATATGATGATTGATATCTCCGACAAGCAATACGGCACACAGATCCGAAAAAAGTTTACGCCCAAACAGTCAGACAACTCCAAGAAAAAGGATTGAGTTTATCCAAAATCTGCAGATTGTTTGGGATAAGCAGACAAGCCATTTACCAGCAGCGCCAAAGATTATGTGTTCGGGAAAAAGAATTGGAGAAAGTTAAACGATTTGTTGAGGAGATACGTTTAGAACAGCCCAGAATAGGAACAAGAAAACTTTATTATTTGCTTAAAAATAAGTTCAAGCTTGAAAACATAAAAATAGGCAGAGATGCGCTGTTCAATTATTTACGAAGAGAAAATCTGCTTATTTATCCTAAGAAAAGATATACAAGAACAACTTTCTCCAAACACTGGCTCAGAAAACACCCCAACCTTTTGAAAACGACTTGCCTAAAAAGAAAAGAACAGGTATTTGTAAGCGATATCACTTATATAAAAACCAAAACGAATGTCTGTTATTTATCTTTGGTTACGGATGCTTACAGCAGAAAAATAATGGGTTACGAATTAAGTGAAAATATGAATGCTGAAAATGTAGTCAAAGCTCTGAAAATGGCCGTTAAAAACAGAACAACACATCTTCCGCTTATTCATCACTCAGACAGGGGATTGCAATATTGCTCAGAAGTGTATCAGAAAGTACTTGTTGAAAACAAAATAAAACCCTCAATGACAGATGGCTATGATTGTTATCAAAATGCTTTGGCAGAAAGAATAAACGGAATATTGAAGCAGGAATTTTTAATTTATAAATGCAAAAACATTCAGGATTTAAAACAAATGGTTAAAGAAAGTATTTATATTTACAACAACAAAAGACCACATCTTAGTCTGAAGATGAAAACCCCGGAAACAATCCACAAAAAATCCGGAAAATCAATATCTTCCGGATTGGTATTTTAATGTAAAACTTGTAAACCTATTTTAGGATTAGTCAAAATTGCAAAACAAGAGGTGAGTTTACAATTTTTGCTGAATAATATTTTTGACAAAAAATATGTAAATAACGGTTTTGTGTATGGTGGACCTTACTATTATGCACAGGCTGGTAGAAATTTTATGCTAGGGCTTAATTTTAGGATAAATTAGTGATTTTTAGTGAATTCCCTGATTTTTCTCAATTTTGTTTAAAATACTGTTAATCAGCAATTTGTGTTGTCTTATAAATGAGAAAATAAAAATTATTTCAGGTTGGTAATTAATTGAAAATCAATGAATTTTGATTTTTTTTTGAAAAAAAATTTTTTTATTTTAAATTTTTGTTAATTTTAAGTTATTAATCCTAAAAAAAAATTATTATGAAAAAACTTTTATTTTCTTTCTTATTTTCCGTTGTTTTTGGCCTATTTAGTTCACAATCAATTGGTCTGATTGGTGACTTTAATTCGTGGTCAGGTGATGTAGTTATGGCTACTACAGATAATGTAAATTATACTCTTACTCATACTTTTACTGCAAATGGAGGAGTGAAGTTTAGACAAAATGGCAATTGGACTACGAGCTGGGGGGCAAACGCTTTTCCTAGTGGAACAGGTACTCAAAATGGATCAAATATACCAGTTACTCCAGGGACATACAATATCACTTTTAATAGAACAACAGGTGCCTATAATTTCGCATCAACTATTGTTTCTGATAATATTAGTTTCTATGGAGGGTTTAATAGCAATGCAACTCCAGGTGAATCTCTTTCTACACCAGACGGTATTACTTATTCTAAAACTGATTTTTATTTCAATGCTGCTAATGTTAAGTTTTATAAGTCAAATGCTCCAATTACAACATGGGGAGGAACTACTTTCCCTTCTGGTACTGCTGTAGAAAATGGAGGTGATATTCCTTTGACATCAGGATATTACAATATAACCTTTAACAAAAATACTCTTGCTTATTCATTTCAAGTAGCTCCTGTTACTTTAATTGGAAATGGTATTTCTGGTGGTAGTTGGACAACAGATGTGGCTCTTACTTCTACAGACGGAGGTAAAACTTTTACTAAATCTGGATTGCAACTTGTTACAGGAGGAGTTAAGTTTAGAGTAAATAATGCTTGGGTAACGAGTTGGGGTGGCACAACCTTCCCTTCAGGAACAGGTGCTTTAAATAGTAATAATAATATTCCTACAACTCCAGGAACCTATGATGTGACTTTTAACCGTTTAACAGGAGAATATGCATTTACAGTCAGTACTTTAGCAACTGGCGAAACTGTTAAGAAATCAAAATCATTCGTTTCAGAAGGGAAATTGTATACCAATAAACAAGGAAACCTAAGTGTACAAGTAGTAGATTTCTCTGGAAGAGTGATTAAATCTTTTAAAGCTAATTCTACAGTTAATGGGATAGAGCTTAATCTTCCGAAAAAAGGAAATTATATTCTTAAACTTAATGATGAGGTCATTAAATTCGCCTATTAATCAAAAGAAAAAATGTTTTTATACAAGGTTGCTTTTTAGCAACCTTTTTTTGTAACTAAACTCAACAAAAAATATTAAATTTGTGCCAAATGAATTTAGGATTACATCTATACAATTATTTGCAAGAAAAAGGAAGTGCAGAACTTCCTAGTTTTGGCGTTTTTACCCTCAAGAAAAAATCGGCTACTTTAGATGAGCAATCCTCTAAAATCTTGCCACCCACTTATGAAATTTCTTTCCTAGAAAATAAAAATGTTTTCAATGCAGATTTTGCTAAATATATTGTTGAGAAGACAGGCGAAAATTTATTTGTAGTGCAGTCTCTAATCAAAGAAGAAGTAACTTCTTGGGCAGAAGCATTACAAGCCGAACAAAAAATTACGATAGACGAAATAGGTGAATTTTCATTAGAGGAGAATGTTATAAAACTTTTAGACCAAAAAAAATACACCAATACACCTAAATTTTTTGGACTAGAAGAAATCAGTTTAGAGCAAATTCAAAACAGTGAAAACTCTGAAGACCTACCAGAATCAGACAATCAATACGTTTTTAATAACTCTATTCTTTGGATTTTCCTATTCATTTTACCAGTAGGAGCCATTATTTATTTGGCGATTAATTATCAAGACCAAATTTTTGGGAAAAAATCTTTTGATGATATTTCAGTGAAAACTTCTACCCATAGAATTCCTGAAAAGCCAAAGGTAAATCCTATTGTACCGAAAGATTCATTACAAACTTCAAAAACAGATTCATTAAGAATTTCTAAATAATTTCTATGGAAAAAAATGCGAAAACTCCTGCAGAAACCAGGACTATTATGACCAATATTGTACTTCCCAATGAAACCAATGCATTAGGAAATATGTTTGGTGGTGAGCTTCTTTCTAGAATGGACAGAGCGGCTGCTATTGCTGCACAAAGACATAGTGAATCTACCGTAGTTACCGCTTCTGTAAATCACGTTTCTTTTAAATATCCTATTCCAGAAGGTGGTGTAGTAGTGGTAGAAGCTAAAGTTTCTAGAGCGTTTTCTACGTCTATGGAAATTTATTGCGATGTGTGGTTAGATAACCCTATCACCAAAGAAAAAATTCATACCAACGAAGGAATTTATACTTTCGTAGCGGTAGATAAAAATAACCATCCTGTTGCAATTCCAGAACTTATTCCACAATCTGATGTAGAAAAAGCAAGATTTGATGCAGCGCTTCGTAGAAAAGAACTTTCTCTGATTCTTTCGGGAAAAATGAAAGCTCAAGATTCTATAGAACTTAAAAAGTTATTTGGTTAGACTATTTATTGTAAAGTCGCAGAGTCGTTAAGTTGTAAAACTGAAGTTTTAAATATTTTAAGAATTTGGCATTAAGCGATTTTACGGTTTGCAAATCAACAATTTTACCATTTCAAAAAAATGAAAATTCTCCTTCTTGATAGCAATCATCCATTAATTACAGAACAACTTCTAGCAAAAGGTTTTATTTTGGAAGAAGATTTTACTTCGTCTTATGATGAGGTTTTGCAGAAAATCAATCAATATGATGGAATTATCATCAGGAGCAGAATTCCTCTCGACAAAAATTTTCTAGAAAATGCCCAAAATCTCAAATTCATTGCGAGAGTAGGAGCAGGGATGGAAAACATCGACCTAGAAACCGCCAAAAATCTAGGAATTTCTTTGATTAATTCTCCCGAGGGAAACAGAGATTCTGTTGCGGAACATGTAGTGGCGATGCTGTTGATTCTCATGAATCGTTTGTTCATCGCTTCAGAAGAGGTGAAAAACGGAATCTGGAAGCGTGAGGAAAACAGAGGTGATGAATTGTTAGGAAAAACCTTTGGAATTATTGGCTATGGAAACATGGGAAAAGCTACTGCAAAAAGACTATCTGGTTTTGGTGTGGAAGTTATTTTCTATGATATTTTGCCGAATTTAGAAGATGAATTTGCCAAGCAAGTTTCCTTAGAAGAATTACAGGAACGTGCAGATATTCTTAGTTTGCATATTCCTCTAGATGTTTCAACGGAATTTTTAGTTGATGAAAATTTCATCTCGAAGATGAAGAAAAATTTCTATTTGGTCAATACTGCAAGAGGAAAAAATGTGAAAACTTCTGCATTGGTAGATGCGCTGAAATCCGGCAAAGTAAAAGCTGCAGCATTAGACGTTTTAGAATACGAAAAATCTTCCTTCGAAAACCTAGATACTTCGACTTCGCTCAGCACAAGAAACAAAGAAGATTTGCAATTTCTTTTGGATTCAGAGCAAGTCATTGTTACACCGCACATTGCAGGTTGGACGCATCAAAGCAAGGAAAAACTGGCGCAATTTATCGTAGATAAAATCGTACAGCAATTCTGTTAAAAAAATCTTAATATTACCGCAATCATAAAACACTGCTTCAAAAAAATGCTAAATTGCCCCGCCTAAATAATTAATCAGAAGATGAAGCAGAAAATTGTAGTAATTCATATCCTTTTATTGACTTTGATTTCTTGTAAAAAAGAATTTAATTTTTTTCAGCAAGAGAATGAAAATGGTTTGCCTAATTACGGAAACGTAGATGTAGAAAATGTCTTTACTGCAGAAGATTCTCAACTTCAAGATAAACAAAATGTGGTTAATGCCATTCAGCAATACTATGATAAAGTTTGGGAAAAAGGGGATTTAAGTGGTGGTTTTCTCGTGGCAAAAGGCGATAAAATTCTCTTCGAAAGCTATAGAGGTTTTGCCAAAGAAAATAATCAAGTTCCCATCAATAAAGATGTTCCGCTTCATATCGCTTCTATTTCTAAATCGCTTACTGCGATGGCCGTTCTTAAATTGGTAGAAGCCAGAAAAATAAATCTTCACGATAAAGTCACCCATTATTTTCCGAAATTCCCTTACAAAGAAGTAGAAGTGATTCACTTGCTTAATCATAGAAGTGGATTGCCGAAATACGAATATTTCATCGAAAAATTAGGACTTAAACCTAAAAATAAATATTTCACCAACCAAGAAGTTCTCGATTTGATTATTCAGTACAAACCAGAATTGGCAAGAAATACCAACACTGGATTTATGTATTGCAATACCAATTATGCGCTTCTTGCACTGATTGTAGAAAAAGTTACCGCGCATCCTTTTCCTTTGGCGATGCAGAAAATCGTTTTCAAACCTTTGGGAATGGAGCATACCTATATTTTTCAACCAAAAGACTCTCTGAAATCTGCTCAATCTTTTTATTATCAAGGAAGCAGATTGTATCCTACGGATAAATTAGATGGGATTTATGGGGATAAAAACTGCTACACCACGCCAAGAGATTTATTTAAGTTTTCAAAAGCGATGTACGCCGAAAATTTCTTGAGAAAAAGCCTCAAAGATTCTATTTTTCAACCTTACAGTAACGAAAGACCTGGCGTAAACAATTATGGAATTGGTTTTAGAATGAAAGTTTTTGACAACGGAGAAAAACTTACGTTTCATAATGGTTGGTGGCATGGAAGCAATACCGCTTTTGTTCATTTACAAAAATCTAAAGTCACGATTATTGCTCTCGGAAACAAATTTTCTAGAAGAGTGTATTCTGCGCTCACGCTTTCTTCATTGTTTGAAGATTTTCCTTTAGAAAGAGAAAAATTGAATAAACTCATGAACAAGGAAATAGATACTACAAAAGAGAATCACGATGCTGTGGCAGAATCTACCGAATAATTAACGCATATTTCTTAATTTTGCTCAAATTTCATCAATGAAAAAAATAATTTTTCTCCTTCTGCTTAACCTTTTGCTTTTTTCGTGTGCTAGAGTTGGTGCACCAAATGGCGGTACTAGAGATTCTCTGGCTCCCAGATTTTTAGGCTCTAATATTGATACTACTCGATTAAATGTTTCTAGAACGGTAAAGGAATTGAGGCTGGATTTTGATGAATATGTAATGCTGAAAGATTTTAATAAAAATTTTAATGTATCGCCACCGATTAAGAAAATTAAAAAAGTCATTCCTTCTAATCTGGCGAATAAATATGTTTTGATACAGTGGGAAGATACGCTTCAAGCCAATACTACCTATAATTTTAATTTTGGAAATGCCATTGTAGACAATAATGAGTCTAATCCTTTGCCTTATTTTAATTTTGCGTTTTCTACAGGAGATAAAATTGATGATCTTTTTGTGAGTGGAACCGTGAAAGATGCCATGACGCTCATCAAAGAAAATCAAACGGCAAAAGACAATAAAATGGTAGTGGGACTCTATAAAGCAGGCGAAAATCTAGACTACAAACAGAAACCCGATTATATTACCAAAGTAGACGAAGAAAATTATTTTGAACTCAATTTTTTACCAAAAGGGGAATTTGTAATTATAGCTTTTGATGACGAAAATCAAAACTCTGTCTACGATGCAGGAAAAGAAAAAGTTTCTTTTTTGAAAGAAAAAATTACCTTAGACAGCACAAGTGTAAGAGGTCTAAAATTGAAACTTTACCCTTCTAAAAAAGTGGTAAAATATAAAGAAAGTAAAGCTATTAATGGCGGTTTATTGATGACTTTTGAAGGAAATCCAGAAACGGTGGAGGTAAAATCCCTTTCAGAAGATCTGAAAGATTTCAAAGTGACACATGCAAAACGTTCGGATTCTGTGAATATTTGGTTTGATGCAGAGAAGAGTAATTTGGGTGGAACTGTTTCTAAGCAATTGAAATTAAGTTATTTCACGCCTACGATTAGCGATACCATTTCCGTGAGTTATAAAGCGGTGAAAGATGAGTTTAAACTCTCTAATGAAGCCGGGAATTTAATCGCCCCAGAAAATAATTTTGTGATTAATACATCGTTGCCCATAGAAAATCTTAACACTTCTTCTTGGAAATTGGAGAGCGATAGCATAGCACAAGATTTCACTGCGAAAATTTCAGAGAAAAATCCGTTTAAAATTCTAGTGAATTCTAGTTTTAAACCTACGAAAAAATATGTTTTAACGATTCCAAAAGAAACCGTTTCTTCTTATTACAGCAGTAATGATAAGTCGTTCCAATTTCAATTTGAGATTGATAAACCAGAAAATTATGGTTCTTTCACGGCTGTGATTAAAAATAAACCTACGGCTAAATTTTGGGTAGAATTGACCAATGAAAAAGGTGAAATATTATATTCTCAGTTCACCAATGCCTCAGAAGTTTCCTTTAAAAACCTGAAACCAGCGACTTATATTGCCAGAATTAGAGTAGACAATAATGGAAATGGATTCTGGGACGAAGCAGATTTTGCGCAAAATATCGCTGCTGAAGACGTCTACATTTTTGAAAAAGAAATTAATGTAAGACCACTCTGGGAAATTAAGGAAGATTGGGAACTCATCAATCATTAAAAAGTAAAATTTTAGAATATTTTGAACTTATAAATTTATTCAAATGAAAAAAGTACTCATCGGAATTGTTGTTTTCTTGGTTTTGATACAACTTATTCCTATCGACAGAACCAATAAACCTGTAGACCCGAAACAGAATTTTGTAGAGGTGCTCAAAACTCCGAAAGATGTAACCGAAATGCTGAAAAATGCTTGTTACGATTGTCATAGCAACGAGGTGAAATATCCTAGTTATGCTTACATTGCTCCTATTTCTTGGTCGATTAAGCATCACGTAAATGAAGGAAGAGAAAATGTGAATTTCTCTGAATGGATGACGTATAATAAAGACCAAAAAGATCACATTTTAGATGAAATCATCGAAACGATAGAGAATAAAGAAATGCCATTTAAAGGTTATATTCCGATGCATCCAGAAGCAGACCTTACTGATGCTCAAAGAAAAATATTGATTGATTATTTTAAAGGATTACAAAAATCTGGTCAATACTAAAACTAAAAAAGCTCCGAAAAGGAGCTTTTTTTATTGATAATTTTCTAAAAATTTTCTCTGCGAATCGAAAGCGATTTCCTCAAGATTGAGTTCAGAAATTTTCACCCAAATGGTTTCTGAAATTTCGTGAGCTTCTAGTTTTTTGATTTCTATTTTTTCTTCCACTCGATATTCAAAGAATAAGTCCAAAGTATTATAGTCTACTTCTTTGTAATGATAAACATTGGGCAGACTTCCCACGAATTTTAAATTTTTGAGGTCTATTTCTATTCCTAGTTCCTCTTTTAATTCTCTGGCGCAAGTTTCTTCGGCGCTTTCTTTTGGATCTGTAAAACCGCCCGCTAAATCTAATTTCCCGATTTTAGGATTTTGATTTCTCTTGGTCAATAATAATTCATCATCGCATCTTATTAATACTGCAACTGCGGCGGCGATATTTTGATACATTACAAAATCACATTGTGAACAAGAAAATTTTTTTTCTCCATCAAAAATCAGCGTTTCTTGGCCGCACTTTGGGCAATATTTTAAGTGTTTCATTTGTTTCTTGGGTGGTATTTCAGAATTACATCATGCAATTCTTCGGTTTTTAAATGGGTGTAAATTTCTGTGGTGGTAATGCTAGAATGTCCCAACATTTCTTGGATAAACCTTAAATCTACACCGTTTTGTAAGAGATGCGTAGCAAAAGAATGACGGAAAGTGTGCGGAGAAATGCTTTTTCTGATTCCCGCTTTTTCTACCAATTCTTTGATGATGATAAAAACAATCACTCTAGACATAGAAGAACCTCTACTGTTTAGGAAAATGTGGTCTTCGTATTTTTTGCCTATTTTATTATTGGCTCTTACATTATTGATGTAGTTCAAAATAAGATTTGCAGTGTAGTTAGCAAGCGGAACGTATCTCACTTTTTTTCCTTTTCCCTCTACTTTTATAAAGTTTTCTTTGAAATTAATATCAGAAATTTTAAGTTCTATTAATTCAGAAACTCTAAGGCCGCAACCATACAATACTTCTATGATACAGTGATTTCTCACGCCTAAATCAGTGCTTAAATCGATGGCGTTAATGATTTTTTCTACATCTTCGAAACTTAACGTATCAGGTAAATATAAGCCTAATTTTGGACCTTCAAGAAGTGTGGAAGGATTGTCTTCTCTAATTTCCTCTTCGATAAGATATTTAAAAAAAGATTTAATGGAAGATATTCCTCTTGCTTGAGTTCTTTCGCTTATTTTTTCTTTGGTAAGATGAAGGAGAAATTCTTGTAAGTTTTCAAAAGTTATTTTGTCGGGAGTAGTGTTGTCTAGTTTTTCCTCTGAGAAAGCTTTTAGTTTCTTCACATCTCGTATGTATGCATCTAAAGTATTATCAGAGAAATTCCTCTCGAATTTGAGAAAATGTGAAAAATTCTCAATCGTTTCATTCCAGGTCATTTGTTTTTTTTGTTTTTATTGTGTTTTTAAGTGCAGATGAGCATGCAAATATCATGCTAAACTGTCTTATTTAAGATTTTCCTCAGAGATTTGAAGAACTTCTACTTGAGCATTTTCTAAAAATTCTAATCCTTCTGTGTCTGAGTATTGGTCTATATAAACGAGCCTTTTGATGCCAGATTGTAATATAAGTTTGCTGCATTCTTTACACGGCGAAAGCGTAAGGTAAAGAGTAGCACCTTTTGCAGATTGAGTACTAGAAGCTAATTTTAAAATGGCATTTGCTTCTGCATGAAGCACGTACCAATGCGTTTTTCCGTCTTCGTCTTCACAACAATTTTCTGCACCAGAAGGAGTTCCGTTATATCCATCAGAAATAATCATTCTGTCTTTTACAATGAGTGCGCCTACTTTTTTTCTTTCGCAGTAAGAAAGTTTTGCCCATTCTTTAGCCATCTTAAGATAGGCTAAGTCAAATTTATTGTGATTCATTTTAAAATTTTTAAAATTAGTTTCTTACTCTTTCTAAGCTTTTAGAAATTAGGCTTTCTTTTTTCTAAAAATGCAGAAACGCCTTCTTTTTTATCTTCCATTTCGAATAATTCTCCGAAAGATTTGATTTCTAATTCATAACCTTCATCAGAATCTGATGCATTCACCGCAGCAATGGCTTTAGAAATTCCTTGTGGTGAATTTTTAGAAATAAGGGTTGCTAATTCTTTTGTTTTTGGTAATAATTCTTCTAAACTAAAAACTTCGTTTACCAAACCCATTTCTTTTGCTCTGCTCGCCGAAATCATTTTAGCAGAGAAAATCATTTCATTCGCAAGTCCTTTTCCTACTAATTTTGGTAATCTTTGGGTGCCTCCATAACCAGGAATAAGACCTAAAGTAACTTCTGGTAAACCTAATTTTGCATTTTCTGAAGCATATCTTATGTGACAAGCCATCGCAAGTTCTAAACCACCACCCAATGCAAATCCATTTACAGCGGCAATAACAGGTTTTCTTAGATTTTCAATTTTATTGAACAGCGAATTTTGTCCGTTTCTGGCTAATTCTTCTGCTTTTTCTTGACCAAAATCAGAAAACTCTTTAATGTCTGCTCCGGCTACAAATGATTTTTCGCCACTTCCTGTGATGATGATGACTCTGCAATTAGAATCTTGTTCTAGCTGAGATAAAGCTTCGCTCAATTCACTGATAGTAGCTCCATTTAAAGCGTTTAAACTCTGTGGTCTATTAATGGTAATGGTAGAAATTTGACCTTCGTTTTCTAGGAGAATATTTTGGAAATTCATGGTAGAGTAGTATTAAATTTACGATTTTTAGGATAAGTGCAAAATAACTAATTTTTGGCCTAAAATACAAAAAAGCCAAGCACTTATATGCTTGACTCTTTTAAGTTTGGTATAAGTTTGTTCTTATTTGGCGTGGTTCATAATTCCATCGTCTAGTTTTACTTGAAGTCCTGCCGCAATTCTCATTCCCATTTCTACATTCGCTCTAAAGAAATGACACAATTGTCTGTTGATTATTTCATCTCTTTTTGGGCCGTCAATTTTTTTCATGTGACCGATGATGTTATTCACCAAATTGGTTCTATCTTCTTGGTTCATCGCTTTGGTGTAGAGTAGACCTGGCTGTGTATAGTGGTCGTTATCATTTTCATTTCTATCGAAATGCGCTACACGATTGCTGTCTAGTTCCTCTTCAAATTTTTTGTAAGAAGGATCTGGTTTTATATCGTCAAAACTATTAGGATGGTAATTCGGTGCGTCTTCATAGTCTCTAGAATCTGCCATAAATCCGTCTCTTTGATAATTATGAGTTGCAAAAGGACATCTGTTCACTTCTAATTGATGTGCATTTACGCCCACTCTATATCTGTGAGCATCTGGATAAGAAAATAATCTTCCTTGAAGCATTTTATCAGGCGAAAAACTAATTCCATCAACCGAATTACTTGGGGAAAAAGTAGCTTGTTCTACATGCGCAAAATAATTTTTAGGAATTTCATTAAGTTCCATTTCACCGACTTCAATCAGTGGAAATTCTGCTTGTGGCCAAATTTTAGTAATGTCAAAAGGGTTCCATTTAAATTCTCTAGATTCTTCTTCGGTCATTACTTGTATGTACATAGTCCATTTCGGAAAATCGCCATTTTCTATAGCATTGCAAAGGTCTTCTTGTGCAAAATCTGGATTTTCTCCCGCCATTTGAGTGGCTTCTGCATCGGTGAAGTTTTTAATACCTTGTTTGGTTTTTAGATGAAATTTCACCCAAATTCTCTCATTTTTATCATTAATCATCGAAAAAGTATGAGAACCAAAACCGTGCATATGTCTGTAACCATAAGGAGTTCCTCTGTCGCTCATCAAAATGAGTACTTGATGCAAACTTTCTGGATTTAAGCTCCAAAAATCCCACATCATGGTATGAGATTTCAAGTTGGTTTTCGGGTGTCTTTTTTGGGTATGAATAAAATCTGGGAATTTTTTAGCGTCTTTGATGAAAAATACCGGTGTGTTATTTCCTACTAAATCCCAATTTCCGTCTTCTGTATAAAATTTTAGTGCAAAACCTCTAGGATCTCTTGCAGTATCTGCGCTTCCTTTTTCTCCGCCTACAGTAGAAAATCGGGCAAACATTTTACATGTGTTTCCTACTTTAGAGAATAATTTGGCTCTGGTGTATTTAGTAATATCGTGAGTTACGGTAAATTTTCCGTAAGCGCCTGTTCCTTTTGCATGAACGATTCTTTCTGGGATTCTTTCTCTTACAAAATGCGCCAAATTTTCTTGTAGAATAAAATCTTGCAGCAAAACAGGTCCTCTTGCTCCAACCGTTTGAGAGTCTTGATGTTCAAAATACGGTATTCCTGATGAATTGGTTAGCTTCTTACTCATGATGGTTGTTTTTTCTGGATAACAAAGTAACAAATAAAAATTAAATTTAGAGAGGAAAAATTGAGGGTTATTTTATTTGTAGAATCAATTAAAAATTAGAATTCAATGCATGACGTCTATCATGCAGAAATATTATTTTTTCTCGCATATCTTCTCTATATTTGTAATAGAATTTATAAATAAGTACCCTACATATGAATATTCAACAATTAGAATATCTTATCGCAGTAGATAAATATAAACACTTCGGAAAAGCTGCTCAAGCTTGTTTTATTACCCAACCTACTTTAAGTGCAATGATTCAGAAGTTCGAAGATGAGATGGAAGTAAAAATCTTCGATAGAACTACCCATCCTATTAGAACTACAGATATTGGTGCGCAAATTATTGATCAAGCAAAAGTAGTAGTAGATTCTGTAATGGAACTGAAAAACAAAGCAAGTATTTTAAACAATGTTCTTGCTGGGAGAATTAATTTAGGGATTATTCCTACCGTTTCAAGTTTTATTTTGCCAACAGAAATTTTTGATTTTCTTTCTAAAAACCCAAAAATTGAGTTGAATGTAAAAGAAATGACCACTGAAAACATTATTAAAGCACTGAAATCAGGAGAATTAGATGCGGGAATTATTTCTACACCTTTTTCAGATGCAGAAGAGTTTTTCAGCGACTTTTTGTTCAATGAAGAGTTGATGGTGTATTCAGCAGATAAAATTGCGAATGATAACAAAGATGAATTCATCTTGCCAGAAGATGTAGATGTGAATAAAGTTTGGCTTTTAGAAGAAGGAAACTGCTTAAGAACACAATTTGAAAATATCTGCAACCTTAAAGAAAACTCTCTGAAGCCTAAAAATTTAGATTTTATGGCGTCTAACATTAATACTTTGGTGCAAATGGTAGATAAAGTAGGCGGTTTAACCGTTTTACCAGAATTAGCAGTATCACAACTTCAGGAAAATCAAAAAGATAAAATTCACCGTTTCAAAAAGCCTTTCCCAAGTAGAGAAATCAGCATGATTTATTACAAGCCTACTTACAAACAAAAAATTCTAGACGAATTGGTGAAATCTATTAAAACTTCTCTAGAACCGAAGTTGAATTATACCCAATTCCCACAAGATTTTGTAAAAATAAAACCACAATAATTTTTGTCAAGAAGCTCTTCAAATTTTTGAGGAGCTTTTTTTCTAAGTATTTTGATATTAATAAAATACTCTGTAATTTTGCCCAACAAATTTTAGAGGAAAAATTTGGACTGATTGCAACCTCAATAAAAAATGCTAAAACAGATTTCTTCTTTTTAGTTCTCATAAGGTTTGCCTTCCATTTTTTTTCTGTTTTAATCCTTAAAAAGAAAATAATAATATGCCTTATTTATTTACATCTGAATCTGTTTCAGAAGGACATCCAGACAAAGTAGCAGACCAAATTTCTGATGCGCTTATCGATAATTTTTTAGCTTATGATAGAAATTCTAAAGTCGCTTGCGAAACCTTAGTCACTACAGGACAAGTTGTACTAGCAGGAGAAGTAAAATCAGAAGCTTATCTAGATGTACAGACCATCGCCAGAGAAGTAATCAATGGAATAGGTTATACCAAAGGTGAGTATATGTTTAATGGTGATTCTTGTGGCGTAATTTCTGCAATTCACGAACAATCTTCAGATATTAATCAAGGAGTTGATAGAAAATCTGGAGAATCTTTTGAAGAAAAGGCAAATGCGCAAGGTGCAGGAGACCAAGGAATGATGTTCGGTTATGCAACCAATGAAACCGAAAACTATATGCCTCTTGCATTAGATTTAGCACATTCTATTTTAAGAGAACTTTCAGCCATCAGAAGAGAAGGAACAGAGATTAAATATCTTCGTCCGGATGCGAAGTCTCAGGTAACAATTGAATATTCAGATGATCATAAACCACAAAGAATAGACGCTATTGTAGTTTCTACGCAGCATGATGATTTTGCAGAAGATGAAGAAATGTTAGCGAAAATTAGAAAAGACATCGTAGAAATTCTAATGCCTAGAGTAATCGCTCAGCAAAAGCCAGAAATCCAAGCATTGTTTAATGACCAAATTAAATATCACATCAATCCAACTGGGAAATTTGTAATTGGTGGACCTCACGGTGATACTGGTTTAACTGGTAGAAAAATTATCGTAGATACTTACGGCGGAAAAGGAGCTCACGGTGGTGGTGCTTTTTCTGGGAAAGATCCATCAAAAGTAGACAGAAGTGCTGCTTATGCAACAAGACACATTGCTAAAAACTTAGTAGCTGCAGGAGTTGCAGATGAAGTTTTGGTTCAAGTTTCTTACGCAATTGGTGTAGCAGAACCTTGTGGTTTGTTTATCAATACTTACGGAACTTCTAAAGTAGGAATCAATGATGGAGAATTAGCGAAAAAAGTGCAAGAATTATTTGATTTAAGACCTTACGCAATTGAGCAAAACTTGAAATTGAGAAATCCAATCTATCAAGAAACCGCAGCTTACGGACACATGGGAAGAGATTATTATGTAGGAAGCAAGACTTTCAATAAAGGTCAAAAAAATGAAATTACACTCGATAATCTAGAATTCTTTACTTGGGAAAAGCTAGACAGAGTAGAAGATATTAAGAAAGCCTTCAACTTATAATCAAGAAACCGTTCAGAAATGAACGGTTTTCTTATTTTTACAAAAATTTTCAGAATGCAATTTCTTAAACATATCATTTTCTTCGGTATTTTCTTCATTGGATTTCGTGCGCAATCGCAGGTTACGGTTCATCCAATGGTGTTTGCAGGTTACGAATATCAAAACTCAAACTTTGGAGAAGTTGGAGCAAGATTCATTTTTCTAAAGAACGATAATGTTCTTTACAGAGTTTCTGGTTCTGCTTTGATGGGAAAAGTAAACGGTGAATTTGCGGTTTTGCCTAAATTTCAAGGAGATATTTTATTGAACTTCGAAAAAAACGTAGATATACAGCATTCTTATTATTTTCTCGCAGGTACAGAAATTACACCTCAATTTGTGGCACCAAAAGCAGGAATCTCCCTTTTCGGAATTATAGATTTTACTGGCGGTTACGCATTTCATCTGGGAAATAATCAATTGAATGATAGAGTAATGGAAGGACTTAATTTAAATTTTACGGTTAATATTCCGTTAGTTGTTTTCAGTAAATCAAAGAAAAATAAATAAGCAAACAACGATTTTATTAAAAAATTATTTTGAATATTTAACATTTTTTATAAATTTGTCATACAAAACGTAAATCGAATCGCCTATTGAGCAAACTTTACTTCATTTAATAAACTGTAAAAACCAGAAATAGCTAACTCCTGTTAGTCTGTTTCATAATAATGAAGTTAAAGTTATGGAAACACATACTGATAGTTTGCTGATTTCGAGATATCAAAAAGGTGATGAAAACGCACTTTCTATTCTTATTTCACGACACCAAAAAGAACTTTTCTCGTTTATTTTCTATAAATTGATGGATGAAGAACTCGCTAATGATGTTTTTCAAGATACCTTCATGAAAATCATTGTTTCCCTAAAAGAAGGAAGATATAATGATGATGGTAAATTTATTCTTTGGGCAAAAAGAATTGCACACAATCTTATTATAGACCATTATCGCCTTAAATCTAAACACATAAAAGTCTCTGAAACAACCTATGAAAACGAAGAGTTTTCTATTTTTGATTTGCTTAAAGAAACAGAGGAAAACATCGAAGAAAGGTTAATCACGAATCAAATTTATGATGACCTGATGAAAATGCTCGTTTTCTTACCCGAAAACCAACAGGAAGTCATTAAATTAAGATTTTTTGATGGATTAAGTTTTAAAGAAATTGCAGAGCAAACCAACACAAGTATCAATACTACACTAGGTAGAGTGCGTTATGCACTGATTAACATGAGAAAAATTATGGAAGAAAATCAAATAATTTTAACGAGGTAATACAATAAAGGCCAAATAGTTCCGTTCTTGTAAAAACGAATTTTTTAGCCTATGAAAAATAATTACTCTCTTAAAACTCCTGTTTTGAATCCTAAAAAATCAACAGTAAATTTTTTATTAAATTTTTCAAAAAGTATAGCTGTTTTAAATTCTAATCAAAAGAAATTTATCATTTCTAAAAATTAAATAAACCGCTTATTTTACTTAAATTTGTGCCCTATGAAAAACATAAGGCACATTTTTTTTGACCTCGATAATACACTTTGGGATCACCGTAAAAATGCAGTTCTTACCTTAGAAGAATTGTTCCAAAGAAAAGAAATTTCAAACAAGTATAACATCCTTTTTCACGAATTTCATGCTAAATATGATGAAATTAATGAAGATTTATGGGTGAAAATAAGAGACGGAATTATAGATAAAGATTTCTTAAGAAAGCATAGATTTTATGATACTTTTCTACATTTCGGGATAGATAATGAAGAATTAGCGCAATATTTCGAGAAACATTTCTTAGACGAAATCATCAATTTCAATGAATTGATTCCGCAAACCATCGAAGTTTTAGAATATTTAAAAGAGAAAGGGTATCAACTTCACGTAGTTTCTAATGGTTTCCATGAAGTAACGAACAGAAAAGTAGAAAAATCTGGACTTAAAAAATATTTCGAAACCGTGACGAGCGCTGAAGATGCTCATGCCATGAAGCCAGACGAAAGAATTTTCGAATATTCCTTGAATTTAGCCAATGCTGAAAAATCTGAGTCAATATTTATTGGCGATGATTGGGTGGCAGATGTAAAAGGTGCTCAGAATTTTGGTTTAGACATTATTTTCTTTGATGCGCTTAAAGAAAATAAAACCGAAGAAGGTCTGAAAACCATTCAAAATTTGGAAGAAATTAAAAACTATTTATAAAACAAAAACCTTTCAGACTTCTGAAAGGTTTTTTAATTTATGATTTCATTAGAAATTACATTCCTAAGCTTAATCTTACTCTTTTTAAAGTTTCTGCGGCAATTTTTCTGGTTTTTTCTGCGCCTTCTTGCAATTTAGCGTCCAGTTCAGAAAGATTGTTCATGTAATATTCGAATTTTTCTCTTTCTGTTTTGAAATTTTCAAGAATCAGATTGAATAATTCTGTTTTAGCATGACCATAACCGTAATTTCCTGCCAAATATTTAGCACGCATTTCTGCGATTTGCGTTTCATTTGCGAGTAAAGAATAAATGGCAAAAACTTTACAAGTGTCAGGATTTTTCGGTTCTTCTAGCGGGGTAGAATCTGTTTCGATAGCCATCACTTGTTTTTTTAATTGCTTTTCTGGAAGGAAAATATTGATGATATTTCCTCTAGATTTAGACATTTTATGACCATCAATTCCTGGAACATATTTCGTGTTTTCTTGCAATTCAGCTTGTGGAAGTACGAAAATTTCTCCCATCTGATTGTTGAATCTCGCACCTACATCTCTCGCCATTTCCAAATGCTGTAACTGGTCTTTTCCTACAGGAACGATTTCTGCATCATACAACAAAATATCTGCCGCCATCAACATAGGATAGGTGAAAAGTCCTGCATTTACATCTTCTAAACGGTCTGCTTTATCTTTGAAAGAATGCGCTAATTGCAATCTAGAAAAAGGAAAGAAGCAAGATAAATACCAAGAAAGTTCACAAACTTCAGGAATATCACTTTGTCTGTAGAAATAGGTTTTTTCGGTGTCTAAACCACAAGCTAACCACGCTGCTGCGATTTCGTAGGTGTTTTGTCTCAGTTCTTCTGCATTTTTAATTTGCGTCAAAGAATGCATGTTTGCGATAAACAAAAACGATTCGTTTTCAGATTTTTTAGATAATTCTATAGCAGGAATGATGGCTCCCAAAAGATTTCCTAAATGTGGAGTTCCTGTTGCTTGTATTCCGGTTAAAATTCTTGACATATTTTTAGGTTGAGGTAAAGGTTAAGATTAAGAGTTACAAATTTACGGAAAAGAAAAAACTTCAAGAAATTTCTTGAAGTTTATATGTTAAAAAAGATTTAGTCTTTACAGTTCAAATCCATTTGGAAATGCTTTCCTCTTGAAAATAAGTAAGAAAATAGCGCCGATGGTGATGGCAGAATCGGCTACATTAAAGATGTAACTGAAAAACTCGAAATGCTTACCAAAAAGATTGAATGAGAACATCGGAAAATGGAACATATCTACTACACAACCTTTCATGAAATGTGAATAGCCTTTCCCGAATTCTGTAAATTGAGAAATCCCGTCATAACCAATCCATCTATCAATCGTTGAGTCATAAACCATTCCAGAATCGAAAATTAATCCATAGAACATTCCGTCAATCAAGTTTCCGATGGCTCCTGCAAAAATCATAGACATCGGGATTAATAAATAATTAGAAGCGCCTTCTTTAAGCCATTTTCTAAAAAGGTAAATCATTCCTCCAATTAAGAAAATTCTGATGATCACAAGTGCATATTTGCCAAGTAAACCACCAAATTGCAAACCATAAGCCATTCCAGGGTTTTCTACGAAAGTAAATCTCCACCAATCTTGCCCGAAAACTTCAATGCTTTCATTGAGATTAAAATGAGTTTTTACGTAAATTTTAGACAGTTGGTCGATTAATAAAACGATAAAAGTAACAAGTACGATTTTTTTCATTATAATCCTGGTTTTGGTTTTTCTTTAAAGTTTTTAGTGGCTTTTACCGCTTTTTTAGCTGAAATTTTCTTTTCTACAAAAGGGTTTGTTTTATTATTTCTGGTGTGAAATTTTTCATATTTAATTCCCATTTCTTTCATTACACTTTTCAGTGCATTGAGTTCCATTTGATTTTTTAGGTGAACGATAAGTGATTCCATTTTTTGGTTTATTTAAAAGCGTTAAAACTTTACAATTTGATAACGCTTATTGATTTATTTTTTAGATAATTCTTCTAATCTTTTTCGGTCTTTTTCGCTTAAATCTGCAATTCCGTTTTCTCCCATTTTGCTTAAGAGTTGGTCTATTTCTTTTTCTCTTTCGCGTTTAGCAGCGTTATATTTATCGTCTATGGTGTAGTTTTTAGTTTTGTCAGGATTTATTTTTTCTTTGATGTCTTTTCTAATGAAAAAAATAAAAATGACTGCAATGGCAAGGACTAGAAATAAAAGTTCCATAGTTGATGGTATAAAAATATAAAATGCACAAAGTACAATGAATCTTTTTCAAAACACATTATACATTGCACATTATACGTTGTACAAAGTACAAATTTATCTTTGCATATTTTTCGCTTCAATGCTTAATGTAGCATGAGGAACCGCCATTAATCTTTCTTTTGGGATTAATTTGCCAGTCACTCTACAAACGCCGTACGTTTTATTTTCAATTCTTATTAAAGCGTGTTTTAGATCACGAATGAATTTTTCTTGTCTTCCAGCCAAAATAGAATTTTGCTCTTTGCTTAGTGTTTCAGCACCTTCTTCGAAAGCTTTGAAGGTAGGAGAAGTGTCATCTGTACCATTATTTTGGTCATTGATGAAACTTTCGTTAATAAGAGCTAAATCTTTTTCAGCCTTTGCTATTTTGTCTTGTATGATTTTCTTAAATTCTTGTAACTCAGCGTCACTATATCTTACTCTTTCTTCTGCCATCTTTGTTATATTTTTTCAATATTAACATTAAATTTAACTTCGTCAATTTCGATTTCTTCAAAATTTGCGAGTGAAATTACAAATTCTATTTTATCTGACAATACTTCTGTACAAATATATTGTTCATTGTTAGTAAGTTCTTTTCTAAACGGACAGTTTTCTTCTAAACTGATTGAAATTCTGTCTGTTAGGTCGAAATCTTTGTCTTTTCTTAAATTCTGAACTCTATTGATGAATTCTCTTGCAATTCCTTCAGATTTTAATTCATCTGTAATGGTTAAATCAAGCGCTACCGTTGTTTTTCCTTCACTAGCTACTGTCCAACCTGGGATATCTTTCGTGGAAATTTCTACATCTTCTAAACCGATTTCGTAACCTGCGATGGTCATTTTTCCTTCTTTTTCAATGGTGGAAATTTGCTCCGAAGTCATATTAGTAATTTCACCTGCAACCGTTTTCATATCTTTTCCTAGTCTTTGACCTAAAGATTTGAAATTCGGCTTAATTTGTTTTACAATTAAATGACTTGCTTCTTCTGCATTAATCAATTGTAATTCTTTTACATTCACTTCTTGTTTAATGAGTTCTGAAACGGCTAAAATCTGCTCTTCCGTTTTCTTGTCTAGAATAGGAATCATCACTTTTTGAAGTGGTTGACGAACTTTCACGTTTTCTTTCTTTCTCAAAGAGAATACCATAGAAGTGATGGTTTGAGCCAAATGCGTTTTTTCTACTAAATTTTGGTCGATTAAACTTTCATTCACTTTCGGGAAATCGGTTAAGTGAACAGATTCTGCTGCATCTTTTCCTGTAACCGCGTTCAAATCTTGGTACAATTGATCCATAAAGAACGGAGCAATTGGAGCTGAAATTTTCGCGACAGTTTCTAAACAAGTATATAAAGTTTGGTAAGCAGAAATCTTGTCTTCGCTGTAATCACCTTTCCAGAAACGTCTTCTGCAAAGTCTTACATACCAGTTACTTAAATTATCATTCACGAAATTATTAATCGCTCTTGCTACTTTCGTTGGTTCGTAATCTTCATAGAATTCTGTAACATCTTTCACCAAAAGATTTAATTCTGAAAGAATCCATCTATCAATTTCAGGACGATTTTCTACTTCTTTTTCAGAATAATTAAATCCATCAACATTCGCATACAAACTAAAGAAAGAATACGTGTTGTAAAGCGTTCCGAAGAATTTTCTACGAACTTCATCAATTCCTTCTAAGTCAAATTTTAAATTTTCCCAAGGATTGGCGTTAGAAATCATGTACCAACGCGTTGCATCAGGACCGTATTTTTGTAAAGTTTCAAAAGGGTCAATAGCGTTTCCGAGACGTTTAGACATTTTTTGTCCGTTTTTGTCAAGAACTAAACCGTTAGACATTACATTTTTATAAGCGATAGAATCAAAAACCGTAGTTCCAATTGCGTGAAGTGTGTAAAACCAACCTCTAGTTTGGTCAACTCCTTCTGCAATAAAATCTGCCGGAAAAGCTTTTCCGCTGTCTATCATTTCTTTGTTTTCGAAAGGATAATGCAATTGTGCATAAGGCATAGAACCAGAATCAAACCAAACATCTATCAAATCAGATTCACGTTTCATTGGTTTTCCGCTATCTGAAACCAAAGTGATGGCATCAACAATATTTTTGTGTAAATCTATTTTTGCATAGTTTTCGGCAGACATATTTCCTACTTCAAAATCTTTGAAAGGATTTTCGGTCATAAAACCTGCATCTATAGATTTTTGAATTTCATTCACCAATTCTTCTACAGAACCGATTACTTTTTGTTCTTTCAGGTCTTCACTTCTCCATATTGGCAAAGGAATTCCCCAATATCTTGAACGAGAAAGATTCCAATCGTTTACATTTTCTAACCAATTTGCAAATCTACCTTCACCAGTTGATTTTGGCTTCCAATTGATGGTTTCATTGAGTTCTACCAAACGATTTCTCACGGAAGTCATTTTTACAAACCAAGAATCCAAAGGATAATACAAGACTGGTTTGTCAGTTCTCCAACAATGCGGATAACTGTGAACATATTTTTCTACTTTGAAGGCTTTGTTTTCGGTTTTTAACAAAATCGCGAGTTCTACATCCCAAGATTTTTCAGGAGCAGTTCCTTCATCGTAATATTCGTTTTTAATGTATTTTCCGCTGAAAAGTTCAGGAACGTTTTCGCCTTTTAAAAATCTACCAGTTAAGTCAACCAACGGAACTAAATTATCATTTTCATCTTTTACCAACATTGGCGGAATTCCATTTTCCTGTGCAACTCTGTTATCATCTGCCCCGAAAGTTGGCGCAATGTGAACAATTCCCGTTCCGTCTTCTGTGGTTACAAAATCTCCGATAATTACACGGAATGCTTTTTCGGCGTTTTCCGCGGGTAAAAACCAAGGAATGAGTTGTTCGTATGTAGTTCCTGCTAAATCTTCACCAGTAATTTCTGCTAAAACTTGGTAAGGTATGGTTTTACTTTCAGCGGTATAATTTGTGAAATCTTCATCAGTTCCTTCTATAAATTTCTTCCCGAATTGTTTTTCCAATAACGGACGAGCCAAAATAATATTAATCGGCTCAAAAGTATATTGATTGAAGGTTTTCACCAAAACATATTCTATATCTCTACCAACTGCAAGAGCAGTGTTAGAAGGTAAAGTCCAAGGAGTTGTCGTCCAAGCAAGAATACTTAGATTTGAGATTTGAGATTCGAGATTCGAGATTTTTTTTGATGCCTTTTCAGAAAGATTTTTTACAGAAAACTGAGCGACAACCGTAGTGTCAGAAACATCTCTGTACGTTCCTGGTTGGTTCAGTTCGTGAGACGAAAGTCCAGTTCCTGCTTTTGGAGAATATGGCTGAATGGTGTAACCTTTGTACAATAAATCTTTGTTGTACAATTGTTTTAGCAACCACCAAACTGTTTCCATGTATTTGGGTTCGTAGGTAATGTATGGATTGTCTAAATCTACCCAATACCCAATTTTTTCGGTAAGGTCATTCCAAACGTCTGTATAACGCATTACTGCGTTTCTACACGCTTGGTTATATTCTTCAACGGTAATTTTTTTACCGATGTCTTCTTTGGTAATCCCGAGTTCTTTTTCTACGCCTAATTCTACAGGTAATCCGTGTGTATCCCAACCAGCTTTACGGAAAACTTGCTTTCCGTTTTGCGTTTGATAACGGCAAAAAATATCCTTTAAAGCTCTCGCCATTACATGGTGAATTCCCGGCATTCCGTTTGCAGAAGGCGGTCCTTCGTAAAAAACGTATTCAGGTTTTCCTTCGCGTGTTTCTACGGATTTTTTAAAGGTTTGATTGGTTTTCCAAAAATTGGCAACGTTTTCTGCTACAGCATTTAGGTTAAGTTGCTTGTATTCTGTGAACTTCTTCATTATATCTCGGTTTCTACTGTTAAAATTTAAGTGTGCGAATATAATGAATTTTCGTGGATTTTTTATTAATTTTTGGTTAAAAATATTGGTTTTAAGTGAGTTAAGACGTACTTTCTTTTCGGAAAAGATTCAATAAATAGAAAAATGTAAAACCAAAACTAATCGCTAACAAAGTGGCGAAAATAAAACTTCCCACTACATATTGTAACAAGTTGTGTTTTACCATTTCTAAATTCAATTCTTGATGAGAAAAATTGGTTTTCCCTTCCACGAAAAAAGAACCGAAAAACATAGAAATCCCTATAATAAAGGGAATAAAAGGCGCTAAACTGATTTGAGAAAATACAAATGTAAGAAACTTATTTAGCTTAAAAACTGTTGCCAATGAAAGCGCTAAAACGGTATGAAATCCCCAAAAAGGAGAAACTCCAATAAAAATTCCTAAGGCGATAGAAAGTGCTTTACTTTTGTTGTCTCCATCACTTTCTAAGATATTTTCTTTGAAAAGTCTCTTAATACCTTTCCTGCGAAAATATCGATAGAATACTTTCTGACTTTTAATGGAATTTTGAATGAAGTTTTTCAATAAAATAAGATTTGGATCCTACAAAAATAGTAGAATTTAGTGCAGTTGTACCTTTTGAAAATGTTAAATAAATGCTATTTATTTTTGATGTGATAATAAGCATTGTACACATAACATCCTACACAGAAATTGAAAAACGCTTCTAGACCTGCGCAAATTAGTAAAATTCCGCTTACAATAAGACTGTTGATTTCGAGAAGATTAAAAACCAATAATGTCAATGAAAAAATAAAACCTACTTGTGCTGCAAATTGTTTCGGTGGGAAATAGATTGGTTTTTGTTCTAATTTAAGAATGCTTACTAATCTTTCGGCAATTAATCCTAAAATGCTCCATTTTCCAAATCCAAATCCTCTTATTGCAAAATCTATAAGTAAGAAAAAAGGAATGAAAATGAAATTGGTTTTGATATAAATGATGGTGAGAATAAAAACCAAAAAGGCGGTTAATCTTATTTTATTTTCTGTAGGCATGAATAAAATTTTAAATGATTAAATAAAAAAAGTCCTCATTTCGAGGACTCAGTGATATATGGAGACATTTGTATTTTAAAACGTTACATCATCTAATCGGTCCTCTTTTGTTTTAAAAGAACAACAGCAATTCATTTTTTGAATTTTTGTAAAAGTAGATAATGTGGTTTTCATATTTTGATAGTGCAAAAATAAATGATTAACAGGATTTCATCAAATTAAATGCCAAGAAAAACCAACTTCTTATTATAGAAAAAATGAATGAAACAAAGATAAAATACTTTATTTGACGAAAAGATAACCGTAAGAAAATTGTTAAAAACGATTGTTTAAAAAAAAGTTTCTACTTTTGCAAAAATTTTGTGCATGTCAAAAAATCTAGTCATCGTAGAGTCACCAGCAAAAGCGAAGACCATTCAGAAGTATCTCGGGAAAGATTTCGAAGTGAAATCTAGCTTCGGTCATATCCGAGATTTACCCAAAAAAGGAATGGGAATAGACCTTAAAACCTTCACGCCAGATTACGAAGTTTCTGCGGATAAAAAGAAATTGGTAACTGAACTGAAAGCAGCGGTGAAAAAAGCGGAAATCGTTTGGTTGGCTTCCGATGAAGACCGTGAAGGAGAAGCTATTGCTTGGCATTTAGCACAAGAATTAAAACTCAAAGAAGAAAATACCAAACGTATTGTTTTCCACGAAATTACCAAAAATGCAATCCTAAAAGCGATTGAAAACCCAAGAAAAATTGACCAAAATCTCGTAAATGCTCAACAAGCAAGAAGGGTTCTCGACAGAATTGTAGGTTTTGAAATGTCGCCAGTACTTTGGAAAAAAGTGAAAACAGGACTTTCAGCTGGTAGAGTTCAATCGGTTGCAGTGAGATTGGTGGTAGAAAGAGAACAAGAAATTAGAAATTTTAAACCAACTTCATCATATAAAGTAGAAGGAGTTTTCTCGAATGCTGAAAAACAAGATATTTCTGCAAAACTGAAAAAAGATTTCACTAAAGAAAACGAAGCGGAAGCATTTTTAGAAAAATCTCAAAATGTAGAATTTAAAGTTTTAAACGTAGAAACTAAACCAGGTTCTCGTTCTGCTTCTGCACCTTTTACCACTTCTACATTGCAGCAGGAAGCGTCTAATAGATTAGGATACAATGTAACTTCTACCATGAGAATTGCACAGCGTCTCTACGAAGAAGGGTACATTACTTATATGAGAACAGACTCCGTAAATCTATCTCAAGATGCAATTAGCGCTGCTAAAGATTTCATCGAAAAAGAATTTGGGGCAGAATATTCTTCGCCAAGAAATTACACTACGAAATCTGCATCTGCTCAAGAAGCGCACGAAGCAATTCGTCCGACTGATTTTGGGGTGAAAACCATTGGTGATGCACAACTCAATAAATTATATCAACTCATTTATAAGAGAACTCTAGCTTCTCAGATGGCAAATGCAAAAATTGAAAAAACCGTAATTGAAATCGGGAATTCTGCTTTGCCAAGTCATTTCGAAGCGCAAGGTGAAGTAATTGTTTTCGATGGTTTCCTAAAAGTCTATGGAATTTCAAAAACTGAAGAAGATGATGAGGAAAGCAACGAAAAACTATTGCCAAAAGTAAATGTAGGCGAAGTTTTAAGCTATAAAAAAATTACGGCTACCGAAAAATTTACTAAACCAGCAGCAAGATATACGGAAGCTGCTTTGGTAAGAAAATTAGAAGAATTGGGAATTGGTAGACCTTCTACTTATGCACCAACGATTCAGACGATTCAGAATAGAGGATATGTAGATAAAAGAGAAATTCTTCCACAAGAAAGAGAAATTGTAAAACTTTCTTTAGGAAAATCTGGACTGAAAAAAGAAGTTTTGACGGAGAAATTTGGCGGAGATAAAAATAAATTCGTTCCTACAGATATTGGCGAAGTGGTGAATGAATTCTTAATCAATAATTTCAATGAAATTTTAGATTATGGTTTTACTGCAAAAGTAGAGCAAGATTTTGACGATATTGCCAATGGTTCAGAAAAATGGAAAGAAAGTTTGAAAAGTTTTTATGATAATTTCCACCCGAAAATTGAAGATGTAGAAGAAAATGCAGACAGAGCTACTGGTGAGAGATTATTAGGTGTAGATCCTAAATCTGGCAAAAATGTATACGCCAGAATGGGAAGATATGGTGCGATGATTCAAATTGGGGAAAATGATGATGAAGAGAAACCAACTTACGCTTCACTTTTGCCAACGCAAAATATCAATACCATCAGTTTTGAAGAAGCGCTAGAATTATTTAAAATTCCTTTTGATTTAAATGAATTCCAAGGAAAACCAGTTTCTGTTGGCGTAGGAAGATTCGGGCCTTATGTAAAATGGGGAGATGCATTTATTTCTATTGGAAGAGGAACAGATCCTTTTTCGGTAACTCAAGAGGTTGCAGAAAATTTTATCAAAGAAAAAATAGAAGCAGATGCGCCAATTGCCACTTATAAAGGTGAACCTGTAACGAAAGGAACGGGAAGATTTGGGCCATTTGTAAAATACAAAGATTTATATGTAAATGTTCCGAAGAAATATGATTTTGACAATCTTACTCAAGGAGACATAGAAGAACTCATTTCTGCAAAATTAGAGAAAGAAGCAAATCGTTATATTCAGCAATGGGAAAAAGAAAAAATTTCTATTGAAAACGGAAGATGGGGTCCTTTTATTAAATTCGGAAAAGGAATGTTCAAAATTCCTAAAAAAGAAGATGGAAGTAAATTTGAAGCAGAAGAATTGAAAACCGTTTCTCTGGATGAAGTAAAAAAATGGATTACCGACCAAGATAAAACAGCTTTTTCTGAAAAGAAAAAACCTGCGGCAAAGAAAACAGTTGCTAAAAAACCTGCAGCGAAGAAGAAATAATTTTGTTTCACGCAATGTCGCAAAGGTTTTTCGCAAAGAGCGCAAAGATTTTTATAAAATATTATCAATAGGAGCGGACTTTAGTCCGCTTTTTTTGTGGAGAAACTATTTGGCTTTAGCCAAAACTTAAATTTTTAGGTGAAGAACTTATTTTGTAAGTTTGTAGGAAAGGAAAAATCAATGAAAAAAATATTAGTTTTCTTTTTATTTATATCAAATTTTATTTTTTCGCAAAATCATATACAAACTGCTTTAGAAATTGATAACTATTGTAATGAAATTTTTAATGATAAAAATTTAAAAGAAACTATCGTTGACGGAGAAATAAAAGATATTTCTTACGATATAAATGTTGGCGGTTTTGGAGTGCAAATTTTCAAAAATGATAATGAAATTAAGCGAATTCTGAAAGAAGAGAGTTTGAAAAATAAATATGAAACATTAGATTGCTATTTTCAAAATAAAAATTTAATTAAAGTTGTGGTAAAAGAATTTATTAATGAAAATAGAATGTTAAAAAACATTTCAACTAATCATTATTACTTTTTTAATGGTAAAGTTTTTAAAACTTTTGGCAATGATTTTAACCCTAAAATGAATAAAAACATAGAAGACCTTTTAGAATATTTAAAATAGCTTCAAACTCGAACCTCAAAAAAATGAACATAGAAGACATTATCATCTCACCAAAAAAAATAGAAACTCAACCTTGGCAATTAGGAAGTGTTATAACCAATGAAATTCCAGAAAACGGGATTTTGTTGGTTTTCTGTAGCGATTACAGAGGCGGAAAAGGAAATGCGGTTGCCAAAAATTTTGATACAGTAAGAGAAGAATTTTACAAACTTTCGAAATTTGATTTTGAAATCCCGATTTGTGATTTGGGAGACCTTATTTCAGGGAAATCGCTTCAAGATACGCACTATATTTTGCAGGAAATTCTTTCGTCGTGTTTGTACAAAAATACGGTTCCGATTGTTGTAGGTGGCGGAAATGATTTGTCTATTGCAATGATTCATGCGCTTAATTTTCATCAAAAAAACATCAGATATACTCAGATTAATAATAAAATTGACCTTTCCAATGAAGGCGACGAAATTTCAGAACAAAACTTTTTGCAGAAAATTTTCAATTCTAAATTATTGAGTTTGAAAGATTATCATCATCTTGGTTATCAGAAGCATTTGAACGAAATAGATGCGGTGAAATTGATGAAAAGTGTAGAGTTTGATGTGATAAGATTGGCCGAAATGATGCGAAATACCGATAGAATAGAGCCTTTTTTCCGAAGAGCAGATTTGGTTACGCTGAATTGTGATGCGGTGGAAAGTTTTGCCGAACCTTTTTCGGTAAATCCGCAGATTAATGGCTTGAACAGAAGGGAAATTTGTGCTGTGATGAAAGAAATTGGCTTAGGCGAAAACCTTAAAATGGCAGGAATTTTTAATTTCAATGCAGATGCAGAAAATATCTTGAATCATCAATTGTTGGCGCAAATGCTTTGGTATTTGTTGGAAGGAATAGATATTCAAAAGACACATCCGAAAGAACGTCATTACGATACTTTTTGGGTGTTGATAGACGATCAAGAATTTGCTTTCAAAAGAGACAGTTTCACAGGATTGTGGTATTTCGGAAGTGATGAAAATATCCAAAAATGTCTTCCCTGTTCACAATACGAATATGATTTGGCGAAGAATGGAGTTTTGAGTGAGAGACTTCTAAGAGTTTAAGAATTTCTCGCAGATTGAGCTGATTTGGCTGATTTTTTAAAACGTATTTATCTGCTTAATCTGTAAAATCAGCGAGAAAAAATATAATTATGAAAATATCTGTAATCGTTCCGGTTTATAATGTAGAAAATTACCTGGAGAAATGTTTATATTCTCTGGTGAATCAGAATTTGCAGGAAATAGAAATTCTAGTCATCAATGACGGAAGTACGGATAATTCTCAAAAAATTATAGAAGTTTTTCAAAGTAAATTTCCACAAAAAATAAAAGCTTTTACAAATAAAAATGGCGGTTTAAGTGATGCGCGAAATTTTGGAATAGAGAGAGCAATAGGAAAGTTTATCGCTTTTGTAGATTCAGATGATTATGTTTCGGTAACAATGATGGAAGAAATGTATGGTTTAGCAAAAAAACACGAAGCCGAAATTGTAATTTGTAATCTTCAGAAAGTTGACGAAAACGGAATCGTGACTCAAAAACTCACACAAATTCCCAATTTACCTGAAAAAATAGACTTGGAAAAGTATTTTTCGGTGTTTTCGGATATTTCTTATTTTGCTTGTAATAAAATTTTCAAACGAGAACTTTTTGAAGGGAAAAGATTTCAAAAAGGAATGCATTTCGAGGATATCGAATTGATTCCTCATATTCTGCTTCAATGTAAAACTTTGGCAAAAACAGATGCGTTTCATTATCAATATTTAGAAAGAAGTAATTCTATCTCAAAATCTCATACAGAAAGAGGTTTGGATATTTTAAAGGCCGTGAAAAATGTAGAATTTGCATTTGAAAATTCGGAATATTCCAACAAGAAAACAGAACTGAAAAACTTTCAAATTTTAGAAGGTGTTTATACTTTTTTGGCGTATCTCGCTTTTGTAAAAGAGGATGAGGTGTACCAAAAAATGTCTTCGGAATTGAAAAAGTTCATTAAGGAAAGAAAAATTTCAACTTTTGAAATTTTGAAATATCAAAGATTCGGGAAAAACTATTTGCTTTCGCTTCCTCTGAAAAAACAAGTGTATTACTTGCTGTATTTCTTCGGTTTTGAAAAATTAATTAGAAAAATTGTTTAAATTTCTTCCTCAAAATTCATTTGAGAGAGCAAAATCATTCCGATAATGATGGGAATGAAAAGCCTGATTTCCCACAAAATACCCACCATTAAAATCATTAATAAATAAGGCGAACAAAGAAGCAAGAATGCTGATATTTTGCCAATGTTTTGTTGTGAGCTACTTATTTTTTGACACCATCTGATGAAAATAATGAAGAATAGGATGCCTAAAATATTATTGGGTTTGGTAAGATTTTGTACCAAATAAATACCTTCACTTACGGTTGCTTCGTCTGTTTTCATGAAAATTCTCACCGAAATATAAGCCAACAAAAAAGCAAAAACGGGTAATGCAATGATTCTGGTGAATTTCTGTAATTTTTCTTTTTTCAATATTTCTTTATCTAAAAATAATGCACCTAAAAAAGCGATATTCAAGCTAGAAGTTTCTCTATTTAAGGTAGAAATAAAAATGAGTGCTGAAATAAAAATGAGTTGTTTTGGTTTTCTTTCTTCGAAATATTTCAGTGTGAAAAATACGGTAATTGCAAATAAAAATAATGCAGGACTGTCATAAGGTGTTAAAACGTAGCTAGTAATAGAAATCAACAATAAAATAAAGGTGTGAATTATAATTTTGACCACTTCTGAAGTTTTAGCAAATGTTTTTAGTGCGAAAAGCTCATTCAAGCACCATGAAGTGAGCACAAGAAAAAAAGCATTGAAAAGGAAAAAACTGTGATAAAAGGGAGTTCCGTACTGTGATGCGTATTCTTTTAGAGTAGGATTTAGACTCGTGAAAACGGCATTAAATTGTTCAAAAAACCAAACCAAAGCATCTCTGGAGATAAATCTAAAATTGTAAACGTTGCTGTAGTAGTAATCTGGTAGTTTTTCTAATGTTGAGTAAGGAAAATACGCAGAATTAAAGCCATAGAATACCGTCGTTAGAAGGACTATTGGTAGCAATACATTTATCAGGAGTTTATCAGAGATTTTCTGCATCAGCAAATTATTTGATAACAAATTTAATTTTTTTCGTGGAATAATAGAATTAATAAAGTAATAGTTTACCTAACGATTAAAAAAATTATATATTTGTATATTGTTGAGATAGCTACAGGAAATGGTTTTTTTACACCCTGCATTTACTTTATTATTTATTTTTCTATTTTTTGCTTCTTTATTAGAACTGTTCCAATATAAGAAAAAGACTCCTGTGTTTACTATAATTGCGGGAGTGGTGCTTATTCTTTTAGCAGGATTTAGATATTACGTGGGAGCAGATTATCCAGCTTATAAAAATTTATTTGTAGGGTTTTCTATTTACACAGACTATTCAGATGTCTTTAATAAAGCAATCTTTAAAAAATCGGCAGAAGAGATAGAGTGGATTTTTGTATTGATTAATAAAATCATTTTTGATTTAGGGATGCCATTTTACATCGTTACTTTGGTAATGGCTATTATCACAATCAGTCTTAAATTATCTACCATTTATAAATTTTCTCCTCTTCCTGCATTGTCTACTTTATTTTATTTTATGCCAGTATTTTTTTTCGAGGATTCTGGACAGATGAGGCAAGGTGTGGGAATAGCAATTTGCGTTTTTTCTTTTCGGTATATTGTAGAACGTAACCTGATGATGTTTTTACTCTGCATTTATCTATCATTAGGATTTCACAAGACCTCTATTGTTTTTTTGCCAGCATATTGGTTGGTAAATATCCCCATGAATAGTAAGAGAATTTTGTGGGCATTGGTAATTTGTTTATTGCTTTCACCATTAGAACCGTATAAATTGTTTGGTGAAATGTTTACCTCGCTTTTACCTCAAGATGTTTCTGGTGGTTATGATGCGTATGTGAATGATAGTCAGTTTGGTGGCGATTTAGAATATGGAATTACAGATATTGTAAAAATTTTCTTTATTATTACTTTACTTATTTTCGAAAAAGAAGGTTCTAAAAAGATAGCCTATTTTGAATATATGAGGAATTTAGCTGTTTTTGGTTTATGTATGTACTATCTTTTTAGAGGGACTAGAATTTTTGCAATTAGATTACCGGGAGTTTATATGTTCTTCTTGACTATGTTTGTGATTCCAAGTTTAATTTATGCAGTAGAAGATAAGGTGAAAAAAGTTTTAATATCAGGATATTTATTATACTTAACATTAATGTACTTTAATTTTGCAAAATCTAATGGTAATGCAGGTAATTTCACTCCTAAAGCATATAGAAACGTGCTTTGGAAATAAAATTTGAGCCAATAAAAAGTTATGGATAAGATAGATGCGTTTTTTCAGACAATAAATTTTCCGAGTTTTTATTTAAAGGTGATACTTTCTTTTATCACCTCGCTTCTTATTACGTATTATTCTATTCCTACCATTATAAAGATTTCTAGGAGAAAAAACTTGATGGATGAACCAGGGCAAAGAAGTTCTCACGAAAGGAAAATCCCTAATTTAGGAGGAATAGCTCTGTTTTTTGCCATTTCTGTAAGTGCTTCTATTTTTGCCTATCAATTGTTTGATTTGTATAAATTTCTGTTTGCTTCATTGGTTATTTTGTTATACATCGGGGTGATGGATGATATTGTAGTGATGAGAGCCTATAAAAAATTAGTAGCACAATTAGTAGTTTCTGCTTTGTTGGTTATTGGTTCAGATGTAAGAATAAGAAATCTTTTTGGCGTTTTTGGCGTTTATGAACTCAATTATTTTTTGAGTGTAGTCTTTAGTATTATTACGTTTATTATTTTGGTGAATGCGTTTAATTTGATTGACGGAATAGATGGTTTAGCAGGCAGTTATGGATTGATTTGTTTTGGACTTTTTGGGATTAGTTACTACCGGTTAGGAGAATATAATTATCCGTTGGTGATTTTGTCTACTACTATCATGGGAAGTATAATTGGTTTTTTGTTTTATAATTTATCAGACAGGACCAAGAAAATTTTTATGGGAGATACGGGTTCTATGGTCTTGGGTTTTCTATTGACTTTCACTGCAATTTGTTTTATTGATATTTTTATCGCAAAAAGAGGTCCAGGTGTAGTTTATTATCATTTAAATTCAGCGCCGGTGATTGCTGTTGCGATTTTAATTTTGCCAATAATTGATACTTTAAACGTTATCATTATAAGATTAGCAGAAAAGCGTTCACCTTTCGAAGCAGATAAAAATCACATACATCATAAATTACTGAGAATGGGATTATCTCATAAAAGAGCTACTTTTTATATAATATCTTACTATCTTTTTATAGTTTTAGTAGCTTATTTTTTGAGACATATAGAAAATAATTCTCTCTTAGTTCTTATAATTGGTTTAGGTTTTTTAGGAGCTTATTTGCCAGATTTGTTAGTAAGAAGAAAAATTAATAATTAAATACTACTTTTGTTAAAAATATATAATTAATGATGAAGAAATTTAACCTGCTCATTTTATTAGTGTTTCTAGTGTTAACTTCTTGTGTAAATGTACAAGATGTAAGGTATTTACAGCCCAATGAAAATCTTGTTCTTAATTCTGAAGGACTTATTTCTTATGATAATATGCCCAAATACCGAGTGACGAGACACGATATTCTGAAGCTGAATATCATTACTACTTCAAAAGGAGATGCAGCACAGTTTTACTCTAGTCTGCATGCTCAGCAAGGTGGAGCAACTTCTGGTGGTGGTTCTAATAATTCTTCAGGAGGCGGTAATGGTTCTAGTTTTTATTTTAATGGATTGAGATTAGATGATCAAGGCGAAGTTTATATTCTAGGAATTGGCAAAATAAAAGCAGAAGGTAGAACTTTAGATGAAATTGCAAATGATATTCAAAATAAAGTAAACGAAAATTTCTTACCAGAAAAATCAGAAGCAAGACTTTTTTTAGAGGGAATTAAATACACATTTCTCTATGATTTGCAAGGAAGATCACTGCAGAAAACTGCTACAGATGTATCTGTAAACATTTTAGAAGCTATAGCAGAAAATGGAGGATTAGATAGAAGTGTAGACAGAAAAAATGTAATCATTTATAGAAAATTTCCTGAAGGGATAAAAAAAGCTCAAATTGATTTAACCAGAGAAGATTTACAAAACTCCCCATACTTTTGGTTGCAAAATGGAGATTTGGTAGTCTTCAATACCAGAGCGAAGAGTTTTTATGGTTTTGGAAAAGAGCCTCTACAAACGCTTACTACTGGAGTTTCTATTCTTACTACAGCACTTTCGATATATTTATTGATAACTAAATTATAATTGATGATTCCTGAAAAAAACATAAATGAAAGTAATAATCCGGAAAAAGAAAAAGTAGGAACTTTTGATTTTTTTAATGTAGAGCACTTTCTTAGCAAAATCATTAAAAATTGGTACTGGTTTTTAATTCTAGGGTTTTTAGGATACGTTACCGCATATATTTATAACAAATATTATGCGCAGAGAGTTTATGCTTCTAGTACTACCGTTAGTATTTCTAATAATTCTTCCAGTTATTTTACTCCTAATCAATCGATTAATTTCATCTGGGGGAATAGCTCCAATCAAGAAGGTTTATTTCTTAAAAAACTACTTACCTCTAGATCTCATAATGAATATTTAGCCCAAAAATTAGATTTATTTGTAAATTACAGTACCAAAGGAAGACTAAAAAGCACTTATGTAGACAAAGATGATTCGCCAGTTTTTTTAGTGATAGATAAAAATCATCCGCAGGTTGTAAATCAAGAAATAACACTTATTCCTAAATCTTCGGGAAAATATGAAGTGGTTTTACCAGAAGAATTCTCTGTGAATCATCTTTATGATTATAATGCCGAAGAATTTAAAAGAACTTCTAATTTTAAAAGAGTTCCTAATAAAATCATTGGCATAAATGAATGGTATGAAACGCCATTCCTTAAATTCAAATTAGTTAAAAATAATCAACCTCTTGAAATAGATTTACAGAATATTGTAATTAATCTCAGAACCATCGACCAAACGGTAAATGAAATTAAATCTACGCTTTCCATAGAATTTGATGAAGAATTAAGTACCATGATGATTATTAGCAAAAAAGGATATAATCTTAACAGTACCGTAAATTTTCTCAATAGAAGTGTAGAAGAACTCATCGAAAAAAGGAAAAGAGATAAAAGCATCGTAGAAAAAAATACCGTAGAATTTATCAAGGAAAATTTAGATAAAGCCAAAATAAAACTAGACTCTAGTTCTGCCAAACTCAATACCATTAAAGTACAAGAAAAACTAACCGATGAAAAAGGAGATGTTTCTGGTATTTTGCAAAACATTAATACTTTAGAACAAAAAAGAGCGGAAATCATTACCAAAGTTAACGCCCTTAATGCTGTAAGAAATTCTGTCGGGAAAAATCTTGATAATATTATCAATTTAAATGCAGCAGGTGTAGAAGATGGTACTTTTAACGCTTCTGTTGCAGAGCTTAAAACACTATTCGCAAAAAGAGCAGAACTTTCTACTATTTACACACCGCAATCAGAACCTATCAAAGAAATTAATCGATTAATTAATGAGGCGAGAGGAAATTCCTACAAACATCTCAACAGATATTACGGAGTTTATGATGCAGAGTTGGCTACGCTTAATAATCAGATTGCAAAATATGAAATGGAATTGGGTTCTCTTCCATATAAACAACAGAAATTTGTAGATGCACAAAGAGGTTTCACCGTAAATGAAACAACTTATAGTACGCTTTTAGGAAAACTTTCTGAAGCAGAACTTAGACTGAAAACCAATACCTCTGATATTACAGTTATTGACAAAGCTAAAAATCTAGGACAGCCTCCTATTTCTCCTAATATTGCGTTTATTAGAAATATTCTTTTGTTAGGATTTTTATTAATTCCTTTATTAATTCTGCTCATTTCTGAGTTGCTAGACAATAAAGTAAGAGTGATTAAAGAAATCGTAAATGCAACTAAAATTCCACTTTTAGGAGTTATTGGTAAAAATAATCACGATAATAATTTAAGTGTTTTAGAAAAACCAAAATCTTCAGTTTCTGAAGCATTTAGAGGAGTGAGAGCCAATCTTAGGTTTTTATATAACGAAGACGGTAAGAGTAAAGTTCTGTTGGTGACTTCTTCCGTTGGTGGTGAGGGAAAAACATATGTTTCTATCAATATTGCTTCTGTTTTAGGATTAAGTGGCAAGAAAACCATTTTATTAGGAATGGACCTTAGAAAACCGAAAATTTTTGGAGATTTTAAAGTAGATAATAAGATAGGGATTTCTAATTATCTTACTGGCGAAGTAAAAATGGAACAAATCATCAACAAGACTAGAATTCCAGATTTAGATGTAATCACTTCTGGTCCTATTCCGCCAAATCCTTCAGAATTATTGATGAGTGAGAGAAATCACCAATTTATAGAAGAATTGAAGAAAATTTATGATTTTGTTATTATAGATTCTCCACCAGTTGGATTAGTAGCAGATTCTTTTGAATTGATGAAGTATAGTGATGCTAATGTTTACGTAGTAAGACATGAGTATACCGAAAAATACATGCTTAAAATGGTAACCGAAAAGTATCATAACAATGAGATTAAACATTTAGGACTTATTTATAATGATTTCGAGATGGATAAAGGTTATGGATATGGTTACGGATATGGTTACGGATATGGTTACGGCTACGGTTATGGGTACGGTTACGGATATTTTGACGAAGATGCCAATTATGAAGAGCCTACTTTGATTAAATTGCGCAATAAATTAAAAAAAATACTGAAGATTAAATAATATCTCTCCCTCTTTTTTTGAGGGAGTTTTTTTAACATAAAACAATATTTAAAACACATTTGGGTTTTAACTAAAAATATTTAAATAAAATTTATACTTTAAGTGGTAATATTTAACTAAACATTAAGATAAGTCTTAATGTAAAAATGTTTTATATTTGCAGATTATTAAGCCGCTGAAGTTGTAAGTTACCCACAGCAAACATGAAGAGAAAAACATTAGTAATCATCGCCTTATTTTTCATCAATCTTTTTGCCTATGCTCAAAGACACGAAATAGGTATACAATTGGGAACAAGTAATATTACCGGTGATATTGGTAAGACTAAATACATCAATCCTTTTCCTAATAGTATAAATAATTTAGCTAATGAAGGAATACCTTTTTATGGTGCAATTATGTACAGAATGAATTTTAATCCGTATCAATCGGTAAGATTTAGACTTGCTTACAACCATATTCAGTTTAATGATAAGTATGCTCAGGAATTATACAGAGCAAGTAGAGGTTTATACGGAACCAATTCTGTTTATGAAGCTTCTGCCATTTTTGATTATAACTTTTTACCAGTAAACGAAGAGCAAAAAAGTATGCTCAGTCCATATATTTTTGGAGGAATTTCTGGCTTAATGTTTAACACGACTTTAGAAGGAAATAAATTTGGTTTTGCCATTCCTTTTGGAGCGGGTCTTAAATATAAATTTAACTATAACTGGGCATTGTTCGGAGAATTTATGTTCCGTGCTACCAATAGTGACACACTAGATTATAGTGATGAATACAATCTAGGAAATTTAAATTCTAAAGATTGGATGAATTCTATGTCTCTTGGTCTTTCTTATTCATTCGGAAGACCACCATGTTATTGTCAATAAGTAAATAATGATGCAGGAAATTTTAGAAAAAATTGATAAAAATAATCTTCCAAAACATGTAGCCATCATCATGGATGGAAACGGAAGATGGGCAAAATCCAGAGGAGAAGAAAGAACTTTTGGACATAAGAATGCCATTTCAGCAGTAAGAAACGCTATTTCCGCTTGTGATAAAGCAGGAGTAGAATATCTTACCCTTTATACTTTTTCTACAGAAAACTGGAATCGTCCTAATGATGAGGTAGACACACTAATGAGTTTACTTTCTGAAACATTATTAAAAGAAGCTGCAGAACTTTTTTCTAAAGGAGTTAGATTGCATGTCATCGGCGAAGTAGAAAAGCTTCCCACCCTAGTAAGAGAGCAACTTCTCAATGTAGTAGAGCTTACTAAAGAAAATTCAAAAGGTAATCTAGTTCTTGCATTAAGCTATGGCTCACAAAGAGAAATTCTAAACGCAGTAAAAGAAATTGCCCAAGAAGTAAAAGAGGGAAAAATTTCTCCAGAAGATATAGATGAAACACTATTTGAAAATCATCTTTATACTAAAGATTTACCTCCAGTAGATTTATTAATCAGAACCAGCGGAGAAGTTAGAATTAGTAATTTTTTACTGTGGCAAATTGCATATGCAGAATTACAATTTTTAGATATATTTTGGCCAGATTTTCAGGAAGAACATCTTTACCAATGTATCATAAACTACCAAAACAAAGAAAGAAGGTTTGGTAAAACCAGTGAACAAATCACTAATTAATTTTTTATAGAATATTATAAACAATGAGATATATTTTAATCCCAATTTTTTTATTTTTTGCGTCCGTAGACCTTTCGGCGCAGGTAACTCCTAACCAAGAAACTGCAGCTGCCCAAAATCAGTCTTCTTCTTATATCTTAAAAGACATTGTAGTAGATGGTGTAAAAAAATACACTCCTGCTCAAATTTTGAGATTTACAGGACTCAGCAAAGGAGAAGTAGTAGATATTCCTGGGCAAAAAATCAGCAGCGCTGTTAAAAAACTTTGGGAAACAGAATCATTCTCAGAAGTAGAAGTATATGTAGAAGATGTAGAAGGACAAAGCGTAGTTCTTAAATTCTACTTACAAGACCTTATGGAATTAGGCGAAGTGAAATTTGTAGGAAAAGGAGTAGGAAAATCTAAAAATGAAAAACTCATTAAAGATAATAACCTAAAACCTGGAACTAAAATTACCAATGACTTAGTTTCGTCACTTAAAAATAAAATTCCACAAGAATATGTGAAGAAAGGTTTCGCTGATGCTAAAATCACCATTCAAGATAAAATTAATGCAAATGACCCAAACCTTGTAGATTGGACGATAGAAGTAGCAAGAGGTAAAAAAGTGAAAATTGCAAAAATAGAATTCGAAGGAAATGACCAAGTTTCTGATGCGAAACTTAGAAAAAAAGGTTTCAAAGAAACGAAACAGAAAAGATTTGGTATCAAAGGAATTCTAAAACCATCAAAATTCATTAAAGATAAATACGAAGAAGACAAGATAAATCTTATCAGTTATTATAACTCTTTAGGATTTAGAGATGCTAGAATTGTTTCTGACTCAGTTTGGAGAAATGATAAAGGATTTAATATCAATGTAAAACTAAACGAAGGAAAGAAATATTACATCGGTGATGTCAATTTCATTGGAAATACCTCTTATTCTACAGAAGTTTTACAAAAATTATTAGGCTACAGAAAAGGAGAAATCTATGATGCAGTAGGTTTTAACAAAAAAGTAGGTGAAGATGGTGGTAAAGAAGATGATACAGATATCAAATCACTTTACTTGAATAATGGATATTTATTTTCTAGTGTAATTCCAGTAGAAAAAGCTGTAAGAGGAGATTCTATCGATATAGAAATTAGAATTAAAGAAGGAGAAAAAGCAACTTGGAATAGAGTAACTTGGTCCGGTAACACTACTACTCATGACCACGTAATTCTTCGTTCACTAAGAACAAAACCAGGGAATTTATTCTCTAAATTAGATATCAAAAGAACGTATTTTGATTTAGCGGGGATGCAATTCTTTGACCCACAACAAATTGGTCAAGATATCCAACCAAATCAACAAGATAATACGGTAGATGTTCATTGGACTTTAGTAGAAAAAGGTTCATCACAAGTTCAGTTACAAGCTGGTTACGGTGGTAACTCATTCATCGGAACTTTAGGTTTAACTTTCAATAACTTTTCACTAAGAAATTTCTTGAAACTTAAAGATTTCAAACCAGTTCCGCAAGGAGACGGACAGATGCTTTCTGTACAAGCGCAAGCTGGTCAGTATTTCAAAAACTACAGTTTATCATTTACAGAACCTTGGTTATTTGGGAACAGACCTACAGCGCTATCAGTAAGTCTTAACCAATCTATGGTTAATTATAAAGATTATACGGGTTCTAGCCAAAAATTAAATATCTTCTCTGCAAGTGCAGGTTTGAATAGACTTTTAAATTGGCCAGATAACTATTTTTCTCTATATACAGGGATTTCATTCCAGAGTTATAATTTCAAGAATTATCCATTCCAGTTTGGTTCTACTACTGTGAGCAATGGTAATGCAAACAACTTCAGTTTCAATGTTGGATTAAGTAGAAATTCTGCAGGGTATGACCCAATTTTCCCAACTACAGGTTCTAATATTGAAGCGAGTATTAAATTCACGCCGCCATACTCTTTATTCCAAAATAAAGATTATTCATCTATGACTCCACAAGAGAAATACAAGTGGATGGAATTCTATAAAGTGAAGTTTAAAGCAGATGCTTATAACGAAGTAATTGGCAAGTTAGTTCTAAGAAGTACTGCAGAAATGGGATTCTTAGACGGATACAATAAAGATTTAGGAGCTCCACCTTTCGAAAGATTCTATGTAGGAGGTACAGGTTTATTTGGTGGTAGATTTGATGGTAGAGAATTGGTTCCTTTAAGAGGTTACGAAAACGCTTCTACAGAAGGAGGCTCGGCTACAGATATTACACCAATTGGTGGTGGAACAATCTACAGCAGATATGCAGCAGAATTAAGATATCCTATTTCTATGAACCAAACTGCAAAGATTTTTGCATTAACTTTTGCTGAAGCAGGAAACACTTGGAACAATTATTCTTCATTTAATCCGTTTCAGTTAAAAAGATCTGTAGGAGTGGGGATTAGAGTTTACATGGGTGCATTCGGTTTAATAGGATTTGATTTCGCTTATGGATTTGATAAAACTATTGGTGGCTCAGAACCTTCAGGATGGCAGACTCACTTCTTGATGAACCAGTCATTATAACACACAATCATCATTAATATGAAAAATTTAAAAGTTTTTTTAATATTTTTAATATTTTTAACTGCTAATTCTGTTACATTTGCACAAAAAATAGGAGTGGTAGATACCAATTATATATTGAGTAAAATGCCACAGTATACAGAAGCACAAGCGAGACTAGAAGAACAAATCAAAGCTTGGGAAACAGAATTGCAAACCCTACAAGCAGAATATGATGCAAAAAAAGCCGCTTTTGAAAATGAAAAAGTACTTTTAGTAGGAGAGCAATTAAAACAACGAGAGGCAGAAGTAAAAAACCTCGACAAAAAAATTAAAAAATTTATTGCTGAAAAATTCAGCGGAGAAGGAGAAATTAATAAATTTAGAGCCAATTTAGCAAAACCTTTTCAAGACCAAATTTGGAATGCCATCAAAACAGTTACAGAAAAAAATAGTTTGGGCATAGTTCTTGATAAAAGTAGTAATATGAGTGTTATTTTTCTTGACAAAAGATATGATTACACCGACAAAGTTTTAGACCAATTACTTAAAGGTCCTTCTAAAGAAGATGCAAAAAGTAAAGATGCTAAAGCAAAAAATAAAAAATAGTAAAATAATAAACAATTTAAATTTTTAGAAAAACATGAAAAAATTAAGCGTATTATTTGCAGCAGTGATGATGTTTATGTCGTTCGGAGTTGCAAAGGCTCAGAAGATAGCTACAGTAGATGTGGCAGCTATTCTTAACATGATGCCAGAAAAAATAAAGGCTGACGAACAATTAAAAGCTTTCTCTACTGCTAAACAAGCAGAATTAGAAAAACTAGCGACTGCTTTCCAAGCAGATGTTCAGAAATATCAACAAGAAGGAGCTAAATTAACTGCTCAACAAAGAGATGCTAAAGAAGCTGAGTTGGGTAAAACTCAACAAAATCTTCAGCAAATGTCACAGACTGCTCAAAAAGATTTATTAGACAGACAAGACGCTGCTTATGCACCAATCGAAAAAAGATTAAACGATGCTATTACCAGAGCTGCTAAAGCAAACGGTTGGGATTTCATCTTTGATTCTGCAACTAATGGATTAATCTACAAAGCTGGTCCAGATGCTACCGCTGCCGTAAAAAAAGAATTAGGAATCTAATCTATATCCTAAATATTTTAAAACCACCTTACCATAAGGTGGTTTTTTTATTTATTTTTGTACCATCATTCTTTATAAGAAAAATAAAGAACATTAATCTTAAATTATGAAAATGAAAAAAGAAGTTTCGAGTGTTGTAAAAATTAGATTCAGCGATTGCGACCCAATAGGTCATCTTAATAATGTAAAATATTTGGAATACATGCTCAATGCTAGAGAAGATCATGTAGAAGAATTTTACGGTTTCACTTACGAAGATTATTTCAGAAGAACAGGTTGTACTTGGGTAGCGGTTCAAAATGAAATTGCCTATTTAAAAGAAGTAAAAGCAAATACCAAAGTTGTAATCAGCAGTAAAACCATCGAAATGTCTGACAGAATTTCTAAAGTAGAAATTCTGATGAAAGATGAAAACGAAAAAGAAGTCTTTGCAGTACTTTGGATTACGGTTATTTATTTCAATATGAAAACAAGAAAATCTGAAGCATTGCCAACAGAAACTAAAGAGCTTTTTTCTCAGTATTTGGTAGAAATTCCTCATCAAGAGTTCAAAGACAGAGTTCAATATTTCAGAATTTTAAATAAAGGATAAGATGGAGATAGAAAAAACACCTCTTTTAGATTGTTTTATTTTAAAACCGAAAATCTGGAACGATAACCGCGGTTATTTTTTCGAAAATTATAATAAAAATATTTTCCAAAAACTTTCTGGCAAAGAAGTAGATTTTGTTCAAGATAACCTTGCGTTTTCACATTACGGAGCAATCAGAGGTTTGCACATGCAGCTGCCACCTAATGCACAAGCTAAATTAGTTTATTGTGTACAAGGTAGAATTTTAGATGTTGCAGTAGATGTAAGAAAAAATTCTCCCACTTTTGGTCAGTCTTTTGCCGTGGAACTCACCGAAGAAAACAGATGGCAATTATTTGTGCCAAAAGGTTTTTTGCATGGGTATTCTGTACTTTCAGAAACAGCATTGGTTGGATACAAGTGTGATGATTTTTATAATAAAGAGTCAGAATGCGGCATTCATCCATTAGATAAAACCGTAATTATTGATTGGATAATTCCAGCAGAGCAACAATTAATCTCCGAAAAAGATTTAAACGCTATTTCTTTTTTAGAACTTCCTGAAATTATTATATAATGAAAAAAATTTTAGTTACTGGAGCAAACGGACAATTAGGACAATGCCTTCAGAAAATTTCTTCTCAATTTGAAGAGTTCGAATTTATTTTTACAGATTCAGAAACATTAGATATTACCATTAAAGAAGAAGTAAATGATTTCTTTTGGCAAAATGCTCCTGATTTTTGTATTAATGCTGCGGCTTATACTGCGGTAGATTTAGCAGAGACAGAGGTAGAAAAAGCTTTTTTGGTGAATGCAGATGGTGCAGAAAACTTGGCAGAAGCATGTGCAGAAAATAATGCGCAGTTTATTCACGTTTCTACAGACTATGTTTTTGATGGCGAAAATAATTTAGCATATACCGAAGAAGACTTTACCAATCCTTTGGGAGTTTATGGTGCATCTAAATTAGCAGGAGACGAATTGGCTTTAGAAGTAAATCCATGTTCGGTTATTCTCAGAACTTCATGGGTGTATTCAGAATTTGGCAAAAATTTTGTAAAAACCATGCTGAGTCTTTTCGCTACTAAGGAAGAATTGAATATTGTAGCAGACCAATTTGGTCAACCAACCAATGCCAATGATTTAGCAGAAGCGATTATGAAAATTATAAAATCAGAAAAAATCACACCTGGGATTTTTAATTTTTCTAATTTGGGAAGAATTTCTTGGTTTGATTTTGCCGAAAAAATTGCAGAACTTTCAGAAGCTAAGATTAAATTAAACGCAATCGAGACGTCGCAATATCCTACACCAGCAAAAAGACCGAAAAATAGCGTTCTAGATTTAGACAAAATTTCTAAAACCTATGCTATCCAATTAAAATCTTGGGAAGAAAGTCTAGAAGGCTGCGTTCAAATATTACAAAATAATTAAAATGAAAAAAATCTTATACATATATATAGTATTATATAGTAGTTTTTGTTTCTCTCAGAATATTTTCCTTACACAAGCCAAAGAAATTCATGCCAATAGCGATAAATTTCTTTATGCTCTCAAGGAAGAACCCAAAACAGATGCTCAATATTTAGGAAAAATAGAAGTTTCAGGATTTTCTAACGATGATGCTGCTGTTTTTTCAGAAATTTATAAAAAAGCAAAATCCATCGGTGGCAATTCCTATTTTATGAAGCCCGCCGAAAATATAGAAGGTAATTCTACCTTTAATCCGCATCACTATATACTATATATATATTATAAGGAAAAACAAACCATTCCTCAAAAAGAAAATACAGTCTACCTCATTAATCCAGAAAAAGAAACCGAAGTAAGGATTAATAATGAAAAAATAAAACTACCACAGAGAAGTTTTCTTCAGTTAGATTTATTTCAACAAGAGATTACAGATATTTCAGTGGGTAAATTTTTAGGCGCTAGAATAAAACTTCAGGCTAAAAATAACCAGCCCGAACAATATTTCCAGATTTCAGGGAAGAAAATCTCGGCCAATTCACCAGCTTCTCCAGGTATAAATTATAAAACAGGAGACATTATCGCCCTCGAAAAATCATTTGCAGAGTTTCTTTTAACGATTTATCAGAAAATTTAGGAGCCATTTCCCGCTTTCCACTGCAATCTTTTTGGCTCGTCAAAGCCTCTCGCCAAAAAAGGATTTCCTTTTCAATCGGGGCTAAAAAGAGCTTGCAAGATAGATTTTACTATTTAACATAAAAAGAAAGTAAATTTTTCCTATTAGTATTCAGTAAGTTGTGATTTATGACATAAAAAACATGTAAATAAATTTGGGGATTGTGTAAAAGTTCGTACTTTTGCAATCCGAAACAACGGGAAAGCGCAGGAGCTAATTAAGAAAATAAAGACGAGACGAGAACATGAAAATATTTGAAAAAAATATTTGGAAGTTTAGAAAAAAGCGTTACCTTTGCAGTCCCTTAAATGAGGGAGCGCAGAAGAGTAAAGTTTTTTTTGAGAGAGATAAATTAAGTTAAGCTAACGAAGTAAATAGTGCGACTGACGGTCTTGAAAAAATATCAAAAAAAGTTTTGTTGATTAAAAAATAATTAATACTTTTGCACTCGCAAATCAGAAACGAAAGATGACAGAAAAGTTTTCTGAGGTGCGAAAGAAAAAGAGATCTTTGAAATACAATATAACAACCAAGTAAAAAAAATAAACCAAAGCGAAGTCAACTTTGAGTGAGTCAGACAAACATACAATGGAGAGTTTGATCCTGGCTCAGGATGAACGCTAGCGGGAGGCCTAACACATGCAAGCCGAGCGGTATTGTTTCTTCGGAAATGAGAGAGCGGCGTACGGGTGCGGAACACGTGTGCAACCTGCCTTTATCTGGGGGATAGCCTTTCGAAAGGAAGATTAATACTCCATAATATATTGAACGGCATCGTTTAATATTGAAAGCTCCGGCGGATAGAGATGGGCACGCGCAAGATTAGCTAGTTGGTGAGGTAACGGCTCACCAAGGCGATGATCTTTAGGGGGCCTGAGAGGGTGATCCCCCACACTGGTACTGAGACACGGACCAGACTCCTACGGGAGGCAGCAGTGAGGAATATTGGTCAATGGGTGCAAGCCTGAACCAGCCATCCCGCGTGAAGGACGACTGCCCTATGGGTTGTAAACTTCTTTTGTATAGGGATAAACCTACCCTCGTGAGGGTAGCTGAAGGTACTATACGAATAAGCACCGGCTAACTCCGTGCCAGCAGCCGCGGTAATACGGAGGGTGCAAGCGTTATCCGGATTTATTGGGTTTAAAGGGTCCGTAGGCGGACTTATAAGTCAGTGGTGAAAGCCTGTCGCTTAACGATAGAACTGCCATTGATACTGTAAGTCTTGAGTATATTTGAGGTGGCTGGAATAAGTAGTGTAGCGGTGAAATGCATAGATATTACTTAGAACACCAATTGCGAAGGCAGGTTACCAAGATATAACTGACGCTGAGGGACGAAAGCGTGGGGAGCGAACAGGATTAGATACCCTGGTAGTCCACGCCGTAAACGATGCTAACTCGTTTTTGGGGCTTCGGCTTCAGAGACCAAGCGAAAGTGATAAGTTAGCCACCTGGGGAGTACGCTCGCAAGAGTGAAACTCAAAGGAATTGACGGGGGCCCGCACAAGCGGTGGATTATGTGGTTTAATTCGATGATACGCGAGGAACCTTACCAAGACTTAAATGGGAATTGACAGCTTTAGAAATAGAGCTTTCTTCGGACAATTTTCAAGGTGCTGCATGGTTGTCGTCAGCTCGTGCCGTGAGGTGTTAGGTTAAGTCCTGCAACGAGCGCAACCCCTGTCACTAGTTGCCATCATTCAGTTGGGGACTCTAGTGAGACTGCCTACGCAAGTAGAGAGGAAGGTGGGGATGACGTCAAATCATCACGGCCCTTACGTCTTGGGCCACACACGTAATACAATGGCCGGTACAGAGGGCAGCTACACAGCGATGTGATGCAAATCTCGAAAGCCGGTCTCAGTTCGGATTGGAGTCTGCAACTCGACTCTATGAAGCTGGAATCGCTAGTAATCGCGCATCAGCCATGGCGCGGTGAATACGTTCCCGGGCCTTGTACACACCGCCCGTCAAGCCATGGAAGCTGGGGGTACCTGAAGTCGGTGACCGTAAAAGGAGCTGCCTAGGGTAAAACTAGTAACTAGGGCTAAGTCGTAACAAGGTAGCCGTACCGGAAGGTGCGGCTGGAACATCTCATTTTAGAGCGTCATTAGACGTAAAACAAAATTAAAATAAGAACTTACTCAGTTCGCTTTGGTTTTTTACTGGTTGATATATAAAAATATACCCCTAATCATTAGTAAGAGGGAAGAGATTTAAAGTCTCGTAGCTCAGCTGGTTAGAGCGCTACACTGATAATGTAGAGGTCGGCAGTTCGAGCCTGCCCGAGACTACTAAAGAATTAGAGGGGAATTAGCTCAGCTGGCTAGAGCGCCTGCCTTGCACG